>JBKDQC010000599.1:0-65593 GCA_046342295.1 Deltaproteobacteria bacterium | reverse complement strand
AGTGACCCTCGCCGACCCCGGTTCGATGTCGCTCGCGACGCGCGCGACCGCGCTCGTGGCCACCGTCGCTCTCTTTCTCGGGCTCCTGCGAGTGCGCAGCGCGGCCAGCGGCGCGCGCTGGGCGCCCGCGCTCGCGAGCGTGCTCGCGAGCGTGAGCGCCGCGTTCGTCGCGGCGGTGTGGCTCGGATGGGGCCCGTCGTGGATCGACGGCGTGGGTGAGCAGGCCGTCGCCGAGGTGGTGCAGGTCACGGTCGGGCTCGTCATCGTCCGCATCGCGACGACTGGTCGAGATCCCGCGCCTCTGCCCTCGTGATCAGGACGGGCGCACGGGTGCCCTCCGAGCCTGCGTCGCGCTGGACGCGCGCTCCCGGAGACGGCGGCGGGCATCGCTCGGAGTGCGGCCCGTCCAGCCGTGGAAGGCACGGAAGAACGAGTTGGGGCTGGTGTAGCCGAGGAGGAACGAGATCTCGCTCAAGCGCACGTCTGTGCGCTTGAGGTAGTGCAGCGCCAGCTCCCGCCGCGTCTCCCCGAGCATTCGCTGGAATGGGGTCTGCTCGGCCTGCAGCTGTCGCTGGAGCGTTCGCGGGCTCATCGCGAGGCTTCGCGCGACCTCTTCGAGCGTTCCGCGCCCGCTCGGGAGCAGCTCGAAGAGAGCCGAGCGTGCGCGCTCGGTCGTGGAGCTCTCTGCCTCGAGCTCCCCGAGGCGGCGCCGGAGCTCGGGCTCGAAGAAGGACCACATGCGGTCGTCGGCTGTGACGAACGCTTGCGCCGCGTCATGCGCCGAGAAGGAGATCGAGTCGCTCGTCGCGCGCGTGAGGCGTACGCCGAAGAACCGCTCGTAGTCCGCGACGTGTCGCTCCGGCGGAGCGCGCAGCCGGACGCGCGCGGGGCGGATGGAGCTTCGCGTACCGATTCGCGCGAGCTGAACGATGAACGCGAGCTCCGCGAGCACGAGCCCCGCCGGCGGAGGCTCCGAAGCCCCGAGGAAGCGGATCCCCACCGCGAGCTCGCGCAGGGCGCCTGCGAGGCGAAGCTCCATCGGTCCGATGAGCCGCTTGTAGGTTGCGAGCCGCCTGCAGGCCGTGCGGAGGTCGGGGCTGCAAAGCGCCGCGAAGAGCGGCGGCTGGAAGGCCTCGACCGAGTACCGCTCGACGAGCCGGAGCGGCAGAGGTTCCGCGACCGATGATTCGAGGGCGCGCCAGAGCCGGAAGTACTCGGGCGCCGTGAGGTGTCTGCCCTCGCGCACGAGGAGATCGTCCGGCAAGCCTGCCTGACGCAGCACGTCGGAGCCGCGCACGCCGAGATCGTGCCAGAGCACACGCCAGCCAGGATCGACAGCGAACCCTCGAGCCATGTCACCTTCGACGATCAGATCAGGTGGTAGCGCTCGAGCCTCTTCACCGTCGCGAGCTTACCTGCGTACGGAGGATACTTGATCGCGAGATCGAGCAACTTCAAGGTCGGCGCCCTCATCACGCTCTTGAAGTGGGTGAACGTGTCGAACGTGCGCTTGCCGTGGTAGGCGCCCATGCCGCTGTTCCCGACGCCGCCGAAGGGGAGGTACGACGAGCCGCCGTGGCCCATGCAGTCGTTGATGGTCACGCCTCCGCTGGAGGTCAGCTTCACGACCTTGTCCTGGTCCTCCGTACGGCGGCTGAAGAAGTAGAGCGCGAGGGGCTTGTCCTTGCGTTGCTGTCGTTGGATGAGGTCGTCGAGGGAATCGAACGTCAGGATCGGGAGGATGGGCCCGAACAGCTCTTCCTGCATCACGGGGGCGTCCTCGCCGACCTCGTCGAGCAGCGTCGGCTCGAGGTAGCGGCGCGCCCGATCGTGCTTGCCGCCGTGGAGGATCCGACCGCTCTTCAGGTAGCCGACCACTCGGTCGAAGTTCCGTTCGTTGATCAGGAAGCCGTAGTCGGGGCTGCGCGAAGGATCCTCGCCGTAGAATTCGACGATCCACTTCTTGCAGGCGTCGACGAACGCATCCTTGACGCGCGTGTGCACGTAGCAGTGATCGACGGTCACGCAGATCTGCCCCGCGTTGAACAGCTTGCACCACATGATGCGTTTGGCGGCCTGCTCGATGTCGGCGCTGTCGTCGACGATCGCGGGGCTCTTGCCGCCGAGCTCGAGCGTGACGGGGGTCAGGTGCTGCGCGGCGGCCGCTTGCACGATCCGCCCGACGCGCGGGCTCCCCGTGAAGAAGATGTAGTCGAGCTTCTCTTCGAGCAGCCGCGTCGTCGTCTCGCTGGTGCCCTCGAGCACGACCACGTGCTCGGGCGGGAAGGTCTCCTCGATGATCTTGCGTGCCAGCGCCGCGCTGTGCGGGCTGTCGCTCGCGGGCTTGAGGATCGCGGTGTTTCCGGCGGCGAGAGCCCCGACGAGCGGGCTGAAGAGCTGGAGAAACGGATAGTTCCAGGCCGACACGATCAAGGTCACGCCGTAGGGCTCCGCATGGATCTCGCTGTCAGCCATGAAGAACAGCGTCGGCGTCTTCACGGTCTCGGTCCGCGTCCACTGCGCGAGGTGCTTGGACGCGAAGTCCAGCTCCTCGAGGTTCATCGCGATCTCCATGAAGTAGGTCTCGACATCGGCGCGACCCATGTCCTCCTTGGCGGCCGCGATCATGTCCGCTTCGTGCCGCACGAGCGCGGCGCGCAAGCGCGTGAGCGCCTGCGCGCGCGCCTCCACGGGACGTGTCTTGCCGCTGAGAAAGTAGGCTCGCTGTGCCGCCACGATCGCGGGCACGTCGGGTCGATTCATGTTCAGCTCCTGCGGTGAGAGTGGGCGTTCGAAGCTCCCCCGCAGGAGGGCTCGGTGCGCTCGCAATTCACGCCAAACGACTCGCAGAAGGCGCCACGTCGACGCGCGCCTCGCGCGTCAGGAGCGCCTGGCGAGGCGCGCCGCGCGGCGCTCGTGCGCCTCGCGCGCGCGGCGCTCGTCGTCGGCGGTCTCGGCGAGGAGCGGGGGTACCTCCGTCGGCTTGCCCGCGTCGTCGACCGCGACGAAGGTCATGAAGGCCTCGACGCACGCGCGTCGGTTCGCCGTGACGCGATCTTCGACTTGCACCGTCACGGTCACCTCGACCGAGGTGCGGAAGGCCGCGTTCACGCGCGCGCTGAGGATCACCACGTCCCCGATGCGGATTGGCGCGACGAAGCTCACCTCGTCGATCGAGGCGGTGACCGAGACACGCCCCGAATGGCGCTGCGCGCAGATCGCGCCCGCGATGTCGATCCACGCCAGGACCGTGCCGCCGAAGGCGCTGCCGAGCACGTTCGAGTGCTGTGGCAGCACGAGCTCGGTCATCTCGGTGAGAGACGCGCGACACGAGCGCGGCGTGAGCGACATCGCGGGCTCCTACCACGGACACGCGGGCTGCGCAGAGCTGTCGGGTCAGGCCGTGAGGCGGGCTTCGAGCACCGCCCGGACGCGATCGACGTCGGGCGGCAGCTCGATCGGTCGGTTCGCGTGGCGCGCGGTCGCGCCCTCGAGCTCACCCTGGTGGTAGTTGCGCTTGAATTCGGTGAACTTGAGGCCGTGCGCCGTGCTGATCACCACGACGCGCTCGTCGGGCGCGATCGTCTTGGCGGCCGCGAGCTTCTCGAGCGCCGCGAGTGCGACCCCGGTGTGCGGACAGTTGTACATCCCGGTGCGGTCGGCGCGCGCGACCGCGTCGGCGAGCTCGTCCTCCGAAGCTTGCTCGACGACACCGTCGAATTGCCCGAGGACGCGGATCGCGCGCTCGATGCTCACCGGGTCGCCGATCTGGATGGCGCTCGCGGCCGTCTTTTGCGCTTTCACGGGCTCGTAGCGCTCGAAGCCTCGCTGGTACGCGAGGTACAGCGGGTTCGCGCGCGCGGCCTGCGCGACGCAGATCCGAGGCAGGCGCGAGATGACGCCGAGCTCCTTCATGAGGAGGAAGCCCTTGCCGAGCGCGTAGACGTTCCCGAGGTTGCCGCCGGGGATGACCACCCAGTCCGGCACGGCCCAGTCGAACTGCTGCACGAGCTCGGCCGCGATCGTCTTCTGCCCCTCGAGGCGGAGCGAATTCATCGAGTTGGCGAGGTAGATCGAGCCATCGGAGGTGAGCTCCTGCACGACCTTCATGCAGCCGTCGAAGTCGGTGTCGAGCGAGAGCACGGTCGCGCCGTTCGCGAGGGGCTGGAGCAACTGAGCGACGGAGACCTTGTCCTTGGGCAAGAGCACGAGCGCCGGGATCTCCGCGGCCGCGCAGTAGGCCGCGAGCGCCGCCGAGGTGTCTCCGGTCGAGGCGCACGCGATGGCGCGCACGCGCGCTCCTTGGCCCGCGAGCTGGCTGCGCCGGTTCATCTCGCGCACGGCCGAGACGAGCACCGTCATCCCGAGATCCTTGAAGGAGCCCGTGTGGCTGTTGCCGCACTGCTTGATCCAGACGTCCGAGAGCCCGAGTGACCGACCATACCGCTCGGCCCAGAGCAGGTTCGAGCCGCCCTCGGCGAAGCTCACGATGCTCGAGGGGTCGATGTCCGGATAGACCCACTCGAGCTTGCCCCACACGCCCGAGCCGAAGGGCCACTCGGTGCGCATCCAGCGGCGATCGAAGAGCTGCATCCACGCCGCGCCCGATCGCTCGCGGAGCGCCGAGAGGTCGTGCTCGACGTCGAGGAGCCCGCCACAGCGGCGGCAGCGGTAGACGATCTCGTCGAGCCCGTAGTGCTCGTCACAACCGGAGAAGCAAGAGAACCGTGCTCTGGCGCGCATCGCGTGGGGATAGCAGATCCTCCGGCGCGGCATCGTGCGTCCCGAAGCGACGTCGATTGCGCCGCTGCGGTCGTGCGAGGATGGAGTCATGCAAGCCCTCGTGCGCGTCGCTCCCTTCCTCGCTCCGCTTCTCTTCCTCACCGCTTGTGGCTCTCCAGGGCCCGGGCCAGTTCCGTGCATGGCCTCGCAGTGCAGCTGCGCCAGCGCGGGGTGCGCGTGTGCGGGCGGTACGAGCGCGATGGGCTGTGGCTGGACGACCGTCTCGAGCTGCAACGGGGACGGCTCGAGCTGCAACCTCGACTGCGCAGCCGCCTCGTGCGCGGCCACCTGTGCGAGCTCGTGCGACGCGAATTGCACCGACGGGGCGAGCTGCGAGGTGGTCATGGGAGACAGCGCCAGCCCCGAGTGCGTCGGCTCGACGTGCGACTTCACCGTCGGGCGCTCGGCCAGCGTGAGCTGCCGTGGGGGTGCCGTCTGCGACGTCGTCGTCCGCGGCGAATCGAGCACCGTGAGGTGCATGGGCTCGACGTGCCGTGTCTAGTGCGAGGTCACGGGGTGCGGCGTCGACTGCGGCGACGGGTCGACGTGTCTGCTGCAGTGCCCCGGAGAGAGCAGCGGGCGCGGCGTGCCCGGTGAGGCGCGCTGCGTGTGACGGCGCTCGGGCCGAAGCGCTCGGGCCGAAGCGCTCGGGCCGACGCGCTCGGGCCGAAGCGCTCGGGCACGTGCCGCGGGGTCTTGCGTGGGCGAGCCATCCCGTCGGCTCTTCGAGGAGGACTGTTTCGAGCTATGGTCGCGCGCCCCGCGCGCCGGCGCGGTTCTCGCAGCGAGGAGATCGAGATGACGACCGTCCGCAAGTTCATGGAGCGCCACTACCTGCACTTCAACAGCCGCGAGGTGGTCGCGGCCGCGAAGGCATACGAGAAGCACATCGAGTCGGGCGGCAAGATGATGGTCACGCTCGCGGGCGCGATGAGCACCGCGCGCATCGGCCGCATCCTCGGGCGGCTCATCCGCAAGGGCTACGTCCACGCGATCTGTTGCACCGGCGCGAACCTCGAGGAGGACGTGTTCAACCTCCTCGCGGCCAACGACTACCGCATCATCGAGGACTACCGCGGCCTGCGCGCCGAGGACGAGAAGACGCTCTACGACCAGGGCTACAACCGCGTCACCGACACGTGCATCCCCGAGACGATCATGCGCCACCTCGAGAAGCGCCTGATCAAGGCGTGGAGCAAGGCGGCCGACAAGGGCGAGCGGAAGTTCGAGAGCGAGTTCCTCTTCGAGGTCCTCTCGGACAAGTCGCTCGAGAAACACTTCCAGATCCCCAAGGAGGACAGCTGGATGTTCGCGGCCAAGGAGATGGGCATCCCCGTCTACTCTCCCGGCTGGGAGGACTCGACGACCGGCAACATGTTCGCCGGCGCCGTGTGGCGTGGCGAGGTGGCGCACCACCAGGTCGTCAAGAGCGGCACCGAGCAGATGGACCACCTCATGCGGTGGTACCTCGACGCGAGCGGCTACAACGCCGCCAAGGGGGCCGCGGAGGCCAAGGCCCGCAAGAAGGCCGAGAAGGCGGCCAAGAAGGGCGCGTCCGGCAAGACCAAGAAGGAGCGCGGCGGCAACCTCGAGCTCTCGGCACCGAGCGTCGGCTTCTTCCAGATCGGCGGCGGCATCGCCGGGGATTTCGCGATCTGCGCCGTGCCCACGATGATCCAGGATCTCCAGATGGAGGATGTGCCCTTCTGGGGCTACTTCGCGCAGATCAGCGACGCGGTGACGAGCTACGGCGGCTACTCGGGCGCGGTCCCCAACGAGAAGATCACCTGGGGCAAGCTCGACGTGCACACTCCGAAGTTCATGATCCAGAGCGACGCGACCATCGTCGCTCCGCTCGTGTTCGCGTACCTGCTCGGGGACTGAGCGACCGATGCGCTCCCTCGCGCTCTTGGCGTTCGCCCTGCTCGCCACCCAGGCGTCGGTATTCGGCGTGGCGGCGGACGAGCCGGCGGGCTCGGATCCGCCCATCCCCGAGGCTCCGAGGGCGCGCACCGAGATCGAGGACGAGGGCGCGCCAATCATGGAGGAGAACCTCGCGCCGGTCTCGGCCCTGCGGGCCCTGTCGGACCCCTTCGGCCTCGAGCTGCGGGTGAGCGAGCTCGACGCGATGCTCGCTGCCGATGCGGACGCGGCCGCGCGGTCGCGCAGCATCTCCGCCGTGCTCGGCTGCGTGATCGGTGTGCTCGGGATCGGCGCGACGCCCGTGTTCTTCGCGCTCGACGACGGCTCCGGGCTCCTGCCCATCCTCGCGATTCTCCCCGCCCAGCTCGGCGCGCTCTCGCTCGCGACGGGCATCCTGAGCTCGGTCTCGCGCTCGACCGAGGAGCGCCGCCACGACCAGTGGAGCGCGCTCCGCGCGGCGGGTCGGCCTGGCCTCGAGGACGTGGCGCGCTTCGAGGGCTTCGTGGTGGCGGACGCCGACCGCGCGCGTGACGCGCGACTCTTCTCCGTCGCGCAAGGCCTCTCGGGCCTCGCCACGGGGCTCTTCACCGGCATCGTGGGCTTGGCCGTGAGCGACGCGGAGCTCACGCAGATCACGCTCGGGGCGCTCGGCGCGGTGGAGATCCTCGTCGGCGTCCTCCAGCTCGTCAGCGGCCTCGAGGCTGGCGAGGTCGAGGCGAGGCCCGCGCGCTACGAGTCGCGCACGGGTGTGCGCCTCTCGCTCCGGGTCGGCGGCATCTCGGGGAGCTTCTGAGAGCCCGTGGCACTCGGATGGATCGATGCGGGTGCCACGGGCTCGCATCGGCGGGAGGGAGGCTCTCGCCGATTCACTCGGCGAGAGGGAGGGGCTGCGGCCAGACCCTCCGGAAAGAAACGTCAGAGCATGAGTCAATCCAAGTGACTCATGCTCTGAGGCGCGCGCGCCGCTGAGCCCACAGCCGACGACAGAGCACCGGACCTCGTCATGGTCCTGCCGCGATCGCCCGGGCCGCGATGGCCCGCAGCGTCGCGGCCTCCTGGCGCGGTACGCCGGGCACCACGTAGCGCAGGGCCGCCGGATCGCGGCCCGAGACCACGCCCGTGAGCGTGACCGCGACGAGATAGCTTCCCGCCTCGCTCGGGTGAGAGCCGTCGGCGCGGTACAGCTCGATCTCGGGGTGCTCGGCCCGCGCGATCGCGAACGCACGTCCGGCGGGAGCGACCGGGGCGCCGGTCTCGCGCCCGAGCGCCCCGTACGCGGCGCCGATTCGTGCGAGCATCTCGTCCGGTGTCGCGGGGTCTTGGCGCTCGTACTGCGCGGCGCCCTCGCGCCGCGCCCACGTCTCGTAGAGCACGGTCCGTGCGCCTGCCTCGCGGCTCGCGGCGTGGAGCGCGCGGACGGCCTCGCGCAGGCTCGCCGAATCGCTCACGGCCGAGAGGCTGTGGTCCTGGAGCACGACATGCGTGAAGCGGCCGCGGGCGATGCGCTGCTGCGGACGGCCGCTCGCCAGGTGACGCTCGAGGGTCCAGCCCGGGTGCGCGACCGTCTCGACCTGGACGCTCGGTCGATGCGGCAGCGACCGGAGCGCCGCGCGCACCATCAGCGGCATCGAGTGGAAGCGGGTGTAGCTGTTGCCGACGAAGAGGACGCGGTAGCTGCGCGCCTCGGTCGCCCCGGCGGCAGGGCGCGACTGGGCCTCGGCCACCGAGAGGCCCAGGACGAGGAGCGCGAGCGCGAGCGAGCCGCGGGTCACGGGCCGAGGTTCTCCGGTCTGGCCCGCGCGGAGCAAGAATCGGGCATACGCTCCCGAACGGGCTCTTTGTTTGCGCGCCAGCGGCCAATCTTGCGAACCTTCCTCCATGCGTGGGTGGTCATTCGTCGCAGCTCTGTTCGCCTTCGTCGTCGCGCTCTCGGCCGTGAGGCCCGCGCCCGCCTTCACGCAGGCGGCGCACAACGACCACCTCTCGCAGCGTGTGCAGCGCGCGACGGGCCTCTACATCTCGGGACCCTTCGTGCGGCTGCACGGAGTCGAGGGCATCGTCGCCATGCTCCGCCGCGCGCGGATGGATACGGCCGTCGTGGATTTCAAGGACGGCATGGGTCGCGTGCTCTTCGACTCCGCCATCCCCGAGCTCGCCGGTTCGGAGTCGCGCCACATCGAAGATCCGCGGGCGCTCGTGCAAGCCCTCCACGACGCGAACATCCACGTGATCGGGCGTGTCGTGTGCTTCAGCGATCGCCAGCTCGCGGTGCGCGAGCCGGACCGCGCGATCCAGGACAACCGACCCCGGCGCCAGGGGCAGCCCTGGATCAGCTGGGGCACGGGCGGCGCATGGCTCAACCCGTGGGATCGCCGCAACCTCGACATGATCGTGCGCCTGGTCGACGAGGTCGAGGCCTTCGGCGTCGACGAGATCCAGCTCGACTACATCCGTTTTCCCGTCGACGATGGCGTGCATCTCGCGGCCTACCCGGGCGAGCGCACCGACGTGACGCGCGCGCAGCACCTGCACGCGTTGCTCGCGCGCATCGACGCGACGATCTCGGTCCCGCTCGGGGCGGACGTGTTCGGGATCCAGGCGTTCTGGGAGGGTGACCGCTCGGGGCTCGGGCAGGATCTCGCGCTCTGGGCCGACCACATCGACGTCTTCTCGCCGATGCTCTACCTGAACGCGATGCTCGACTGGGAGCGGGACCGGCCGGACCGCGCTCGCGCGCTCGTGCACGTCGGGGTCTCGCGCCTTCGCGAGCGCATCGGCCCCCGGCCCGTCATCCGGCCCTTCCTCCAGGGCTTCGACAACGGCCTCTCGGAGCAGGAGTGGGAGCCGCGCTTCATCGCCGATCAGATCCGGGGCGCTCGCACGGGCGGCGCCGACGGCTTCCTGTTCTGGAACCCGGGCTCGATGTTCGGCATGGTGCAGCGCGCGATGCAGGGCCCCGCGCGCGCGCTCGCGCCGTTTCCGATTCCAACCGCGCGCGAGAGAGCGCGCACCGAGACCCCCGGCGCCGCGGCCGCCGTCGCGCGCCGCTGACCGACGCGCCCGCGATTTCTTCACCACGATTTTTTCACCACGATTTTTTCACCGCGATTTTTTCACCGCGCTTTCTTCACGGGCGCGCCGCCGCGCGAGTGACAAGTCTTCCTCTGGCATGGACACGGCGCCTCCCAACCGCAGCGATTCGAGCGCCTCGGACGGGGCCGCGACCGAAACGCTCATCCGCGTCGAGACCGGGCCGCTGCCGGAGACCAGGCCGTCCTGGCCGCGCCTCGCCGGGCTCGTGGCCCTCCTCGCCACGCTCTTCGCGATCGGTCACGTCACGGGTCTGACCGAGCACCTGAGCCGCGACAACCTTCGCGCGCTGATGGAGCATCTCGGCGTGTGGGGCCTCGGTCTCTTCCTCGTGCTCTTCGCCGTCGGCGAGCTCGTGCACGTCCCGGGCATCGTCTTCGTGCTCGCGGCCCTCCTGGCGTACGGACGCGTGGGAGGTGCCGTCGCCGGCTACCTCGGCGCGCTCGCGTCCGTGACCTTCTCGTTCGTCTTCGTCCGACGGGTGGGCGGCCAAGCCCTGGCGCATGTCAAGCGCGCTTGGCTCGCGAAGATCCTCGAGCGCCTCGAGCGGCACCCGATCCCCACGATCGCGGCGCTCCGCATGGTGTTGTTTCTCCTGCCCGCCGTGAACTACGGGCTCGCGATGACCCGCGTGCGGCTGCGCGACTACGTCGCCGGGTCCGCCATCGGTCTCGTGCCCCCGATCCTCGTGATCGCCGTCGCGTTCGAGTGGGCGCTCTCGTTCTTCGGGTGAGGGTCTGCCGAACGCCGCTTCATCCCTCTGCGACACGCCGCGCGACGAGCTCGCGCAGCACCTGCGCCGGGACCGGCTTGGTGAGATAGCTCGGCGCGCACTCCTCGAGAAAGCGCTGGGCCTCGCTCGTGGTCGCGCCCCCGGACAGGAACACGAGCCGGTCCGCGAGGTCGGGTCGCTCGCGGAGGATCCACGCGTGCACTTCCGCGCCCGACATGTCGGGCATCATGAGATCGCAGAAGATCAGCTCGTAGTCGCGTCCTGCGGCGAGCAGCGCCTGGGCGTCGCGCCCGCTCGTCACCGCCGTCGCTTCGGTGCTCGAGCGCAGCAGACGAACGATCGACCGGCCCACGATCGGATCGTCGTCGATGACGAGGACGCGGGGCCGGTTCGGGCGCGGCGGCCTCACGGACGCGAGCTGCTCGGGCCGGCTCGGACGCGCCTCCCGGCTGGGTTGATGACTCTCGTCGGGGGCAGCGGGCAGCACGATCCTCACGATCGCTCCTCCTTCGGGGCGGTTGTCGGCCGTGATGAGGCCGCCCATCGCCCGCACCACACCATGCGAGATCGAGAGGCCCAGACCCGTCCCCGAGCCCACCGGCTTGGTGGTGAAGAAGGGGTCGAAGAGGCGGTCGAGGGCCTCGGCCGTGAACCCGGGTCCGTCGTCGAGGATCTCGATCACGGCCTCGCCCGCGCGGCTGCTCGAGGTCCGAAGGACGATCTCGCCCGGCTTGGCCCCGTCCCCCATCGCTTCGGCCGCGTTGACGAGCACGTTCGTGAGCACCTGCACGAGCATGCCCTCGCTGCCGCGTACCGGCGGCGCGCTCCCGAGCTCGGTGCGCAACCGTGCGCGCGGCGCGACCACGCCCGCGCTCATCCGGGCTGCCCGCACGACGACCTCCGCGAGCACGAGCGTCTTGGTCTCGACGCCCTCGGCGCGCGCGAAGCGGCGCAGGTCGGCGACGATCGTGCGCACCCGTTCGATACCTTCGCTCGCCTCGAGCAGCGCCGTGCGCAGCTCGGCGAGATCGGCGAGCGCGGGGTCGAGACCCCCGGTTCCCGCCTCCCGCAACCGCCGCAGCGCCGCGACGTGCCGGTCGAGGGTCTCGACGCCGAAGGAGGTGTTGGCCAGCACGTACATCAACGGGTTGTTGATCTCGTGCGCGATCCCCGCGGCCATCGTTCCGATCGAGGCCAGACGCTCGGCCTGCGCCGCGCGCCGTTCGAGCCGCTCGATCCGCTCGGCTTCGGTCGATCCCTGGGTCTCGGCGGCGGGAGCCCCGAGGACAGGCTGGAGCCCACTCTGCCTCACGCGCGCGTGGGCGGTCGGACGCATCGGTGCGCGCGGCACTCCGGCCATGCGCCGGTCATCGGTCGAACCCCGCGCGGACGTGAGGATCATTTCTCGCGGGGGTGCGCCGGAATTTCGGCCGATCGGCCGATTGGCCGCCGGGTCCACTCGTCCCACCGGCTCAACACATCCCGCCGTTGACTCCCACGACTTGCCCCGTGATGTAGCTGGCCGCATCCGAGCAGAGGAAGCCCACGATGCCGGCGACGTCGTCGACCGTCGCGATGCGCCGCATGGGGATGTGCTTGAGGACCTCCTCGAGCGGGGTGCCTTGCGCGAGCGCCCCCTGGAACATGTCCGTCTCGACCGGTCCGGGCGCGACCGCGTTGACCGTGATGTTCCGCTTCGCGAGCTCCTGCGCGAGCGCCTTGGTCGCCCCGATCAGCCCGGCCTTGGCGGCCGAGTAGTTCACCTGGCCGCGGGTGCCGACCAGCCCCGAGACACTCGTGATGTTCACGATCCGGCCCCAGCGGAGGCGCACCATCGGCATCACGAGCGGCTGGGTCACGTTGTAGAAGCCGTCGAGGGTGGTCGAGATGACGCTCGACCACTGCGCGCGGTCCATGGCGGGAAACGGCGCATCGGCCGTGACACCGGCGTTGTTCACGAGGACCCCGATCGGGCGCGCCTCGAGGCCGAGCCCGGCGAGGCCTCTCTGCGTCGCGTCG
Organism: Deltaproteobacteria bacterium; assembly: GCA_046342295.1. GTDB lineage: Bacteria > Myxococcota_A > Polyangia > Polyangiales > Sandaracinaceae > JAFLCL01. Next base: position 53,046 of record JBKDQC010000599.1, on the reverse strand, counting down.
AAGTCGGCGATGTCGAAGCCGACCGTCTCCGCACGGCCGCCGGCGGCCTCGATCTCGGCTTTCACTTCGAGGGCTCTGGCCTCGTTGGACTTGAAGTGGAGCACGACGGGATAGCCGGCCCTGGCGAGCTCGACGGCGATCGCGCGGCCGATGCCGCGGCTGGCGCCGGTGACGAGAGCCCGGGGCTTTTCGGACAGGGTGCGAGGCATCGGCCGACCATGGACCGAGCGTGCGGTCCTCGCCACGGCGTCATCCAGCCTGCACCGCACGCGCCTCGAGCGACGCTTCGATCGCGCGTGCGAGCTGCGCGACGTCGTTGTCCGCGTCGCCGGAGATCGTGTGGAGCCACGCGCGCGCCTCCGCGACGCGCCCCCCGAGTAGACAGGCGCGCGCCGAGACGAGCGCGGCGCGATCCCGGTCCGTGATGCCGGCGCGGTCCCGCGCTTGCGCGGCCGCCTCGAAGGCGCGGCCGGCCTCGCCTGCCGCGAGGGCCACCTCGGCCAGGCCGAGCCACGAGGGCGCCGCGTCATCGAGCGCGGCGCAGCCGTCCCAGACCGCGAGCGCGAGCTGCGGCTCGCCGATCGCCGCGGCCCAACGCGCCAGGTCGCGGGCCGCCTCGAGGCTCGCGTCGGGCACTCCGATCACCGACGCGAGCGTGCGGCCGTCCAGGAGCGCACGCGCGAGCAAGGCCGCCTCGGGGCTCACGCCGGCCTCGCGGCGCAGAGGCCCGCGGCCGCGACCGCCCGGAGCGTCGCGAGCGCTCCCGCGCACTCGACGAGCACGCGCACGCGCGCGAGCCGCCCCGCGATGCGCAGACTGTCTTCCTCCGGCAGCTCGCTCGCCGCCCGCTCGAGCCGACCGAGGTGGGCGCCGATGCGAGTGACCTCCTCGAGGGTTGCGGTGCGGAGCATGGGCGCGGCCTCGCCGAGGCCCGTGTGCGCGTCCGGCGTGCGCCACGCCGCTCCGAGGCGGACGAGCTCGGGCGCGAGCTCCGCGCCGTGAACAGCCTGTGCGCGCGCGAGCTCGCCCAGCTCGTCGGCGAGGCTGGTGATCGTCGCTGGAGAGAGCGCGCCGTCGGAAACGCGAAGCGCGCTCAAGCGGCACCTCCCCCGTGCTCGCCCGCGGCGCGCTCGGCCCACGCGACGTGCAGCACGGCGGCCACTGCGTCGTAGAGGCGCTCGGGGATCTCCGCACCGAGCTCGAGCTCGAAGAGGCCTCGCGCCAGAGGGATGTCACGCACGATGGGCACGCCCGCCTCCTCCGCGAGTCGGCGGATGTAGATCGCCTCCTCCTCCATGCCCTTGGCGACGACCTCGGGCGCGCCCTCGCTCTCCTCTTCCTCGAAGCGCAGCGCGACGGCGAGGTGGGTGGGGTTGACGACGACCACGCTCGCCCTGCGCACGGATTCAGCTGTGTCGTGCTGCGCGATCTCGCGACGCACACGGTCGCGCTCTCCCTTCGCGTGCGGGTCGCCTTCGGCGTCCTTGTGCTCGCGCTTGACCTCCTCCTTGGTCATGCGCAGCTCCTTCGTGAGCCGCCAGCGCTGGTAGACGACATCGGCGGCTGCGACCGCCAGCATGGCGCCTCCGCTCCGCGTGAGGAGGCCCTGCACCACGGCGCCGAGCGCGCCGGCGAGCGCGCTCGCGTCGCGCCCGACGAGGGCGATCGAGCCGCGCATCGCGTCTTCGACGACCCCGATCACGACCCAGGCGACGATGCCCACCTTGAGCACGGAACGGCCGAGCTCGACCCACGCGTCGCGACCGAAGAGACGGCTTGCGCCCGCGATCGGATCGAGGCGAGAGAGGTCCCAGCGGATCGCCTGGAGCGCGAGCACGGGGCCCGTCTGGACGATCGAAGCGACCACCGCGACGGTCACGAGCGCTGCGAGGACGGGCAGGCTCACGCCCGAGGCGACCTCCATGCCCAATGACAGCGCCCCGGCCGCGGAGAGCTCGCTCTCGCCGCGTGCGGCGGCGAGCGCAGGCTCGAGCAGGTCGCGGAACGAGCGGAGGAAGCCGGGCGCCGCGCTCGCGAGCGTCGCCGCGGTCACGAGCAGCAGCGCGGCCGTCCCGAGCTCCTTGCTCCTCGCGACCTGGCCGCGCTCGCGCGCCTCCCTCAAACGCCTGGGTGTGGGCTCCTCGGTCTTGTCGTCAGACATGCGCTCGGTATCGGCGGCTCGTGCCCGATGTTGCTTCGAGCGCTGCTCCTTGGCGAGAGCCGGATTTGCATGGCCCGGCCGGCGTTCGACCGAAGCCCAAGCCGCGAGGTCAAACCGTGTCAAAGCTCAACTGGCGGCGGGGCCACCGCGTTGACCCGTCCATGTCACCGGCTAGCATCGCACCCCCATGTCAGACGGCTCGCTTCCGAACGTCCTCTCGCAGCGCTTCCAGCTGGGCGATCGCATCGCCGCTGGTCAGTCGGGCGCCACGTATCGTGCGCTCGAGGCGGCGACGCAACGTCGCGGAGCGCTCAAGCTGATCGAGGCGGCGCGCGCGTGGACGGCCGCGGAGCGCGGGCGTGTCGGCCGCGAGCTCGAGAAGCTCGCGACGCTCAGACACCCCTACCTGGCGGAGGTGTATGCCACCGGTGTTGCGGACGATGTCCCGTGGGTCTTCCGGGTCGAGGTCGAGGGCGAGTCTCTGCGTCAGAAGATCGCGCGCGGCGCGCCCTACGAGGGCGCGCTCCAGGTCGTCGCACAGCTCGCTGCAGCGCTCGACGAGGTTCACCGTGCCGGCCTGCTCCAGCGCGATCTCTCGCCCGAGCACGTCATCGTGCAGCCCGATGGCGACATCCGCCTGATCGACACGGGCGTCGCCATGCGAATCGCCTCGGCGTCGGTGTTCGAGATCGTGGGAAAGCCCGCCTACGTGTCGCCCGAGCACGCGCTGGGCAAGCTCGTGAGCTTCCGTAGCGACCTCTACGCGTTGGGCTGCTTGCTCTTCGAGCTCCTGACCGGCGCGCCCCCCTTCGTCGGGACGGCCGACGAGATCCTCGAGCAGCACCGACAGAAGCCCGCGCCAGCGCTCGAGGGGCAGCCCCAGGTCGTGACCGCGCTCGTCGCGCAATTGCTCCAGAAGGATCCGCGCGACCGACCTTTCTCGGCCCAGCAGGTGCGCCGCATCCTCGAGCCGCTCACGGGTCCTCTCGGAGCGCCGCAGTCCCGGCCGCAGGGCGGCGGAACGCTTCTCGGCCTCGCCGCGGTCGCTGTGCCGCAGCCGTCTCCCCGTACCGACGGCACGGAACAGTTGTCCGCGCTCGACCTCGCCGGCGCCGAGGCTCTTCTCGCCACGCCCCACTCCGACGGTTCCGCCATGACACAACGCCAGTCTCATCCTCCTCCGGTTCCGGGTCAGAAGCGCTCCGTCCCCCCGCCTCCGCCGCGGACGACGGTCCCGGGGCAGATGTCGGCCCCGCCGTCGGGAGGCCTCGCGGTGCCGCCCCCACCTCCCAGCCAGCCCGCAGCGCCCGAGCCGGCGGCGCTCGACTTCGATGATTTCGCGGAGACGAAGGCAGTCTCGCGGGACATGGTGAACGAGCTGCGGGCGCTCGGCGGCCTCGAAGAGATCGAGGGCGCTCCCCCAGCGACAGCGCAGCCAGCGCCCGCGAGCCCACCCGCCGCGCAGGCGTCGACGGCGCCCGCACCCGGCTTCGGAGCGCCCGCATCGGGCGCGGGGTTTGGAGCGCCCGCATCGGGCTTCGGGGCGCCCCCGCAACAGGGTGCGCCGTTCGGTCCGCCGCAAGGGCCCGGCGGCTCCGCGGGTGCGGGTGGCTTCGATGCGCCCTCGAGCGCGGGAGCGCCTTCGGGCGCGGGTGGCTTCGGCGCGGCCTCGGGCGGCTTCGGTGTGCCTTCGAGCGCGGGTGCCGCCTCGGGCGCGGGCGGCTTCGGTGCGCCTTCGGGCGCGGGTGGCTTCGGCGCGGCCTCGGGCGCGGGTGGCTTCGGCGCGGCCTCGGGCGCGGGTGGCTTCGGCGCGGCCTCGGGCGCGGGTGGCTTCGGCGCGGCCTCGGGCGCGGGCGGCTTCGGTGCGCCTTCGAGCGCGGGTGGCTTCGGCGCGGCCTCGGGCGCGGGCGGCTTCGGCGCGCCTTCGAGCGCGGGTGGCTTCGGCGCGCCTTCGAGCGCGGGTGGCTTCGGTGCGCCTGCGGGCGGGTTCGGAGCGCCTGCGCCGGCCAGTGGTTTCGGAGCGCCTGCGCCCGCGTACAGCAGCGCGGCGACGCCCGAGGAACCGAGGAAGCGACGCACCGGCCTGTGGGTGTTTCTCGGCCTCGTGGGCTTCTGCGGCTTCACGACGGTCGCGGGTGCCGCCGCGGCTTGGTTCTTGGACCTCGGCGGGGTGCAGACGACCATCCTCGCGGCCGTCTCGGGCGCGCCGCCGGTGGCGATCCCTGCAACGCCGATGGCGGTCCCCGCAACGCCCGTCCCGACGGTGCCTGTCGCCGTTGCTCCTCCCGTCGTCCCCGCTCCGACCGCGCCCGCGCCGATGGTCCGGGTGACGCTGCAGTCGAGCCCGCCTGGCGCGGCGATCACGGTCAACGGAACGCCGCGAGGCACTGCGCCCGTCACGATCGAAGTGCCCCGGGATTCCTTGGTGCAGGCGACCGCCACGCTCGAAGGTCACTACGAGTCGAGCGTGTCGACGATGCCCGCGAGTGATTTCACGACGACGATCACGCTCCAGCCGCGCGCGAGCGCGGCGGTGGCCACGACCGCACCTTCCGTGTCCGGCTCTGGCGGCTCGGGCGCTGGTGGCTCGGGCGCTGGCGGCTTGGGCTCTGGTGGCTCGGGCTCTGGCGGCTCGGGCGGCTCGGGCTCTGGCGGCTCGGGCTCTGGCGGCTCGGGCGGAAGCGGCGGCATCGGCCTCGCGAGCGGAACGCGCCCCAGCGGGAGTGGAACGGGCACGGGCGGCTCTGCCAGTGGCGGCAGCAGCTCAGGTGGTGGCTCTGGTGGCGGTGGCCTGGCGTCCGGCATGCGCCCCAGTGCGGCCGGGAGCACTTCGGCGGGCAGCGGCTCGACGAGCGGCTCGGGTTCATCGGCCACCTCGGCGGGCTCGACGGGCAGCGGCTCGGGTTCAGCCGGCAGCGGTTCGGCGGGCTCGACAGGCAGCGGCAGCGCGAGCACCGGTGCACCCCGGCTGGCCACGGGACTTCGCCCGGGCGCTGGCACGGGCGCTGGCGGCACGGGCGCTGGCGGCACGGGCGCTGGCGGCACGGGCGCTGGCGGCACGGGCGCTGGCGGCACGGGTGCCGGCGGAGCGGGTGCCGGCGGAGCGGGTGCCGGCGGAGCGGGTGCGCCGAGCGCTGGCGCCGCGGGCGGCGGGGCGGGGGGGACGGCGAGCGTCGACGACCTCCGGGCCCAGGCTCGTGCGCACTTCCAGGCGAGGCGCTACCGCGAGGCCGCGCAGGCCTACGAGCAGGCGACCCGCCTCGCGCCGACGAACGCGAGCGTATGGAGCGGCCTGGGCGCGGCCCGCCTCTCGGCGGGAGACACGACCGGTGCGGTGCAGGCCTACGAGCGCGCGGTCCAGCTCGCGCCCACCAACGCAGGGTTCCACGTGGGTCTCGGGCGAGCGCATGCCCGCAGCGGCAACCGAGATGCGGCGCGGCGCGAGCTCGAGCGCGCCCTCCAGCTCGACCCGAACAACGCCGACGCCCGCACCGGGCTCTCACAGCTCTGAGCTGGCTGGAGGGGGCTCGCTGGCTGGAGGGGGTGGAGGGAGCTGAATCGGGCCTGGCAGCGTCTCGGCGAATCCTCGTGCGCGCGACGCGGTATGTTTCGCGCGAGGTGACCATGCGCTCGTTCTTCACCGTCGTCCTGTGCGCGAGTCTGGCCGTCGTGCTCGCTCCCCTGTCGCGTGCGTCGGCACAGGAGACGGAGCTGCCGCGCTTGCGTGAAGCCGCGATCGCTGCGCCTGCCGACGCGAGCGCGCAGCGTGCCCTCGGCGTGGCTCTTCTGCGCTCCGGCCGCTACCGCGAGGCGCGGCAGCAGCTCGGGCGCACCGCGCGGCTGTCGCGCGGATCACTCGAGGCGCTCTTCGATGTCGCGCGGGTCTCGTTCGAGGAGCGGGACCACCGCGGCGCCGAGGCCGCCTGCCGCGCGATGGCCCGCGCCCAGCGAACGGCACCGCTCACCCGCGTGTGCCAGGCCCGCACGGACCTGGTCTGGGCCCGGAGCGCGCGCGCGTTCGAGGCGCTGAACGAGGTGCTGGCCGTCGACCCCACGCTCTACGAGGGCTTGCTCGCGCTCGGTGAGGCGCATCGCCTGCGCGCCGCCACGACCGAGGCCGTGGCCGCCTACCAGCGCGCGGCCGCCGTGCGACCGGGCGAGGCGGCCCCGCACCTCGGTCTCGGCCGCCTCTACGCGGCCGTGAGCCAGCGCGAGGACGCGGTCCGAGCGCTGCGCCGGGCGCTCGAGCTCGATGGGCTCGACCCGGAGGTCCACTACGAGCTCGGCCGCTTGCTCCGGGGGGACGAGGGGCGTGCGCTCCTCGAGCGGGCCGTCGCGGGCCGACCCGCGTGGCCCGAGGCGCAGACGGCTTTGGGCGACGCGCTCGTCTCCGCGTCGCAGCTCGAGGGCGCCGAGGCGGCCTTCCGCGCAGCGCTGGCCGCCCGCCAGGACCACGAGCCGGCGCACGCGGGCCTCGGACGTGTCCTCGCGGCGCGCGGGGAGCTCGGCGGCGCCGAGTCCGCGCTGCGGCGCGCGCTCGAGATCGTGACGAACGACCAAGCGGCGATGACCGCGCTCGCCGATGTGCTCGCACGCACGGCCCGCACGGAGGAAGCGTACGAGTCCTACCGCACAGCCTTCGGCTTCGACACGCGCAACGTCGAGCCCATGCTCCGCGCCGCACGTCTGGCGCTCTCGCAGCAGCGCGACGTGCTCGCGAGCGGCTTCCTCGACTCCATTCTCCGTGTGCAGGCCGAGCAAGCCGACGCGCTCGCGCTCTACGGAGACGTGATGCGCGCCCGCAGCGACCGCGCGCAGGCGCGGCAGTACTACGAGCGGGCCTTGCGGGCGGGCACGACCGAGCGCGGCCGCGTCGAGACTGCTCTGCGGGGGCTCTGACGCGCCCGCTCGCGCGACCATCGATGCGGCCTTGCTCGGATCGGTGGTCTCGAAGAGGCCCTACTTCTTGAGGAGGCCCGCGAACGGGTTGTTCGAGAATTTCGTGGCGAGCGGTGGCGCGCCCGTCCGCGGCGGCGGCCCGCCCCGGCCGTGTCCGCCGCCCTGCGGCGACCCGCGGTTGGGCCCACCGACGTGGCCGCGCCCGTCGCGGGCGTTCGGGTCACGCGCGCCTCGCTGTGGGCTCTCGTCCATGCGCGCCGAGAGAGAGATGCGCTTGCGCGCGAGGTCCACCTCGAGGACCTTCACCTTCAGCTTGTCGCCGACCTTCGCGACCTCGGCGGGATCGCGCACGAAGCGGTCGCTCAGGCGGCTCACGTGGACCAAGCCGTCCTGGTGCACGCCCACGTCCACGAAGGCGCCGAAGGCCGTGACGTTGGTGACCACGCCCTCGAGGATCATGCCCTCCTTGAGATCCTCGAGCGTGGTCACGTCATCCCGGAATTTCGGCGGTTCGAAGCTCGCGCGAGGATCGCGGCCGGGCTTCTCGAGCTCGACGAGGATGTCCTCGAGCGTGGGGCGCCCCACGTCCTCGGTGATGTATTTCTCGAGCTTGATCGCGCGGACCTTGTCTTTCTGGCCCACGAGCTCGGCCACGCTCACGCCGAGATCGGCGGCCATGCGCTCGACCAGCGCGTAGCGCTCTGGATGCACGGCGCTCGCATCGAGCGGATGGGAGGATCCGTGGATGCGGAGGAAGCCCGCGCACTGCTCGAACGCGCGCGGCCCGAGGCCGGACACCTCCAGCACCCCGGAGCGGCTGGAGAATGGCCCGTTCGAATCACGGTGCTTCACGATCTTCTTCGCGAGGGAGGGCCCCACGCCTGCAACGTACGACAGCAGCGCAGCGCTCGCGGTGTTGAGCTCCACGCCCACGCGGTTCACGCAGCTCTCGACGACCTCGCCCAGCTTTCGGCCGAGGAGCGGCTGATGGACGTCGTGCTGGTATTGACCGACGCCGATGGATTTCGGGTCGAGCTTCACGAGCTCGGCGAGCGGATCCTGGAGGCGCCGCCCGATCGAGATCGCGCCGCGCACGGTGAGATCCAGATCGGGGAATTCCTCGCGCGCCACGTCGCTCGCGGAGTACACGCTCGCGCCCGACTCGCTCACCGGCACGACGAGCACCGTGGACAGACCCGCCTCGGCGAGCGTCTTCTTCACGAAGCTCTCCGTCTCGCGGCCCGCCGTCCCATTGCCGACGGCGAACGCGAAGGGCTCGTACTTCTTGGCGAAGCCCGTGACGATGCGCTTGGCCTCTTCGTCCTTGGCCGCGCCCTGCCCCGGATAGATCGTCGTGTTCTCGAGGAACTTCCCGGTCGCGTCGAGCACCGCGATCTTGCAGCCCGTGCGGATGCCTGGATCGACGCCGATCACGGTCTTGGTGCCCAGCGGCGCCGCGAGCAGGAGGTGCTTCAGGTTGTCGGCGAAGACGTCGACCGCGGCGCGGTCGGCCTTCATCTTCAGCTCGACGCGCACGTCGTTCTCGACGCTCGGTACGAGCAAGCGCTTGTAGCCGTCGAGCACGGCGGCCTCGAGCTCACCCGCCCAGGGCGAGCGGCGGTCGAGCTTCATCACCGCCCCGAGCTTGGGCACCGTGCGCTCCGCGTCGAGCCCGATCTCGGTCCGAAGGATTCCTTCTTTCTCACCGCGGCGGATCGCCAGGAAGCGGTGCGACGGAATTTGCGCGATCGGCTCGCTGAACTCGTAGTACTGCTCGAATTTCGTCGGCTCTTTCGTCTTCTCGGGCACCGCCGTGGTCGTGAGCACGCCCTCCTTCTCGAAGGCCTCGCGCACGATCGCGCGCGCCTCGGCGCGCTCGGCCACGATCTCGGCGACGATGTCGCGCGCACCCTTGAGCGCCTCGGCCACCGAGGGCACCTCCTTGGCCGGATCGACGAAGGCTTGCGCCTCACCCGAAGGATCGCCCTCGCCCGGCTGCGCGAGGATGCGCAGCGCGAGCGGCTCGAGGCCGCGCTCCTTCGCGATCATCGCGCGCGTGCGGCGCTTGGGCTTGTACGGGAGGTAGAGATCCTCGAGCTCGGCCTTGGTGGCCGCCATGCGGATCTTCTTCTCGAGCTCGGGCGTCAGCTTGCCCTGCTTGCCGATCTCCTCGAGGATCGCGGCGCGACGCTCCTCCATCTCGAGCACGTAGGTGCGCTTCTCCTGGATGTCGCGGATCTGCACCTCGTCGAGGCCGCCGGTCGCCTCCTTGCGGTAGCGGGCGATGAACGGGACCGTCGCGTTCTCCGCGAGCAGCGCCACCACCGCGCGCACGCCGCGTTCGGGCAGCCCCAGCTCGCGCGCCAACCACGGCGTGGGATCGAACGTGGGTGTCGGGGGCGCGCCGGTCTCGGGAATGGTCGTGTCGCTCATCGTGTCTCGTGGTCCGTGTCTCGTGGGGTCGTTCGAAGGGCCGCGCTGGGTGACTCGCTGCGGTGTCGCCCTCGGAGGGGGTGCGCTACATAGCGACCCGCGATCGATGCTTCAAGACGGACCCGGAGGACGCCACGCCGCGACGCCGACTGACAGGCGCGGCCCTGTCACGACCCTCGAGCTCTCGCTCCAGCGCAGCGTGCTCGATCCGTGGCTCGGCGTGGTCCTGCGCGCGGGCGTCATGACGGGTCTGGGCCTGGGCCTGGCGCTCTCGGGCGTGGCGATCGCGGTCGCCACGTTCGCGGTCCAGATCACGGGCTGGGGCTACCTCGTCGCGATCAGCCTCTGCTCGCTGTCGCTGCCCATGACCGTGCTGCCGCTCTTCGCGATGCTCTTCCTCCAGCTCGGCGGGAGGCGCCTGCGGGTCGAGGAAGAAGCTGTGGTCCTGCTCCGCACCGACGGCCCCGAGATCTCGCGCGCCCCGATCGCGTCGGTGCGCGCATCGGTGAAGAAGGGCGTCTACGCCTCGTGGGGCCGACGCGGGCGCGTGCTGCACCTCGGCGTGGGCCGCCGCCCCCTCGCGATCGGCGCGAACGAGCCCGAGCGCGCGAGCGCCATGCGCGCGATCGGCTGGTTCGAGGCCGCCGCCCCCGAGCTCGAGTGCACGAGCGCGGAGCTCGACCGGTTCATGAGCGCGGTTGGCCTGGACGAGCAGCCCTGACCCGCTCCTCCACACGCGGCCGCGGTGCGACCTCGGTCGCACAGACACGAAAAAGCCCGCTTTCGCGGGCTTTCTCATCCTAGTGGAGTCGAGGGGAATCGAACCCCTGACCTCCTCGATGCCATCGAGGCGCTCTCCCATCTGAGCTACGACCCCTGAAGGGGAGCGCCATGTAGCAGGGGGCGGGGGCCTCGTCAAAGCCGACCCGGCCGAGCTGCGCTCGGATATGCTCTGCGCTCCATGAGGTTCTTCGCGGTCGGCCAGCACGCCGAGGGCGTCATCGCGATCGGGCAGGAGGCGACAGGCTTCATCGCGCTCGGGCAGTTCGCGACGGGCGTGATCGCGATCGGGCAGGTCGCGCGCGGCGTCATCGCGGTCGGCCAGGCCGCCCTGGGTGTGTTCGCGGTGGGTCAGGTCGCGGTCGGGCTGACGTTCTGCCTCGCCATGCTCGGCGCCGGTGGTCGGGGCGTCGGCCTGGTGCTTCCGATCGTGCCGGTTCCGCCTCGCCGCAAGAGGCTCCCCGCGCTCGGGACGCTCGAGCACGCCCTCGCCAAGGGATCCGCCTGGGTCCGGGGCAGGCTCTCGCTCGAGGGCGGCACCGCGCTCGTCGCGACGGTCGAGGGGCGGCGCGCTCCGGTCGGTGTCTCGGCCGACCTCTTCCTCGCCGCGTACGGGGCGGCCAAGTCCGGTCGAGAGCTCCTGCTCGAGCTCACGAGCGGCGATCGCAAGAGCCTCCGCCTTCGCGCGATGAAGCAGGCGGTCGACGACGCGTCCCCCAAGCCGTGGCTCGGCGTGCGGGCCCTCGCGCAGCTCGCGCTGCTCGCGGTGGTGGCGTGGGGCTACTGGCGCTTCTTCGTGGTCGAGTTCGTGGACGTGCTCGTTCGCCTGGCGTGGGACTTCTCCTCGAACGGGATCGCGCTGTCGTGACGCGCGCGCTCTTCGTCAGGCACGGACAGGCCTCCGCGGGCGCGAGCGACTACGACGATCTTTCCGCGCTCGGCCGCCTCCAGAGCCAACGCCTCGGTCGCTGGCTCGCCATGCGTGGCAAGGCCCCGACGCACGTGCTCGTCGGCCCCCGCCGTCGGCACCGCGACACCTTCCTCGAGCTCGCGTCCGCCTACCAGGAGGCCGGCGGGCGTGCTCTGGCCGAGCCCACGACGCTCGAGGCGCTCGACGAGCACCATGGCATCCAGCTCCTCGTCGCGCTCGCGCCCGAGCTCGCCAAGCGCGACGACGCGATCGGCGACGCGGCGCGCCGCGCGTTCGGAGGCGCGGGAAAGCGCGCCTTCGTCGAGCTCATCCTCCTCACGATGCCCGCGTGGGCGCGCGGCGAGCTCCACCACCCCGACGTCGAGCGCTGGTCCGACTTCATGGCCCGCGCGCGCACCATCGCCCCGCGCCTCGGTGAGCTCGGAGACCACGCCGAGGTCTGGGTGATCTCGAGCGGTGGTCTGATCTCGGCCGTCGTCGGCGAGGCCCTCGGATGCTCGCTCGAGCGGACCTTCGAGCTCATGTTCGCGACCCGCAACACCGCGATGAGCGAGCTCGCCCTGCGCGGTGAGCGAGGGCTCACGCTCTTCTCGTTCAACACGCTGCCGCACCTCGAGGAGGAGCACATCACGTTCGTGTGAACACGCCATGCGGAGCGACGGCCCGCGTGGTAGCCGTCCGCCATGGTCGACATGGCGCGAGCCCGCGAGCCCCTCCCCGTGTCCGTTGCCCTCCTCCTCCTCCGCATGGCCGCGGGCGCGATGATGATGGTGCACGGCTGGTCCAAGGCCACCGGCTACGCCGAGATGTCCGCGGACTTCGCCGACCCTCTCGGCGTGGGCCCGGCGACGAGCCTCGCGCTCGCGATCTTCGGCGAGCTCGTCTGCGCCGCGCTGCTCGTGCCAGGGGTGCTCACGCGCCTGGCGGCGATCCCCTACACCTTCACCATGATCGTCGCCGGGCTCGTGGTGCACGCGGGCGATCCGTGGGGTCGCAAGGAGCTCGCGGTGCTCTACCTCGTGTGTGGGCTCGTCCTCGCGATCGCGGGGCCGGGCCGCCTCTCGGTCGACGCTTGGCTCGCGCCGAGGCTGAAGTGGGGTCGCCTCCTCCTGTCGTGAGGGCCCGTGCAGAAATCACCCGCTCGGATCGCCGTCGTGGCGCCCCGCCAGTGCCGACCGAGCGACGCGGAATCCTGGGAGTATCTCGAGGAGAGCGGGCGGCTCTGGAGGTTGTTCGTGCGCGGGCCCTGAGCAGGGCGCGAACGCAAGAGGCCGCGCCCCGGAGAGGGACGCGGCCTCGCGAACGCCCGGCGCGACCTCGCGGTCACGCCTCCAGGCTCACTCCACCGTGCCCGTGACGGCGCCGAAGCCGATGCCGGCCGAGATCGACTCGCACACCATCGGGTCCGAGCTGGGGCTCAGGTCGGCCTGACCCTCGAGGATGCCACGGGCCGTCTCGCCGATGCCCGGCATGATGCCCTCGGCGAGCTCGACGATGTCGTCGATGCGGAGCTCGCCGCCGATGTTGCCGTTCTCCATGCTGTCCTCGCTGATCGCGCCGCCGATCTGCGCGTCACGGATCGTGAGGTTGATCGCCATGCCGCCCGCCTCGAACGAGAGCGGGAGGTCGAGGGGACCGCCCGAGAGCACGCCTTCGGCGATGCTCGCCGGAAGGCCGGTGGCGAGCGCGGGGCGCGAGGACATCTCCCACGTCTGGTCGGCCGACACCCGCCCGCCCTGCGGCGCGCAGGGGCTCATCGCGCAGCCCGCGGGGTCGACGAGGAAGAGGTCGAGCGTGACGCTCGAGTCCGTCGTGAAGCTGTCGATGTCGTTCACGCGCACCGCGAGCAGGAGCGCGCCGGTCGAGATCTGCTCGTCGACCGTCATCTGGACGTCGAGGTCGGCCGCGAAGCCGCGGAGGAGGCCGATGAGGGACCCGACGAGCTGGTTGTCGACACCGGTCTCACCGGTCGGGTTCTGGAAGTCCCCGATCGCGTCTTCGCAGTTGCCCGCGCCGCCCTCGGTCGAGACCTTGTCGTCGAGGTTGAAGCCGGGGGTGATGTTCATCATCGCGCCGGTCGGGGCGTCGGGGATCGTGATCGTGCCGACGATGTAAGTGGCCGACACCGGAGCCCGCGCGCCGCTGTCCGCGCCGCCGCCGCCGCCGCCGCCGCCGCCGCAGCCCATCGTCGCCACCGAGCCGGCAACCGCGCCGCACAAAGCAATCTTGTTCAGATTCATCACGAGAGCCTCCTCTTACGAGCCACGAACCACCACGAACGTGATCGGCCCGCGGTGCTAACACGCCTACCGACCAACGTTCAAGAGAGGCTCAAGCCTATCGACAGGGCCCGCGGCCGCGCAATCTGACATCGGTGTCGCGGTGCCTGGCGTGCGCGCCCCCGCGGGCGGGCGGTCCGACGCGGGATCCGTGGTACGCCACGCGGGTGTCGCGCCTCTTGATCACCGCCATGTCCGCGGTCGGCTCGATGGGCTGGAGCACCGCCGAGACGCTCGCCGCCCTCGACGGGGGCCGCACCGGCCTCCGCCCCTCGGACCAGCTCGATGGGCTCTCTCTCTCGCTGCCGTTCCCCACCGTCGTCGGCGCGGTGCCCGGGTCGCTGCCGGCGCTCGCGCCGTCCGACCGCGCGTACGACACACGCCTGGCTCGCATCGGCGCGATGGCGCTCTCCGAGGTGCGGCCCGCGCTCGACCGCGCGCTCGCGCGCTGGGGGCCGCGCCGCGTCGCGGTCCTCGTGGGCACGAGCACCGGCGGCCTCGACGCCACCGAGGCGGCCTATCGCCACTGGTGTGAGACCGGTGGGCCCGAAGGTGGCGCGATGCCGACAGGCTACGACCTCGCGACCCAGCACGATTTCAACGCACTCGGCGTGCTCGTCCGCCGCATGACCGGCGCCTCGGGGCCGACCTACGTCGTGTCCACCGCGTGCAGCTCGAGCGGCAAGGTGCACGCGTCGGCCATGCGCCTGATCGAGCTCGGCTTGATCGACGCGGCGCTCGTCGGAGGCATCGACAGCCTCTGCAAGATGACGCTCCACGGCTTCCGGGGCCTCGGCATTCTCTCCGAGACGCACTGCAAGCCGTTCTCGAGCGACCGCGCGGGCATCAACATCGGCGAGGGCGCGGGCCTCATGCTGCTCGAGCGAGAGCACGAGGACGCGCACGAGGACGCGCTCGCCTACCTCCTCGGGGTCGGCGAGTCGTCCGACGCGTACAACATGTCCTCGCCCGAGCCCTCGGGCCGCGGCGCCAAGGAGGCGATGCAGCGCGCCCTCGCGATGGGCGGGCTCGCGCCGGCGGACGTGGGCCTGCTCGTCGCGCACGGCACGGCCACGCCGCAGAACGACGTCGCCGAGTCCATGGCGGTCGAGGGCGTGCTCGGGCCGGAGGTGCCCGTGATCTCGACCAAGGGCTACACCGGCCACCAGCTCGGCGCCGCGGGCGCGACCTCCGCCGTGTTCGCGGCGCACGCGGTGCGCACGAACCGCATCCCGCGCTCGCTCGGCGCCGACCCGAAGGACCCTGCGATCCGCGTGAACGTGCTTGCGGACGGTCGCTCGGACGGCGAGGTCGGCGTCGCGCTCTGCAACGCGTTCGCCTTCGGCGGCTCGAACGTCTGCCTCGCGATCGGGAGCCCGTCGTGGGTGCGCTCTCGCGCGCGGCACGGGGGTGGCGCGTGAGGCCGCTCTGGATCACCGGCCTCTCGCTCTGGGCGCCGGGCACCGGGAGCCTCGAGGCCTTCATGAAGGGGGCTCATGATCCGAGTCTCGACGATGCGCCGTGTGCATGGGTCCCGCCGCGGCTCCTCCGGGGCTCGAGCCGCCTCACGCGCATGTTCGGGGAGGCTGCGGCGCAGGCCGTGACCGCGGCTGGTCGCGATCCGAAGTCGATCGCGACCATCTACACGTCGAGCTTCGGCGAGATCGAGACCATGGTGCTGCTGCTCGACACGATCTTCCGCGGCGACGGCCAGCTCTCGCCCATGCGTTTCAAGAACAGCGTGCACAACGCGGGCAGCGGCCTCGGCTCGATCGGTCAGAGCAACACGGCCTTCTCCACGGCGCTCGCGGCCGGCGCGCGGAGCTTCGAGGCCGGCATGCTCGAGGCGATCGCGCTCGTGAACGAGCGGGGCGGCGACGTGGTCGTGAGCTGCGCGGACGACGTGATCCCGGCGCCGCTCTCGCGGGTCGAGGGCGAGCGCGAGGAGGACCGGCGCGCGGGGCTCTCGGTCGGCGTCGTGATCTCGGCCGAGCCAGGGCCGACGCCCCTCGCGCAGATCGTCCGCGTCGTGGCCCTCGCGGGCCGCGTCCCGATGCCGCGCGAGGCCTTCGGGCGCGCGCTCGGCGCACGCGTCCTCCAGAACCCGGCGGCGCACGCGCTGCCGCTCTTCGAACGGCTGCCGGTGAGCGCCGTGGGCGCCGTCGTGCCGCTCGCGTTCGATTCGGACGCGCCCTACGGCCTCGAGCTCGGGCGATGAGTGGACCCGAGGGGCTGCGCGGCCCCTCTCCACGCAGCCCGGAGCGCCTCGAGTGGACCCGTCACGGCACGTCACGTGCCTCTCCGGTGTCTCGGAGAGCGGTGGCGCAGTTCGCGCCAAGGAGGACGCGATGACGGTTCGCAGAGTTCGGAATGAAGCCTGGTTGGCAGGGCTGGTGTCGGCGTGCGCAGCGCTCGCGCCGGGCCAGGCCATGGCGGAGTCGCCTGTTGTCGATGTTGGGAGTTGTTTCGATGCGCCGCGCACGATCCCGGAGGCGGGCGAGGTCCCCGCCAACCTCCCGCGCATCGAGATCGCGAGGCCGGTGGTGGCCGAGCTCGTGCAGCGAGAGTCGCGGGCGCCCGTGGCGGGTGCGTCGATCCCGGTGGATGGAGCCCGCACGATCTTCCGTTTGGACGCGGCCCTCGAGCCCGGAGAGGACTACGAGCTGGTGCGCACCGACTGCCCGACCGGGCGCGTCGTTCTCGCCACGTACACGGCGGCCGCGCCCGCCGATCGACCCCTCGCGCTAGGCACCCTCACGGCAGGCCCGCTGCAAGCGTACTACGTGACCCGGGGCCGGCGAGAGCGCTACCACTGGGTCGAGGTCACGCTCGCGCCCGATGCCTCCATCACTCCGTGGCTCGATGCCTACGATTGGTGGCTACAGACCGACGACGAGACCACGAGCCCTCGCCCGTTGCGGAGCGGAGGGCTCACCGTCGCGGTGCCGATCCCCTGCGCACGGGGTGGTTCCGCGGCCGTCACGTTCACCGGACATGCGGCGGTTGCCGGGCCGCCTCCAGAGCTGAGCACGCCATCCCTCTCCGAGAGCTACGACTGCGAAGCCGCGACCGTCGTCGATGCCGACACGCGCCGGCCGCTGACGGACGACGAGATCGAGAGCCTCGAGGAGCTCGCCCTCACCGACGCCGTCGGTGGCGGGCTCGACGCGGGAACGTCGGATGCGGGGCCCTCGAGCATCGACGGCGGTTCGGCCGAGATGCCGACCGAGCCCGACACCAACGGCCACTGCAGCGCCACGCCAGGCCGCGCGGGCGCGCCTGGCTGGCTCGCGCTCGGGCTCGGGCTCGTGGGGCTGCTTCGTCGGCGACCAAGCCGTCGCGCGGCCTGACCGCGGTCCACACCCTCGCGCTGCGCGGGTGCGATTCGCCCCCCGGTACCCGCGCACCACGGCGGGCGCGTCGAGATCGCCCGGGCTATCCCTCGCGGCGTGACCAAGACGGCCCCTGCCCCTCGAGCGCTCTCCGTGGTCCTCCTCGCGGCTGCCGCCTTCCTGCTCGGTGCGCTCGTGTCGGCGCCGTCGCGCGACGCGCGCGCTCAGGAGGCGGCTGACGGGAGCGCGGTCGAAGAGAATGCGGTCGTCGTGCCGAGCCCGGCCCGCGACGGGATCGCGTGCAACGAGCAGCGCCCGCTCGACTTCCTCATCCGCGGCAACTGGGCGACCCGAGCGCGCATGCCGCGCGAGGAGATCCAGCGCCGCCGCGAGCTCGCGGCGCAGGCGGTTCGCTTCCGGACCGAGCACTACGGCTACTTCGAGGGCTTCGGTCGCCCGGAGTGGAACCCGCGCACACCCCTGCAGAATGCAGCGGGCACGCGCTTCCTCGGCATCCGGCTGCGCGTCAACGCCTCGATTCATCCCGCGCTCGCGTGCGTCGAGCAGGCGATCGGGGCCGAGTGCGGTTCGAGCCCCTACCGCGCGCAGCGCCTCTCGGGCATCCGCGACCGCAACACGTACCACAACGGCGAAGTCTCGAACCACGTGTACGGCATCGCGATCGACATCGATCCGACCGTGAACACGTGCTGCGGCTGCGTGCCGCCGTGGACCGATCATCCCCTCTGCGCCGAGGAGGTGAGCTCGATCTTCGAGCGCATGCAGATGCCCGAGTGCTGGGTCCGGCAATTCGAGCGCTTCGGCTTCTACTGGCTCGGGCGCGACACGCTGCAGGACACGATGCACTTCGAATTCCTCGGCGATCCCGACCAGATCCTGCCCGCATCCGGCGCGCCGGCCGCCCGCCTCGCGCCGCTCGAGACGCCCTGGCCCACGCCCGTGCCCGCCCGTCGCCCGTCCGGCTCGCCGGCCGCGCGCCGCCGTCGCTGAGTGCGCTGGAGGGGATGCCGCGGCGGCGAAACGGGTAGGCTATTCGTGCGCGGCCCCTTACCCTCGATCCTCGATGGCAGTCTCTCCTCGCGCGCGCGTGCTCGTCGTCGATGACGATCGCGCCGTCGGTATGGTGCTCGCGGCGCTGGTCACGCAGGCGGGTCACCAGGCGCGCTTCGTCCAGTCCGGCCCCGAGGCGCTCGCGGCGCTCGCCTCGGGTGGTGTCGACCTGGTCGTGTCGGACGTGCGCATGCCCGGCATGGACGGCATGGAGCTGCTCGCCGAGGTGCAGCGAAAGCACCAGGACGTGCCGGTCGTGCTGCTCACCGCCCACGGGACGGTCGCGCTCGCGGTCGAGGCCATGAAGGCGGGCGCGACCGACTTCCTCACCAAGCCCTTCGACCGTGATGAGGTGCTCTTCACGATCGGCAAGGCGCTGGTCGGCGCCAAGGCCGCCGCGGACAAGCCGCCCGAGGCCGCACCCGCCAAGGAGGGTCCGGTCGTCGGGAGCGCGCCCGCGATGCTCGACGCGATGGGCCGGCTCGCGAAGGCCGCCCCGACGATGGCGACCGTGCTCCTTCGCGGCGAGAGCGGCACGGGCAAGGAGGTGGCCGCGAGGGAGCTTCATCGCCTCTCGCCGCGGAAGGGCCCGTTCGTCGCGGTGCACTGCGGCGCGTTGCCCGACAACCTCCTCGAGTCCGAGCTCTTCGGGCACGAGAAGGGCGCGTTCACCGGTGCGACGCACAAGAAGCCTGGGCGGGTCGAGCTCGCGGGAGGCGGCACGCTCTTCCTCGACGAGATCGGCGACGTGACACCGGCGGTCCAGGTCAAGCTCCTGCGCCTCCTCCAGGAGCGCGAGTACCAACCCCTCGGCGCCACGAGCGCCGAGAAGGCCGACGTGCGCTTCGTCGCCGCGACCCACCGCAACCTCGAGCAGATGGTCGAGGCCGGTACGTTCCGAGAGGACCTCTTCTATCGCCTCAACGTCGTGCCCATCGCGATGCCGGCGTTGAGGGACCGCCGGAGCGACATCCCCGTGCTCGCAGCGCGCCTCGTCTCACGGCTCGGCGAGGTCAACGGCCGACCGGGCATCTCGCTGACGCCCGACGCGCTCTCGGCGCTCGAGCGCGCGCCCTGGCCCGGCAACGTGCGTGAGCTCCAGAATTTCCTCGAGCGGCTCGTGGTCTTCGCCGAGGGCGACGCCCTCGGACGCGAGGAAGTCGAGCGCGAGCTCGCGACCCGGCCGGGCGTTGCCGAGGCGTCGCGCGCGCCGAGCCGGGCCGCGCCGCCACCGTGCGTAGGAGACCCGGTCACCCTCGAGGCGCAGCGCCGGGACGCCGAGCGCGCCGCGGTGCGCGAGGCCCTCGCCAAGGCCAAGGGCAACCGCACGCTCGCGGCGCGCCTGCTCGGCGTCAGTCGCCGGACGCTCTACAACAAGCTCGACGAGCTCGGGATCGCCGACGCATGAGCACGATCCACGCGCGCGCGTCCTTGGGCGTTCTCCTCTGCGCCGCCGGTTGCGGCGGCGTCCATGTTCCAGAGACCCGCGCGGAGGAGACCCGCGCGGAGGAGAGCGCATCGCATCACGGCGCGGAGGCGGCCGTGTGCGCCGTCCTCGACGCGTGGCACGACGCGGCGGCTCGGTCCGACGAAGCGGCCTACTTCGCCCTCATGACCCACGACGCGATCTTCCTCGGCACCGACGCGACCGAACGCTGGAGCCGCGACGAGCTCCGCGCCTACGCGCACGGGCCTTTCTCGGAGGGGCGGGGCTGGCGGATGCGCGCCGTGCGTCGAGCGGTCGTGCTCGGCCCCGGAGCGGCGACGGCCTGGTTCGACGAGGACCTCGAGACCGTGAACCTGGGCCCTGCGCGCGGCAGCGGCGTGCTCGTCCACGACGGGAGCGCCTGGCGGATCGCCCAGTACAACCTGGCGATCACCATCCCGAACGAGCGATTCGGCGAGGTCCGCGCGCTGCTCGGGGCTCCCGCCGCGGACGAGCCTCCGCGCTGAGCCGAGGAGACCGGGAGGAGACCGAGCCGATTCTTGCGGCGGATGCGCCGGGAGGCGACACTCTCCGGCGCATGGCCTCCACCCAGGATCCGATCGTCTGCCACGTCTGCGGCTTCAAGAACGAGCCCAACACCGAGCGCTGCGTCTCGTGCGGCGCCCGCCTCGAGGCAGTTCAGGTCGAGTACACCGCCGAGGAAGAGGCCGCGCGCGCGAACCAGCAAGACGGCTTCTCGATCCTGTGGGTCGCCATCTCGTTCGTCATCTACCTCGTGCTCCAGGGCGTGATCATCGGGCTCTTGCCCTTGGTCATCCCCACCTACGACCCGCAAGGGTTCGCGGGCCTCGCGATCTCGGTCGCGGTCTGGTTCGTCGGGGGCGTCGCGGTGGGCCTCGTCTCTCCCGGAAAGACCTTCCTCGAGCCGGCTGTCGGCGCGCTCGTCGCCACGATCCCGACCATCGTGTACCTCAAGTGGTCGACGCCCGACGGCTTCGAGCCCTCGCTCATCGCCTACCTCGTCGGCGGCTCGATGGGCGTGATGATCTCGCTCTTCGGCGCGTTCCTGGGTGAGCAAATCCAGCGCCGGACCCGCGGGCACAAGGCGAAGTGAGAGCACGTGGCACTCGGATGGATCGATGCGGGTGCCATGGGCTCGAATCGGCGAGAGGGAGGGTCTGCGGCCAGACCCTCCGGCAAGAAACGTCAGAGCATGAGTCAATCCAAGTGACTCATGCTCTGAGCCCGTCTCCCGGCCCGGGCGCGCCCGTCCGTGCACCCCGCCGCGCACCCCGCTGGGCACATGGCGGGGAACAAGTGCGCTAGGTTGCGCGTACGAGGCGAGGGCGATGATCTACCTCTACATCTTCGCGCTGATCGTGGGTGGGCTGCTCCTCGGAGCGAGCTTGCTCCTCGGCGGCCACGGCGACCACGTCGGGGGGCACGCCGAGGGGCCCGCGCCCGCCAGCGCCGGCGACCTGCAGGGCATCGAGAGCCTGCTGCTCCGGATGCTGTCGGCGCGCTTCTGGACCTTCTTCACCGCGTTCTTCGGCATCACCGGGCTCATCCTCGATGGCTTCGGTGTGGTCTCGAGCCCGTGGATCGCGGCGCTCTGCGCCGTGGGCATGGGCCTCTTCGCGGGCTCCTTCGCGAGCTGGCTCGTGCGCGCGATGACGGCCGAGTCGTCGAACAGCGCGGTCTCGAGCGCGGACTACGTGGGCAAGACGGGGCGCCTCCTCGTGGGCTTCGGTCCGGGCGCCACGGGCAAGATCCGCCTCGAGGTCAAGGGCTCGACGATCGATCTCCTCTGCACCTCCATGGACGACGGCACCTACGAGAGCCGCGACGAAGTGATCGTCGTCGAGATGGACGGAGCGCGCGCGCGCGTTGCCAAGACGCGCATCTCCGCGCCTTGACCGGCGACGAGGGCCGGGCATCGCAGGCGATCGGGGGGCGGAGAGAGCCCGCGCTCGCGCACGAACGAATCACCCTCGACCGGAATCGACGTCTCGCACGCTCGAGACGCCGGACGAGACACCAGGAGGGAACATGCAGACGTACAACTACGATCCATACGCGAACGCCCCACCGCCCGAGCCCGGGCTCTTCGGGCTCGACGCGGGCTTGCTCTGGTCGGTGGTCGGGGGCGCGCTCTTCGTCGCGATCGGCCTCTTCGCGATCGTGCAGTTCTTGCGCGCGTTCCTCTTCATCGCGCGCCCCAACGAAGCGCTCGTCTTCTCCGGTCAGCGCTACCGGACCGAGGATGGGCAGGAGCTCGGCTACCGCATCGTCAAGAGCGGTCAGCGCGCGGTGCGCATCCCGATCCTCGAGATCGTCAGCCGCCTCGACATGACGGTCATCCCCGTCGACGTCGTCGTCCAGAACGCCTACTCGCGCGGCAACATCCCGCTCGAGATCCACGCGATCGCGAACGTGAAGATCCACGCCGAGGAGAAATTCCTCCGCAACGCGGTGGAGCGCTTCCTCAACAAGAGCCGGCAGGAGATCGAGCTGGTCGCGCAGCAGACGCTCGAGGGCGCGCTGCGCGAGGTGCTCGGGCAGCTCACGCCGGAAGAGGTGAACGAAGACCGCCTCAAGTTCGCCGAGAAGCTCATCCACGCCGCGGAGGACGACCTCCAGATCCTTGGCTTGCAGCTCGACACCCTGAAGATCCAGAGCGTGAGCGACTCGACCGGAGACCTCGACTCCAACGGCCGCCCGAAGAGCGCCGCGGCCCTCCGCGACGCGGAGAACGCCGAGAGCCAGGCGAACCAGGAGATCCAGCAGGCGCAAGCCACCGCGACCCAGCGCGCCGAGCTCGCGCGCGCCACCTCCCAGACGTCCATCCAGACCAAGCAGAACGAGCTGCGACAGATTCGCGCCCAGCTCGAAGGTCAGGCGCAGTCGGTCGAGCGCGAGGCCGAGGCCGCCGCCAAGACCGCACGCGCGATGGCCGAGCGCGAGCTCCAGGCCATGCGCGGACAGCTGGAGAATCGCCGCCTGTACGCCGAGGTCGTCATCCCCGCCGAGTTCCAACGTCAAGCGCAGAGCATCATCGCCAAGGGTCTCGCAGCACCCACCGCCGAGAACGGCGCGGCGGTGAACGAAGTGCTCAAGGTCATGACCGACGCGTGGGGCACCATGGGCCCGCAAGCCCGCGAGCTCTACGTGATCCAGCACCTCGAGCAGATCGTGGGATCCGTCGTGAACAGCCTCGGCTCGCTCGAGCCCAAGGAGGTTCACGTGCTCGACGCCGGCGATGGCAGCTCCGTGGCCGGCTACGCCGCCAGTTACCCCAAGATGGTCGGGGCCGTCATGAGCGCGCTGCGCGACTCGACGGGCGTGGACGTGCCCGCCTTGATCTCCGGCTCGAAGGAAGGAGACCGCTGATGTCCATCCTCTTCCCCCTGTTCATCCTCCTCGTCCTCGCGGCGGCGGCCGTCCTCGCGGCGCTGATCCTCGTCAGGAACGTCCTCTACGTCTGTCCGCCGAACGAGGTGCTCGTCTTTTCGGGCGCGACGCCGCGGAGCACCGCGGAGGGCAAGAAGATCGCCTACCGCATCGTGAAGGGCGGCCGCACCCTGCGGATCCCGCTGCTCGAGACGGTGGACTCGATGGACCTCTCGAACATGATCATCGAGCTCAAGGTCAAAGGGGCCTACTCCAAGGGCGGCATCCCCCTCACCGTGCAGGGCATCGCGAACATCAAGGTGCCCGGCGAGGAGCCGCTCATCCACAACACGATCGAGCGCTTCCTCGGCAAGTCGCGCGCGGAGATCATGGACGTCGCCCGCGAGACGCTCGAGGGCAACCTCCGCGGCGTGCTCTCGAGCCTGACGCCCGAGCAGGTGAATCAGGACAAGGAGGCGTTCGCGACACGCCTCACCGAGGAGGCCGAGCACGATCTGTCGAACCTCGGTCTGACCCTCGACACGCTCAAGATTCAGAACGTCACCGACGACGTCGGCTACCTCGACTCGATCGGCCGCATGCGCTCGGCCGAGGTGCGCCGCAACGCGCAGATCGCCGAGGCTCAGGCCAAGGCACAGACGGCCGAGCAGAAGTGGCGCAACACGATGGAGGCCGAGCTGGGCAAGCTCAACGCCCAGATCCAGGTCGCCAACGCCGACAACGCGCGGCGCGTGATGGACGCGCAGACCAAGCGCGGCGCCATGATCGCCGAGCAGCAGGCCGAGGTGCAGGCGCTCATCGCCCAGACCCAGGCCGAGATTCAGATGCAGGACGCGCGCATCGAGCAGGTGAAGCTCCAGCTCGAGGCCGACATGATCCAGCCTGCGGAGGCACAGCGTCAGCAGGCCGAGCAGCAGGCCAAGGCCGAGGCGGCGAAGATCGTCGAGCAGGGCCGCGCGACGGCGACCGTGCTCAAGAACCTCGCGCTCACCTACCGGCAGAGCGGCACGGCGGGCCGCGACGTGCTCCTCATGCAGAAGCTCGTCCCCACGATGCAACAGGTCCTCCAGAGCATGAACGACGTGAAGATCGACAAGCTCACGGTGCTGAACCAGGGCGCGGTCGGCGGCGGCAACCTGGCTGCGCAGCTCGTCGCGACCCACGAGCAGATCAAGGCCGCCACTGGCATCGACGTGCCGCAGCTCGTGAAGGATCGCTTCGCCTCGCCTGTCACGCCCCCGCCCCCGCCGCGGCCTCGCTGACGTGCGCCGCACGGCGGGCTCGCGATGCCGCGGGCTCGTCGCTCGGCCGGGCTTGCGGCTCGGCCGAGCTGGGGGTCACTGGCGGCGCGCCCGGGCGCGGATAGACCAGCGCCATGCGTCTCGTCTCGTGGCTCGTCTTCGCGTGCCTCTCGGGCTGCGGCTCTGCCGAGGCTCCGGCCTCCATCGCCGAAGGCTCCGGTGCGCCCGCGGATCCCGCCGTTGCGTCGTCGGAACCAGGTACGGACGAGGTTGCCGACGAGGCCGAGCCTCCAAGCACGCCCGACCTGCACGAGGCGGACGCCTCGCCCACCGAGGTCGACACCTCGCCGCACGAGGTGGTGATCGTCGCGGTTCACGAGGACCCGCTCCTGCGCAGCGAGACACGTCTGCTCGAGGTGATCGTCGAGCGCATGCAGATGCGCCGCATCGACGCGATCCAGCGCGACGCGACCGAGGCCGAGCGCGCCTGCGCCCTCGCTTTCTTCGCGGGAGAGGGCGATTCCAGCGCCGGACTTCCGCCGAGCCTGGCCGAGGCAGGCACGGTGGTCTTCCTCCGCTTTCCTGCGAACCGCGAGCTCGGCGATGGCCAGCTCGCGACGAGGGGCTTCGGCGGCGCGATCGCGTTCCGGCGCGCGGACCGCGAGCCCTACCTCGAGCTTCGCGTCGAAGACGAGGCCGCCTGGCGCGGACCTGACGAGCAGCTCTGGCCCTGGCTCGTCGCGCTCGTACGGCTGGAGGCGTCGTCGTGAGGGCCCGCGCGACGATGGCGCTCGCCTTCGCGGCGTGTCTGCTCACGTCCGGGCTCGCGCTCGCACCGAGCCTGGCGAGCGCGGGCGATCGCCCGCTCGAGCTGCTCCTCGTGAACATGTCTCCGGCGAGCGCGAGGCCCGACTGCATGCGCGACATCACGCGCGTGCTGAGGCACGAGGACACGACGATCCATCGGATGGGAGGCGACCGCGTGCGCCAGCTCGCCGGCCACCGCGACGATGGCGTCGAGTTCCTCGACTGGCGCGCGGAGGATCTCGACGCCGCGGTGCGTGTCGTTCGCACCGAGCGCGCGATCGACGCGATCGTGCTCGTCGACTGCCGCGCGCAAGACGGTCGCGCCTCGGTGTGGATGCGGGCGCCCTCGCGCGGCGTGACCCGCCTGCGCCTCTCGCGCACCGTGATCGACTCCGCGCGCGCGGAGTGGATCGCGCGTGCCATCACTCTCCATCTGCGGGTGGGCTTCAGTCCTTGAACGCGGGAGAGCGCGACGCGCCGAGAAACCTGGACAAGACTCGATCTTGTCCAGGTTTTGTGTGCACTGTCACAGTCTTGTCGAAGTTTCTTTACACATTTATTCAATGTTTTCGTTGGTAGCGTCTAGGTTCGGTCTAGAAAAAAATTTGACGTGTCCAGAGAATCGATCCAGCTTCCGGAGGTCTTTCGAACTTCCGAGGTGAGCGATGGGTCAGGATTCAGACGACCGTGGACTTTCCCGCTACATCGAGCGCGTCCGCCGCATCCCGCTGCTCGACCGCGAGACCGAGCACGACACCGCCGTGCGTGCCGCCGCCGGCGACGCAGCGGCCCGCGAGCTGCTCGTGCGCTCGAACCTCCGCTTCGTGATCTCGCTCGCGGTGCAGCACCAGCGCAAGGGTGTCCGCCTCGCGGACCTGATCGCCGAGGGCAACATCGGCCTCCTCATCGCGTCGCAGAAGTTCGACCCGACGCGGGGCACGCGCTTCGTGAGCTACGCCGGCTTCTGGATCCGCGCGTACATCCTCGACCTCGTCGTGCGGTCGGCGGCGGTCGTGGGCGCGGGATCAGGGCCGATGCGCAGCAAGGTCTTCTTCCGGTTGCGCCGCGAGCGCGCCCGCCTCGCGCAGGCGTCGATCGAAGGCGCGGAGCGGGTGAAGATCCTCGCCGAGAGCCTGGGCACGACGGAGGAGAAGATGGAGCAGATGCTCCAGCACCTCGACCTCCGCTCGGTCTCCCTGGACGCCCCTGTCGGCGCCGAGGGATCGAGCACGCTGCTCGACACGATGTCCGCGTACGAGCCCGACGCCGAGAACCGGCTCGTTCACGAAGAGCAGAGCTCGATCGCACACGAGCGCCTGCACGCCGCCCTCGCGAAGCTCGACCCGCGCGAGCGCTTCATCGTCGAGCAGCGCTTCATGCAGGACGAGGAGGCCTCCCTGGCCGACCTCGGCAGGACGCTCGGGGTCTCGCGCGAGCGCGCGCGGCAGCTCGAGGTGCGCGCGCGAGGCAAGCTCCGCGAGCAGCTCGGGGATCTCGCGGCGATGCGCGCCGCGGCCTGACGGTGAAGGCCGGTGTGCCGAGCCGACGAGGAACTCCCACCGGAGGCTTTTCCGCCCTCGACGAGGCTCACCGCCCTCCGAGTCGGTCGAGGAGGCCGCTGCGGAGGAGGTAGCCCAGGCCCGCGTGGAAGCGCCCGCCGAGCGCGCGCTTGGTGTGCCACATGAGCTTGCCGTCGAGCTGGGGGATCACGTAGAGCTGACGCGCGAGCAGACCGTCGATCGCGTGCACCGCGATCTCCTCCGCGCTCCACTTCGCGCCCGTGACGAGCTTGTCGGTGGTCTTGCCCGCGTTGCCGCCGAAGCTCTGGGCGCGCGTGTGGATGTT
Organism: Deltaproteobacteria bacterium; assembly: GCA_046342295.1. Taxonomy (GTDB): domain Bacteria; phylum Myxococcota_A; class Polyangia; order Polyangiales; family Sandaracinaceae; genus JAFLCL01. The sequence continues at coordinate 26,409 of JBKDQC010000599.1, read as the reverse complement.
CGTGCGGAAGAACGTCGGGCAGAGGGCGGTGACGTGGATCTTCTGCTTCGCGAGCTCCGCGAACAGAGTCTCGGACAGCGCCACCACGCCGGCCTTGGTCACGTTGTACGGTGCCATGAGCGGCGCCGAGAGGAGCCCGGCGCTCGAGGCGACGTTCAGGATGTAGCCACCGCCCTCGTTCCTCGAGAGCAACGGCACGAAGTGGTGGCAGCCGTAGATCACGCCGTTGAGGTTGATGTCGATCTGGAGCTTCCACTTGTCGAGCGGGATCTGAGCGAACTCGCCCACCACGGCGATGCCGGCGTTGTTGACCAGCACGTCCGCGCCGCCCCACAGCTCCTCCGCGCGACGCGCCATCGCCGAGACGGCCTCTGGGTCCGAGACGTCCACGCGCATCGCGTGCGCCTCGGTGCCGCGCGCCGCGAGCAGCGCGGCGGTCTCCTCGGCCCGCGCCGCGTCGAGGTCGGTGACGAGGACGCGCGCGCCGCGACGTCCGAGCTCGAGCGCGACCGCTCGGCCGAAGCCGTCGCCCGCGCCCGTGACCACCGAGCGCGCCCGGGCTGGAAGCTTGTTCGCCATCACACGACTCCTTGTTGGCTGACGCCGCGGCGCAGTCTACTCGGCCCCGGCCTCGCTGGTGTCTGCCGAGCGCATGCCGATCGAGACCGTGCCGATCTCGTCGAGCACTTCGAGGATCGGGGCGATGCGCGCGAAGGTGATCTCGGGCTCGGCCTCGAAGCCGTAGGGGTGGCTCGTCGCACCCGCGACGAGGAGGCAATCCCGCACGCTCTGCCGCGAGATGCTGGCCGAAGGAAGCGAGGGCATCGGGCCGATCGCGGGGCGCTGGCATCCCGCGCCGAGGCGCTGTTCGCCGCGAACGACCGTGAGACCGTCTGCGCCGAGCGCGACGAGGACGCGGCTCGCGTCGCGCGTGGGGGGCTCCCCGCGCGGCGCCTCGAGCGCGGAGGCGCCCTCGACGACCGCGGGCGCGACCTCGGCGCGCGGCGGACCGGGCGCGACGGGGGCTCCCCGCGCCTGCGCGAGCGCACCCTGGATCGCGGCGACGACCTCGGCCGGGTCGCGCCCGGCGAGCGGTCCCGTCAGCGCCGCGCCTCGCGTGCGGGGTAGGGGCAACCGCAGCTCGACTTCGTCTCGGCCGCTCGAGAGCACGAGCCGGGGCTCACTCAGCCCGGCCATGCCCGCGGCATAGAGCGCGCGCTCGACGCCGAGCCACGGCGAGACGCCCGTGATGCGCAGGGCGACCGCGGTGGGCGCGCCGGCGCCCGAGCGGGCTCGCTCGGCGTCGAGGGCCGCGGTGAGAGCCTCGACGAGCGCAGGCACGCGCAGCGGTGCGTCCTCGGGCAGCTCGACCTCGACGCGGATCGCGGGCCAGCGCTCGGGGGCGCCCGGGCGCGGCGCCGCCGCGAGACGCTCGCGGTCGCCCGGGGGCCAGGTGGCGACGAGGGCCTCGTTCGTCACCACGAGCCGGCGCCCCTCGACGACGACGGTGATCGCGGGGGTCGCCGCGGGCAGGTCGCTCCGCGTCGCGGGCGCGAGCGCACGCGCGTCGACCGCGCCGGGGATCGTCTCGTCTCCGCGCGGTGCAGGCTCGGCGGCCGGGGGCGGCGCGCCGGTGAAGGCCGGCTCGCTCGCGCCGCAGTCGCACGCGGGGCTGAGCGAGAGCGTCGCCAGGATCACGAGGGGCCTCCAGTTGCGGGCACGCGTCATGCGCGCAGCGTGTCGCCGGTCGGCAGGAGCCTCAAGCGCTCGCGCGCTCGACCCCGGGCTGCGAAGGCTTCTCCGCGCTCTCCGAGCGCTCGTCGTCGGGCCGCGACTCGCCCAGCGTGCGCTTGCGCCAGCACATCGCGGTGATGCAGAGGGCCCCGAGCCACCCGGGCCAGGGGCCGAGGAGCTGGTAGAGCGTCGTGGCCCCGGCGAGCATCGGCACGTCCAGCACGCGCGTCGCGGGCTCGAACACGCCCGTGTGCGCGCGGAGCTGACCGGTGGAGTCGACGAAGGCCGACACGCCGGTCACCGTCGTGCGCACGAGCCAACGGCGATGCTCCACGGCGCGGAACTGCGCGAGCGCGAGGTGGACCCAGGGCTCTTGGGTGTCTCCGAACCAGGAGTCGACCGTCATGTTGAGGAGCACGTGCGGATCGCCCTCGCCCACCGCGCGGCGCACGAACGCGCTCACGATGTCCTCGTAGCAGACGAGCGCGCTCGCCCGGTACTCGCGCCCGTCGCGCAAGCGGATCGGCAGCGGCTCGACGTCTTCGCCCGGCGAGAACTGCCCGCTCATCGGGGAGATCTCGTAGACGATCGGGAAGGTGTCGCCGAACGGGATGTACTCGCCGAAGGCGAGCAGATAGGTCTTGTCGTAGTGATCGATGATCTGGCGGTTCGCGTCCGTGATGAACGCCGTGTTGTGCTCGCGCCCGTGCTCGCCGTGGCGGATCGCACCGAAGAGGAGGGGTGTCTCGAGCGAGGGGATCACGCGCGCGAAGGTGCGCGGGTCGTCGATCCACATCGGCACCGAAGACTCCGGCCACACGATGAGATCGGGCCGCTCGGTCTCTTCGAGCTCGTCGCTCATCGCGCGCTGGCGCCGCACTCCATCGAAGGGATCCTCGAAGCGCTCGAAGAGGCCGAGGTTCGCCTGCACCGACGCGATGCGGATCGTCTCCGCGCTCTCTTCGCGCGCGGCCTCGCTCGAGAGGCGGTAGCTTCCGTAGCCGAGCGCGAAGAGCACGTAGGCCGTGGCCGCACCTAGCGCGACGCGCGGCAGAGGCTGGCCGCGCAGGCGCGCGGCGAGCGTCTCGTAGAGCGCGCCGTTCACGATCATCGCGAGGGCGGTGCACATCTCGGGGCCCCCGAGGTCGGCCACCTGCATGAGCACGGGCACCCGAAAGAAGGTGTTGCCGTAGTAGTGCTCGAAGAGCTGCGGGAACGCGCCCTCGACCCCCAGGTATGCGGCGACGACCACGGGCGTCGTGGGCCAGCCGCGGCCTCGGGCGCGCGCGAAGAGCCAGGCGACGAGCGCGAATTGGAGGCCCTGGAAGCCCCAGAACGCAGAGGCGAAGAAGGAGCTCACCGCGAGGGGGAAGCCGCCGAAGGTGCGGATCGTGTACTCGACCCAGTAGAAGCCGCCGACGTAGCTCGCGTAGCCGAAGAACCAAGCGCGCCAGAAGAAGGCGCGGCCCTCGGGTCGCTGGAAGCCGCCGTGGTCGTTCATCGTCGGATCGAAGACGTAGAGCGCGGGGACCAGGCCCACGAACGCGAGCGGCCAGAGACCGAAGCCCGCGAAGCCGAGGAACATGAGGACGGCGCTGAACGCCAGGATCATCCAGGGCCGCAGACGCACCGAGAGCGGCGCGCGGGCGGGAGGGGAGGGCGCGGGACGTTCGGAGGCCATCGCCGCGCGAACCTATCAGGCCGGACCCGTCGCGCGAGGCGTGCGTGCGCGAGGCGGGCCGCGCGTGCGTGCGCGTCGCGCGCTGCCATGCTCGGGCGCATGCCGGAGCTCCCCGAGGTCGAGCACGCGCGGCGCGTCCTTGTGCGCGCGCTCGGAGATTGCGTGATCACGGGCGCGGGCTCGTCCGACCCGATCGTCGTCGCGCAAGGAAGCGAGAGCTTCGCGCATGCGCTCGTCGGGGCCCGCCTGCTGGGCTCCGAGCGGCGAGGAAAGAGCGTGGTCCTGCGTCTCGCCTCGCCCTCGGGCGAGGTGGGGCTCTTCTTCCACCTCGGCATGACGGGCCACTTCGTCGTTCGGCCGCGCCAAAGCACCGAGGAGCTGCGTTTCGCGCGCTGGTGGGTGCAGACGGTGGAGACGCGCGTGACGCTCGTCGATGCGCGCCGCCTCGCGCGTGCGAGCGCGGGACCCTACGCGCAGATCCTCCGCGGCTCGGGCCTCGGCAAGCTCGGGCCCGACGCGCTCACCGTGCGCGACGGGGCGTCGCTCTCGGCGTGCTACCGCGGCAAGAGCGGCAAGCTGCCGATCGCGCCGATCAAGCTCGCGCTCATGGACCAGGCCAAGCTCGCGGGCCTGGGCAACATCCACGCGGCCGAGGCGCTCTTCCTCGCGCGGCTGCATCCGGAGACACCCACGGCGAGCCTCACGCGCCAGGACTGGGACGCGCTCGCCGAGGGCATCGAGACCACGCTCGGCACCACCCTCGCAGGCCTCGATCCGAGCCAGGAGCTGGTCTACGTGAACGACGGCGGGCCCAACCCCTTCCACGTCTACCGCAAAGAAGGCGCACCCTGCCCGGTGTGCGGCGCCACGATCCAGAAGATGGAGCAGGGCGGCCGCAGCACGTACCTCTGCGGCACGTGCCAGAAGAAGAGGCCCTGAGGCGCCGGCGGGGCGCCGCGACGCCGAACCGATCAGGTGAGGCCCGCGCCTCGCTACGGTCGGTCGGCGGCGACGTCGGCGATCCAGATCGAGCCGCGGGCTTGCTCCGGCACGGGCATCGCGACCTCGAAGGACGCGAGCCTGGCGAGGTCGAGGGTCGGCGCGAGCGCCCGCAGCCGCGCGGTGGGCACACGCACGGTCGTGAGGACCTCGAGGAGGTTGAAGCCGCCGTAGCCGTGCGCGAGGCGGCCGACGTCGGCCACGCGGACCTCGGCGCTCACGCCCGCGGCGTCGCGCACCCGGAGGAGGAAAGAATGCTCCGAGAGGCCCTCGTTGATCGTCGCGGCCCGCGAGGCGAAGCGCACCGAGAGCGCCTCGTAAGCCGAGGCGTCGAAGATCCCGAGCGAGAAGGTCGCGGAGGCCGGGTCCATGTCCCACGCGATGCGGGCGGCATCGCGCACCGCCGTGAAATTGCCCGCGCACGTGCCCGTGCACGCGAGGCTCGCCGTGAAGCCGCTGAAGGCGTTGGCGCCCCCGAGGTTGTTGGCCGCGAAGCCCGGGCGCCCGAAGTCGTCGATCGTACGGCGCGAGGCGGGCGCATAGGCGAAGCGCAGGTCGAGCGCTCCGCCAGCCCAGGCCTCGAAGATCGCCGGGGCCTCGGCGTCGGTCCGCACGTACGCCGCAGGCGCGGTGCGGGCGTTGGCGCTCGCGAGCCAGTCCGAGAGCAGGAGCTCGAGGCCTGCGCGTTGCGCGCTCGCGGAGATGCGCGCGCTCGCGGGGCACACCGTCAGCGGGCCCATGTTCTCGTCGAAACGCCACTCGGTGTTGAAGAAATTGTGGTTCGTCCCGACGAAGAGGAGCTGGCTGCGGGTGAAGGTGTCGCTGTCGCGGAGGCCGCGGTCGTACATGCGCGCGCCCTGGAGGTCGCTCACGTCCGCGTCACACGACGGAAGGAGCACGAGGTAGGCCGCGCCCTGGGGTGCGTTCTCCTCGAAGTCGGTCGGGCCGATCGCGAGCACCGAGCTCACGGTGAGGCCCGCGATGGGCTCGGCGGCGAGCGCCTGCGGCACCTGCGAGTCCGCCTCGCCGCCGCGAGAGTGGCCGACGAGCCCGACGCTTCCGAGGTCGATCGCGCCGCGGTACCGACCCATGAACGGCGGCTCGTCCGTCGTGGCCCAGCGCTGCCAGCGGCGCAGGTGCTCGACGAGGAGCGCCGTGCGCTCGGCGATGAAGACCTCACGGCAGTTGAGCGCGTTGGCCGAGACGCTCGCGGTCACGTAGCCCTGCGCCGCGAGGGTGTCCTGGAGGTAGACGTAGCCCGCGGCGTTCGGTGTCGTCGTGAAGCGACGGTCCTCGCAGGCGTCGCCGGTGCGCTCCTCGCACTCGTCGTCGCCGCTCGTCGGTCGGCAGTTGCCGTGGTTTCCGTGGAGCAAGAGCACGAGCGGATGCGGCCCGAGCTCGAGCCCGACCGGAGCGCGCACGGTGCCCCAGAGGCTCGTCGCGAATGCGATCCCGGGCACGCGCTGGCCAGAGAGGTCGTAGCTGTCGGCGGCGATCGTGAAGGCGCGAATCGGTGCGCTCGCGCCCCCTTCTTCACCCATCGGCCCGAGCGCGACGACGCGGTAGTACGAGACGGGGCCAGGCATCGCGCGATCGGTGAAGGTGATGGTGGCCGGGTCGAGCTCGGCCAGCGTCGTCCAGGGGCCGGCCTCCGCGCGCGAGCGCTCGAGGCGCGCGCGCACGACGTCCCGGCCGGCGCTCGGAGTCCAGCCGAGGGTCGTGTCGGTCTCGCCCGCGGACGTCCGCGTCGCCGAGACGATGCGCAGCTCCGTCGGCGCGAAGAGGTCGACCACGCTCGCGTCGAAGGAGCAGCCCGCCGTGAGGCCGGCGTCGTCGGTGGCCGTCGCCGTGACGCGCGTCGTCCCGGCACCGGGCGTCGGCGGCGCGAGCGTGATCGCGGGGCTCGCGTCGCAGCTGTCGCTCGCGACGACTTCGGCGCTGGTGATCGGATCGCTCGGAGAGGTACGCACGACCCGCGAGCTCGCGGGGCAGCGGAGCGTGGGCGGCGTCGTGTCGCGGACCACCACGTCGGTCGTGCACGAGAGGCCCGCAGCGGTGGCCCTGAAGCTCACGGTGCTGGCGCCGAGTGGATAACCCGCGCTCCTGCGATCGTCGGTGACGGCGCCGACTTCGCCGCCGCTGCAGCTCGCGAAGGCGGTCGCGTCGGGGACCGTCGCGGGTGTGCTCGCGCCTGCGCACTCGACCGCGACATCGTCGGCGCACACGAGGCGCGGCATGCCGTCGGTGCGACCGGTGATGCGGACGGTGCAGCTCGCGCGCGCGCCGCTCGCCGCGGTCGCGGTGCACGTCCCCATCGAGCGGTCGGCCGAGACGGTCGAGCCGATCGCGGGGTCGCACACCACGCGGGCCTCCGAGCCGTCGCAGGTCGCGACGCGGGGGGAGATCGCGAACGTCGTCCCGCCCGCGGGCACGCAGCCGAGGTCGACCTCCGAGGGGCACTCGATCGCGGGTTGGTCGAGGGGTGTGCCCTCCATCCCGCACGAGGCCGGCCGCCTCACTCCCCCGCAGTCGCAGCCTTCGACGAGGTACGCCGAGAGCACGCTCGCCGCGACGAGGACGAACGGCGACCGACGGATTCGCCCGAAAGAGCGCAGATCGCAGCGTCTCGTCATGGTGCCTCGGTGACGTGCGCGCGCTCGAGCGCGCCGAGGGGGACGCGCGTGCGCTCGTCGTCGCCGTAATGGGCCCACACGGCCGCTCCCTCCGGTGGCAGGGCCTCTTCGTCGAGCACGAAGCGCAGCGTGCCCACGCGCGGGTGGCTGTAGTGGTGGAGCGTGAGCTCGCCGACGCGAAGGACTGGGTCGAGCGCGCGCGCTGGAACCAAGCGTGCGTCGAGGTCGAACGCGATCGCGCGAGGCCGGAGAGAGGCCTCGCCGTGGCCGTCCTCCGCGACCGCGTCCGCGAGGCGCACGAGCGTGAGCCGTGGCCGTGAGGCCTCGAGGGCGACCGGCGCGTCGTCGACCGCACCGGACGACGACGCGGCGCGGCCTCCGGCGGCCTCCCTCGAGGCGCGATCGCTGCCGGCCTCGTCTGCGGGCTCGGCGATGAGCTCGCCCCGCGCCTCCGCGCGCTCGCCGCTGGAGCTCGTGCGCGGGTCACCCGCGCCACACCCTCCGAGCAGGCAGAGACCGACGGTCGAGAGGGCCAAGGGGAGAGGCGCGCTTGTCCGCATGCCCCCGAAGCTACCCTGCGGCGCGGGCCCGCGCCTCGTCTTCGCCGCGCACCACCGATCCGCCCGCAGCGCGTGCGTCAGTTGCGAGGATGCACACCCTTCTCCTTCTTGGCGGAGGGTCCGCCCGCAGCCCCTCCCTCTCGCCGAGTGAATCGGGTGCAGAGCACAACGCGCCGGCCCAGCACGAGATCCCGCTTGCGGGAGGGCGAGGGGGGAGGGCCCGCAACAGGAGGCGGGAGCAGCCGAAGGACGACGGTGGCCGCCGTTGACGCCGTGGATCCTCGCCTCCCGCAGTTCGCGCGCTCCCTCCGTCGCGATGCGACCGGCGCCGAGCGGCTCCCATGCTCGTCCGAAGGAAGGGCCTGGCGGGCTTCGAGCTCCGCCGACAGCATCCGTTGGGGCCCCCCTCCCGCCGAACCGCGCACGCCTCACTCGGATCGTGGCGAGTGACGTGGGCTCCCAGGCCCACGCGCCGAGACGCCCGCGCGATGCCGTACGCGACATCGTTTCACATTGTTTCATCGCATGGAACAGCGCGTCGATCTCCCGTGGATCCGCGCGTGATGGGCGGTGGCACGAACCTCGCGAAGCTCGGGGGAGTCTCGCCCTCTGCTCCGCGAGACGAGAGGAGCTCGCCATGTTCTCGCTGTTCCGTCGCTCCACCCCGAACGAAGATGCGCGCGGCCGCGTCGCCCGCGGCGCCCTGCTGCTCGATGTCCGGACTCCCGGGGAATTCTCCGAGGGCCACGTCGAGGGTGCGCTCAACATCCCCGTGCAGGATCTCGGCAACCGAATCGGCGAGATCGCGAAGGGACGAGAGGTCGTCGTCTACTGCCGGTCGGGAGGCCGGAGCGCGGTCGCGGCGCAGATGCTCCGTGGACGTGGCCACGCGGTGCTCGACGTCGGTCCCATGTCTTCGTACTGAACCCTCGTGAGCGCCGTGGTCTTCATCTGCCGACTCCATGCTCGGTCACGGGCGCGAGGTCCGGCAGGGTGATGGGCAATCGTGCGCGGTTCCACTCGATCATGCCCCCTCGCACCGACGCCACGCGGGAAAAGCCCACTCCCTCGAGCTGGAGCGCGGCTTTTCCCGAGCGACCGCCCGAGCGACACACGATCAGAAGCGGCAACTCGCGGCTCCACCCGCTCGCGGCCGACATGATCTCGGCGAGCGGGACGTGCTCGACTCCGTCGATCCGACCCAGCTCCGAGACGAGCTCGTCGGACTCGCGGACGTCGATCAGCCTCCCCGCGCCCCGGTTCGCTGCCACCCACTCGACCGTGATCTCGGGGATGCCCGCCGCCGTGCGCTCGACGGGCGCCCAGCGGGCCTCCTCCCGTGGCTCTGCAGAGACCGGCAGATCTCTCAGACCGAGTTGCAGGTTCGCGGGCACGGCCACGTCGATCTTCTTGGGATAGGCGAGCTGGAGATTTGTCATGATGTCGACGAATTCCGCGACGGTCTTGCCGCCCCCGAGGCGCGGATTGAGGCGCCTTTCTTCCTCGACACTGGTGACGGTGCGTCCTTTGTAGTCGTGTCCCGGATAGAGGAGACAGGATTGCGGGAGGGAGAAGATCCGCCCGTGGACCGAGCGGTAGAGTGTCGCCGCGTCGCCTTGCTGGAAGTCGGTGCGGCCCGAGCCGCGGATGAGCAGGGCATCGCCGGTGAAAGCCATCGAGTGATCGTCGAGGACGTAGGTCACGCATCCGTTCGTGTGCCCCGGGGTCTCGCGCGCCTCGAGCCCGTGGCGGCCGAACCTCAGGCGGTCGCCGTCTTTGACGTACACGTCGGCGATCCCCACGCCGGCGCGCTCCGCGAGCACGGTCTGACAGCCAGTCTTGTCGCGCAGCGTGCCGAGCGCGGTGACGTGGTCGGCGTGGACGTGGGTGTCGAGCGCGTAGCGCAGGCCGAGACCGAGATCACGCACGAGGCCGAGGTCCCGCTCCACGTTCTCGAGCACCGGATCGATGATCACCGCGTCGCGGCTGGCCTCGTCTGCCAGGAGGTACGTGTAGGTCGAAGAGTCGAGATCGTAGAGCTGACGAAACAGCATGGTGGTCTCTCCAGAAGCCCGTGGGGCGGTGTCCGAGTCAGCGTGTCGGACCGTCGCGCGCGGGCGCGTCGTCCGCACGTGCGATCGAGGTTGCAGCGCGCGTGCCGCTCCGGGCCTCGAGCCGTCCCGTCGCCCAAGAGCCGGCCATCATCGCGACCACGAAGGCGACCACGCTCGCGCCCCCGGTCGGGAGGCTCGCGATCGCCGGGCCGGGGCAATAGCCGCCGACGCCCCAGCCGAGCCCGAAGATCGCGGCGCCGAGGATGAGCTTGGCGTCCACGTCCGTTCGCGCGGGGAGCAGGAACGTCTCGGCGAGCACGGGGAAGGCGCGGCCCTTCACGAGACGGTAAGCCACCGCATGCACGAGCACGGCGCCGCCCATGACGAAGACGAGCGTCGGGTCCCAGGCGCCCGCGAAGTCCAAGAAACCACGCACCTTGGCAGGGTCGGTCATGCCTCCGACGACCAGGCCTGTGCCGAAGAGCAGACCGGAGAACAGACCCACCATGGTGAAGGCGGCGGGCCTCGGGGGCGGCGACGTCGCGCTCACGGGGCCTCTCCTGCACCCAGGCCGCGCATCACGAGCACCGCGATCGCACCGGTGGTGATGAACGTGAGCGTGGCGACGAGCGAGCGTCCCGAGAGGCGGCTGAGGCCGCAGACGCCGTGTCCGCTCGTGCAGCCGTTGCCGAGGCGCGTGCCGACGCCGACGAGCGCGCCGGCCACCACGGAGACGAGCAGCGACGGGCTTGTCACCTCGGCGTGCGGCAGCATCGCCGCAGCCCCGAGCCCGCCAGCCACCAGGCCGAGGACGAACCACGCGCGCCACGACAGTTCGAGCCCGCGGACGGGTTGCGTGAGGGCGTGGACGATTCCACTGATACCGGCCACCCGGCCGTTGAGCACGAGGAGGAGCGACGCGCTGAGACCCACCAGCGCACCACCGACGGCACCTCGCAACATCCAAGACACGTCCATGCCCCGCCAGAAGCAGTGTCCGTGCCACCACGACGCCAGCGCCCCCCGGCTGGTTTCGTGCGCCTGCGGCGCCGCGCGTCTCGACGGCTGCCGGGCAGTGTCACGCGACGTTCCACGCGGATGAAGATCATGTTCCATGATGTTTCATCGCGAGTCCTGTGTCCGGGGCTGCACAACGACGGCCGCCCACGCGATGCCCAGGGAAGCCGGGCGTACGTTCGAGGACGATGCCCGCTCACGTTGGCGCGCGACTTGAAGAGCCCGCGACCGTGATCGTCCTCGCGGCCATCCTCGCGCTCTTCATCGGCCTCTGTCTCGGCTTGCTCGGGGGCGGGGGCTCCATCCTCACGCTGTCCATCCTCCGCTACGTGCTGGGGATGGAGGCGCACGACGCGATCGCCGTCTCGCTCTTCGTGGTCGGGACCACGAGCGCAGCGGCGATCGTGCCCCACGCGCGAAGGGGCCGCGTGCAGTGGCGCACGGGGATCGTGTTCGGTCTCGCGGGCATGCTCGGCGCGTTCGGAGCGGGGCGTGTGGCCCACTTCATCCCGAGCTCGGTGCTGCTCGGCCTCTTCGGGTTGATGATGATGGTGACGGCGTTCGCGATGATGCGCGGGCGCAAGACCGCCGGCGGCACCGACGGCCACGCGTCAGGGAGCGCCGATCGCGTGCCGGGCGTGGCGCTACCTCCGCTGCCGGTCCTCAAGGTCCTCGGCGAAGGCCTCGTCGTGGGCGCGGTCACGGGCCTCGTGGGGGCAGGCGGAGGCTTCCTGGTGGTCCCCGCGCTCGTGCTGCTCGGAGGCCTCTCGATGGAGGTGGCGGTCGGCACCTCGCTCGTCGTCATCGCGATGAACTCGCTCGCGGGCTTCGCGGGCTACCTGGGGCACGCGCACATCGACTGGTCCCTCGCGGGCCTCGTGGCGGCCGCCGCCGTGGTCGGCAGCGTCGGCGGCGGCGCGCTGGCGAGCCGCCTGTCGCCGGAGGGTCTGCGCAAGGGCTTCGCGTGGTTCGTCGTCGCGATGGCGTTCTTCATCCTCGGGCAGGAGATCCCGCGTGCGCTCGGGCTCGAGCCGCCGATGCCGTGGGTGCTCGCAGGGACCGCCGTCGGCGTCGCCTTCGTGGCGCTGATCGCCCGCGTCCTCGAGCAGACCAAGGTGGCGCGAGAGAACCCCTCCACCTGAGAGCACGTGGCACTCGGCTCCTCGATGCGCGGGTGCGGGCGCATCGGCGCTCTCCTTCCTGCATCGAGCCTTCGCTCACGGCGGGCGCGTCGCCGACGACCTCGGGGACGAGGCGCGCGAGAGCGCGTGGTAGGCTCCGCCATGGTGCGTCGTGAAACGAGGCGAGCCGATGTTTCATCGCCGGACGTGAAGGTGGGCGCAGCGCTCCTCTCCGGGGCTCTGTCGGTGCTCGGTGGTGCCGTGCTCGTCATCGACCGCGAGCTGACCGTGCGCGCGGGCTCGCGCGAGACCGAGAGCCTGCTCGGCACGCCCATCACGGTGGGGATGCGCGCGGTGGACGCGCTCTGCGGCGATCGCCTCGAGAGGCCCGTCGCGCAAGCGCTCGCGCGCGGTCAGGCAGTCTCGACCATGGTCCTGCGGCCGCGCGTGGATGGCTCGCTCCAGCACCTCTTCGTGAGGGCGCACCCCATCGAGCCGAGCCTCGGCTTCGTCCTCACGCTCGAAGAGGTCGACCCCGGCCTCACCGGCGACGCACCGGAGGTGCTCGAGGGCATCGCCACCCGCAGCCCGCGCATGAAACAGATGTTTCGCGTAATGAAACGTGCGGCGCAGCGCGATGCCACGATCCTCGTCCGGGGCGAGAGCGGCGTGGGCAAGGAGCTCGTCGCGCATGCGATCCACGCCCTGTCGCGACGAAGCCGCGGGCCGTTCCGCGCGATCAACTGCGCGGCGCTCCCTGCGGCGCTGCTCGAGAGCGAGCTCTTCGGCCACAAGAGAGGCGCCTTCACGGGCGCGGTGCGCGATCACGAGGGGTTCTTCCGCGCCGCGCACGGAGGCACGCTCTTCCTCGACGAGATCGCCGAGCTGCCCATCGATCTCCAGGCCAAGCTCCTTCGCGTGCTCGAGACGCGTACGGTCACGCCGGTCGGCTCACGCGACGCGGTGGCGGTGGACGTACGCATCGTGGCGGCGACCCATCGATCGCTGAGGACCCTCGTCGCCGAGGGACGCTTTCGGGCAGACCTCATGTATCGCCTCCGCGTCGTGCCGCTGCGGATCCCGCCGCTGCGGGAGCGTCCCGAGGACATCCCCTTCCTCGCCGCGAGGCTGCTCGAGAATCTGCAGGCGGAAGGCGCGGCGCGGCCCGACGGGGTCGTCTCGCGGATCGACGAGGACGCTCAGCGCGTCATGCGCCAGTACCCGTGGCCCGGCAACGTTCGCGAGCTGCGCAACGCGCTCGAGTACGCGCTCGTCGTCGGCGAGCACGACGTGGTCTCGACGAGCGATCTACCGGAGGAGGTCGCGCGAGGCGACGCCGCAGAGACCGAAGGTGCCAGCCTGCCCGACGCCGAGCAGCCCCTCACCCGCATCGAGCCCGCGGCCGACGCCGCGGAGCGAGCACGCATCACCCGTGCGCTCTCGGTCAGCTCCGGACACCTCGGGCGCGCCGCGCGCGCGCTGGGCATCAGCCGCACGACCTTGTGGCGGCGCATGAAGCGCCTCGAACTCGCGGACCACGTCGCGCGGTGAGCGTCTCTGCGTCGCAGCGAAGCTGCGGCCCCGCGTCTCGGCGCAGTCGCTCGCGCGTCCCCACACCGCGCCCGCGCGTGTGCATCGACGCGCCCCGGCCGCGCGGTATCTTGGCTCCTCCATGCGCGCCGAGACCTTCACCCTGAGCGCCCGCGACGGCGCCTCGATCCACGTCTACCGCTGGCTCCCGGAGGGCGAAGTCCGGGCGATCGTGCAGATCGCGCACGGCATGGCCGAGCACGCGGCCCGCTACGCGCGCTTTGCCGAGGCGCTGACGGCCGCGGGCTACGCGGTGTACGCCGATGATCACCGCGGACACGGAAAGACCGCCGAGGAGAGAGAGCTCGGTCATTTCGGAGACGAGCGCGGCTGGGAGCGTGTCCTCTCCGATCTGCTCGCGCTCGGGGCGCGCGCGAAGAGCGAGCATCCCGGCAAGAAGCTGGTCTACTTCGGCCACTCGATGGGCTCCTTCTTCGGCCAGGCGATCCTCCAGCGGAGCGCGCGGGAGTACGACGCGATGATCCTCTCGGGGACGAACGCGCCTGGCTCGGTGCTCGAGCGCGCGGGCACCGCGGTTGCGCGCCTCGAGCGCCTGCGCGGAGGGCTGCGAGGCAAGAGCGCCCTCCTCGCCTTCCTCTCGTTCGGCTCCTTCAACGACGCGTTCAAGCCCGCCCGCACCGAATTCGACTGGCTCTCTCGCGATCCTGCCGAGGTGGACCGCTACGTGGCCGATCCGCGCTGCGGTTTTCGCTGCACGAACGAGCTGTGGGTCCAGCTGCTCGAGGGCCTCCACGCGATCGCGACGGGGGGCTTCGGCACGGTGCCCAAGGACTTCCCCGTGCACCTCCTGGCAGGCGACCGCGATCCGGTCTCGCGCGGCGGCAAAGGTGTGGTGGAGCTCCACGATCGACTGCGCAGCGCAGGACTCACGCGCACGAGCCTCCGGCTCTACCCCGAGGCTCGCCACGAGATGCTGAACGAGACCAACCGCGAGGAGGTCACGCGGGACCTCGTCGAGGTGCTGGCGGGCATGACGGCATGAACTCGGCGCCGGCCCTCGCCTCCTGCCGCCTCGCTTCGCTCCGCGCCGAGCATGGGACCGAGCTCGGCGAGGACGCATGGATCGCGCTCGTCCCCGAAGTGTTTCGCGATCACGAGGCGATGATGCATGCGCTCGTGGGCGAGCTTCCCCTCGCGCCCGAGGCGCTCGTGATCTTCGGCAAGGACGTGCTCACGCCGCGCCTCGTGTCGTTTCACGGCGAGCCGCACGCGGCCTACGGCTACTCGGGCAGACGCTTCGAGCCGCGTCCGTGGACCGCGGGGCTCGAGCGCGCGCGCGAGACCGTCCGCGAGGCGACCGGCGTGCGCTTCGACTGCGTGCTGGTCAACCACTACCGCGACGGCCGCGACGCCATGGGTTGGCACGCCGACGACGAGCCCGAGCTCGGCCCCGACGCGCCGCGCGACGTGCTGATCGCGTCGGTCTCGCTCGGGGCCCGTCGCCGCTTCGTAATCCGGCATCGTCGTCGCCCGAAGGAGCGACACGAGCTCGAGCTCGGAGAGGGCTCGCTCCTCGTGATGGGCGGCAGCACCCAGCGGCGCTTCCAGCACGCGATCCCGCGGACCGCCCGGACCGTCGGCCCGCGCATGAACCTCACGTTCCGGCTGATCCGGCGCTGACAGTCGCGCGGCCTCGCCGGCCGCGGATCTGGAGGATCAATCGACCGCGCGACCCTGCGAGTCGATGCGGCGCGGCCGCGAATTCGCGAGCGCGCGCTCGCCTGGCGTCTGTTCGCGCTCGCCTGAAGGCGCCCCGGCGGAGGACAGAGGCTCCGGCGCGCCATGCGCCTCGCGGTCGAGCTCGGCCTCGGTGGGGATCGCGTCGTCGTCACCGAGCGTGAGCACTCCGTCTTCTTCCTCTTCGAGGAGGCGGTGCGGGCCGCCGGGCACGTCGAGGAAGAGACCGTCCTCGCCAGCGATGATGTCCTCTCCGGCGAGCGCGAAGCCGTCGCCGTCTCCGACCCAGCTCTGTCGCACCGTCGTCGCGTGAAGCTCCTGCGTGCTCTGGTCGATCCAGCTGTAGGTGACGAGCGACTGCGCGCCACCCTGCAGCATCGCGATGTTCGTGATCTCCACGTCGCCGATCGCCACGGTGCGACCCCAGCGCCGGTGGCTGCGCACGAACGCCTCGCGGTACGAACGGGCGCACCGGCTCGCGGCGAGGTCGACGCGGCCCCAGCGCGCCTCGTCGTTGAGCATGTACACGTGATCCTGCAGGCGCGTCTCGGGCGCGAGCCCCTGCATCATGCCGCAGCCCGAGCCAGGCCCGAGGAGCGCGGCGCCCGCGGAGAGAGAGAGAACCGTGGAGATCGCGAAGGAGTGGAGACGCATGGCGACGACCCTAGGCCCCGCGCGATCTCTTCTCCAAGAAAGCGGCGGCCCTCATGGGCGGAGGCGGAGCGCCAGCACCGCCCACGGCGTGACGACGTCCTCGCGGATCACGAGACCAGCGACCGACAAGCGCGCCAGCTCGAGCGCCGCGTCGAGGCCGAGCTCCACGAGCCACTCCACGCGGTCGACGAATTCCCACGCCCCAGCGAGCGTTCCGCGCATCCCCGCGGTCGTGACGGTCCACGTCGCGTCGAGCACGCTCGCGTTTCCGAGCCGGAGGATCGGCCCGATCGCGAAGCCGAAGCTCACGTCGTCGACCACGAGCGGTCGCAGCATGACGCGCAGACCGAGCGCGCTGGGGCGGTAGTCGATGCTGCGCCGCGCGTCGCGGTCGCTCTCGTCGAAGAGGAGCGGGAGGTCGGCCTCGAGGAGCAGACAGTCGCGACGCAGACAGAGGCCCACGCCGAGCCCGAAGCCGACGAGCGCCGTGCTCCGCGCCACGGAGGCGCCGACGAGGAAGCGGAACACGAGCGCGGGCCGGATGGAGGGCGTGAGCGACGGCAGCGGCCCGAGGGGCCCGTCGCGCGGCACGCGGTAGGTGTAGCTGGGCCCGTTCGGATCCACCGGCACGCTCGGGTCGCGGCCGACGAGGGCGCTGTCCCGGAGCGCGAGGATGGCGAGCGCGATCGAGCGCGCCGAGGTGGGCAGGGCCTGGCTCGTCGTGAGCTCGGTCGCGTACGTCACGCGGTCGGGCGCGCCGAGCACGATGCGCACCCGCATGTCCCCTGCGGAGCGCCCGTCGAGGATCTCTTGTGTCGTGCGAGCGTCGGTGACCGAGATCCCCACCTCCGCGGCGTTGACGAGATCCGGGGCCCCCTCGGGCGTGGGCTCGCCGAGGACGACGGGCACGGGCGCCCTCAAGGCGAGGATCTCCCTCACCTCCCTCGCGATCGTCTCGAGCGAGGGCGCGGGCCGCAGGACCAGGGCCTGCTCGGCCGGGAGCGCGCCGACCACGCCTCGAGCCGGGGCCTCCTGCCCGAGCGCGCGGGCGCTCCAGCGCGCGCCAGGCCAGCGCGCACCGCCGGGCCAGAACAGCGCGGCCGAGGCCACGACACACACCGCAGCCGCGCGCGCGAGCGCTCGTGGCAGGGTCCGGGCGTCTCGGAGTGCGCGCGTCATCGCCTGGCAATCAGCTTCTCGCCGTCCGTCGCCCCGTGCCAGGGGCTTTTCCAAGGGGGACACGTTCGCGCGGATCGACGTGAATGACCACGGAAACCGCCCCGTCCGAGGCGCGCACCGATGAACGCTCCCGCCTCGCCCGAGCCGCGCACGTGGCGAGCCCCGCTCGCGGTTCTCCTGATCGGGGTCGCCGTCCTCCTCGGTCTCGATGTCTTGCTCCGTCACGGCTGGACCGTCGCGTGGTACGCGGTGCACGAGGGCCGGCGCGTCGAGCTCGCGCGCGGCGTCGAGCATCGCCTCGCGTTCCACAACGACCGACGGCCCTACGCGCGGATGATGGCCGCCTGGGATTTCCGCAGGCTCGGGATGCCCGCCTCGAGCCCACCCATCGACGCCACGCTCTCTGCGCAGATCGCAGTGCCCGGAGGGGGCCGTCGCTTGCTCGTCGAGGCCGAGGGCGAGACGCGGCTGCGCGTGGACGGAGAACCGCTCGGCCCCGACGCGCTCGTCTCCGCCGGCACGCATGACCTCGAGATCGACTGGCGCTGCGAGCTCGAACGAGGTCCCCGCTTCGTCCTGCGGTGGATCGACGGGCCGCGCGACGCGATCGAGGACGTGCCTCGGAGCGCGCTGACCCCGGGAGAGGGCCCCTGGCCCTGCACACGGCTCGTGCTCTGGCTCCTCGGCCTCGCCGGGGTGCTTTCGGTCGCGGCGCTCGCGTCTCTCGCGGTGCGCGACGGCGGCCGACACCGACGCATGTCCCTGCGCACGCTCGCGGTTCTGGGCCTCGTCGCGCTCACGTAGGGCCTCCGGGGCTACGACCACGATCTCTCACCGGATCAGCGCGAGAACGAGGACGAGCTCTTCGCGATGTGGAACGGGCACTCGCTCCTCACCGAGGGCGTCTCGAGGGGCTGGACCCTCTGGCCCCATGCGTACTCCGAGCGCGGTCCGGAGGTCGGCGTCATCACGCTCGAGCACTACGTCTACCGTCCCTTTCACGTGGTCTCGCCCTACTTCGAGCACCCCCCGCTGCTCCACCTCCTCGTCGGCGCGGCGGGCTGGCTCGGCGGCGCCGAAGATCACCTCGAGATGAAGCATACGCACGGGCGCCTCGTGCCCCTCGCGGCGTCGGTGCTGGTCGTCGTCCTGATCGTCGCGGTCGGACGTCGCCTCGATCGCGGCTCGCCGGCACCGTACTTCGCGGCGTTGCTCTGGGCTGCGCTGCCCTGGATCGCGCTTCAGAGTCGCACCATCAAGGAGGAGGTGCTCGTGACGCCGCTCGCGCTCGGGATGGTGCTCGCGTTTCTCCAGTTCCGCGACCAGCCGGATCGCGCGAACGATCCAGGTTCGCCTGCCGCCCGCCGGTGGCTCGTCCTCGCTGCGACGCTCGCCGGCGCTGCGGTCCTCGCGAAGGTCACCGGCTTCGCGCTTTCGGTGGCGCTCGGCGTGCTCGTCGCGCGCGTCGGGCGGGCCCGCGACGTGGGCGTCGTCGCGCTCGGTGCTGCGCTCGGTGCCGCGATGCTCCTCGGGTACGGCGCCGCTCTCGGATGGCAGGAGTTCCTCTTCGCGCAGGAGACCCAGAGCGGTCGCCAGGTCACCTTCAACATCTTCCTGCGCTTCTTCCACAATCCGCAGATCAACCACAGCGTCGTCGGCCGCGGTTGGCTCCTCTTCCTCTGGCTCGCGGCGATGGCGAGCTTCTTCGCACGCCATCGCGCCAACACGGCCGTGCTCGTGGTGCCGCTCTTCACGTACCTGGGCGCGATCGGCTTTGGTGCGGGAGCATGGAGCTACGGGTGGTACGTCACACCCATCCTCCCGTTCCTGTGCCTGGCCGCGGGGCGGTTCCTCGCGGACCTGTGGCGCGAGCCCGAGCTCGGGCGCGGCGCGGTCTTCGTCCTGACGCTCGTGCTGTACTCCCTCAATTTCGCGACCTCGGAGAGCCATTTCTTCTCACCCGGCACCGACATCGCCGACGCGCGGCGCCTCCTCCTCGCCGTGCTCGTGGCGTTTCTCGCGCCGTTCGGTCTCGCCCAGGCCTTCGGCTGGAGAGCCCCGGCGCGCGCGGCGCTGCTCGGCGGGCTCCTCACGATGGTCGTGGTCTCCTTCGCGTTCGTCGGAGGCTACGACGTCGAGCCCCACCGGGACTTCGACCGCAACCGAGGCTTCAACCTCTGACGCGCGTGGGTTCGCGATGCGCGTTCACTCGCGATCGGGGAAGGGGCTCCGGTACTCTCCCGTGCGCTCGAAGATCCGCACCGGGCAGTGGTCGAAGCACACCGCGAGCTGCTCTTCGTCAGCCTCGCTCCACGCGAGCGGCCCGAGGCGTGGGTGCCGCTCGAAGCGGGCGACCTCCGTGTAGCCGGTCTGCCCCGAGAGCAGCGCCTCGTAGAACCGTACGTGCTCGGGCGAGGCGACACGCGCCGCGCCGCTGCGCGCGCGTCGAAGCATCCACTCGCTCACGACGAAGAAGCGTGCGCCGCCGAGCAGCCGCGTCGCGGCCGCCTCGACGGCGGGGCCACGCTCCCCGGTCGCGAAGAGCCGCTGCACGTCGATGCGTGGCATGGGGTACGGCAGAGGTCCGGAGGCCTCGTCGGCGCGTCCGAGCGGTGCGGTGTAGGAGAGGTCGTGCTCCGTCACGACGACATCGCCGTCGCGCGCATGCTCGGCGATCCACCGTGACGCGAGCGTGCGGGGGTCGTCCTCGACGAACATCAGGCTCCACGCGAGGCCGCGGGCGAGCGACATCGCCAGCACCACGGCCAGGAGCCCGGCGCGGAGCGGGCGTGCCGATCGGAGCGTGAGGTGGCTCGTCTGCGCGAGAAAGGCAGCGGCCGAGAGCAGGAGAGGAGGCGCCAGAGGCAGCGCGTAGCGAACGGTGAGGACCGACCAGCCCGACACCAGGATGGCCGTGGGCGCGAGCAGGCCCCAGGACATCAGGCGCACGCGTCGCTCGTTGAGCACGAGACCCGCGAGCCCTGCGAGGACCACGGGCGCGCCGAGCACGTAAGGCAGGAGCGACGTGAAGAAGGTCACCCCGCGGGGCTCGTCGAGGTACGCGAGTCGCCAGTCGTAGTAGCCGAGGTCGCGCTGGTACAGCGTCGCCAGCATGAAGGCTCCCGAGGTCGGCCCGCCACCTCCGGTGAAGTAGGCGGGTCCGCGCATCACGGCCCACGGGCAGAGCGCCGCGTAGGTTGCGAGGGACACGAGCACCGCGACCCAGGTCGAACCCGTGAAGCAAGCGCGCACGATCGCGCCCGAAGCGCTCACGTCGCTTCCGCGCTCGCGGCGCACGTACAGCGCGAAGGGCACGAGCAGCGCGACGAGCCCGCCCGTCATCTTCGTCGCGAGGATCAGCCCGATCCCCAGGCCCGCGTACGCGGCGCGCGCCGGTGATGGCCGTTCGACGAGGAGGCTCGCCGCGTCGAGCACCATCACCTCGAAGAGGAGCAGCAGTCCGTCGGGCGTGTAGAAATGCGACACTTGAACGAGACCGGGCGCGAGCGCCGCGAGCCACGCCACGATCGCGGCGGCCTCCGGTCCCGCGAGTCGCCGCGTCGCGCGCGCGAGCACGAGCACGGTCGCCACACCGATCCACGCGGACACGACCCTCATGGTCCCGATCCACGCGATCATGGTGAGCGGCGTGCGTGTGGGATCGTCGAGGAGTCGGAGGTACTGCCAACCGTCCCGCGCGTGGCGCACCGCCTCGGCGGCGCCGTCCGTGCCGGATACGATCCATTTCACGGCCAGCGCGAGCTCGTAGACGAGCGGCCCGTAGGTCGTCACGGTCGGCTCGAAGCTGCCGTGCGCGAAGCCGTTCCACTCGGCGTGTGCCGCCACCCACATCACGAAGCCGAGCTCGTCGGTGTGGTAGCGGAAAGGCATGCCCCAGCTCGCCGTGCCGATGCGTGCGAGCGCCGCGACGAACAGCGCCAGCGCTACCAGCGTCGCGGAGCGGCGCTCTCGGTCGCGCACGAGCGTTCGGAGCGAGCTACCGACCGAGGCGAGCACGCGCCGTAGATAGCATGGAGGATCGGGGCGAGATCACGACCGCTTGGCGGCAGGGAGTCTCGTCGGCCGTTCGTCCTCTCGAACGACCGAGGGGCGCGAGGCGCGCAGAAGAGAGCAGCTCAGCCCGAAGTGAAAGACGCGGCACGCTTCGTCGAGGTCGAGGCCATGGGCCGCCCGCGCTCGTAGGAGCAGCCCGGCGAGCGGGGTACGGCCATCGACATCCTCGAGGGCCCGAGCCCAGCCCTCGGGCAACGGGAACGCCGCGATGGGCGCCGGCGGCGCGAGCACGCGCGTCACGAGGCGCTCGCGCATCGGGGCGATCGCGGCTTCCACATGCGTCGCGTCGAGGTCCATCGCGGCGTCGAGGAGCAGCTCGAGCGGGCCCCGGCCGATCGGGACCACTTCTTCCCCCGAGCGCAGCCCTTCGACGAAGCTCCACGTTCCGGCACGCCAACGAAACATCTCGAGGTAGCGCTCGCGCACCTGGCGCTCGATCGCGCTGACGAGCGCGATCGGCCGGACCACGCCGAGGGCTACGAGCGCGTCGGCGAGGCGACCGTCGTGGCGATCGAGGAGCGCGAGCGCCATCTCGAGCTCCATGCGGAGGCAGATGCCGTTGCGGACGAGGAATTCCCCGAGCAGCTCCTGGGGGTCGTTCGAGCTGACGAATTCGGGACGGCCCTCGACGTAGAAGACGCGCTTGCGCCGAGGTCGCCTGGCTTCCGGAGAGCCGAAGGGAGGCTCGACGATCTCGAGCATGCCCGTCGCGCGCGTCGTGCCGAGCCGAAGCGCGAGCGAGAGCATGCGGCCGCTCTCGATCTCGCCGCGCTCGCGACCCTCGGCCAAAGCGTTCCACGCGAACGCGCGCGAGGAGAGGTAGCGGTTCAGCTCACGGGGCGCCTCTCCGTCGTGCTGACCCTCGCGCCGCACCGTCAGCCCCGGGCCGACGTCACCCGCGACGATGCGCCGGACGAGCTCCGCGTACGAGAGCGGTCCGCGCACGGTCCCGTCCCGGTCGACGAGCTCGTAGTGCACCGGCGGCTCGAGCGCGATCGCGGCGAGCAGCTCGTGCGAGCCGGCAGGACGCGGCCGGTCGGTGGTCGCGACCGAGGGGAGGGAGGGTGCTGAATCGCGCGTGGCGACGAGCGTGGTCGGCCGCGCGCCGGGCTCTCGCGCCTCGACGTCGACGGCGTCGGAGGAGATCAGGCCGAGCCGATGCAGCAAACGCGCGGTCTCGCGCATGCGGCGCCCGTGAAGGTTGCGACGCTCCGCGATCTCCTCGAGCGCATCGGCGAGGTAGGAGGCCTCGATGCGATCTTCGGGTTTGCGCGTGAGCGCGCTGAGGAGGAGGCGGAGCAGCTCGGGAGGTGGCCCCGGCGCGCGCCGCTTCTCTGGAGGACGCGCGCGCCGCTCCTCGGCGGCGAGCAGTCGCTCGAGCGGCGCGAGGTCTGCGTTCCGGATCCGCATGAGCACCGCGAGATCGTCGCCGGTCCCGAAGAGCGGCTCGAGCGAGCACATCTCGGCGAGCACCGCGGCCAGCGTGAAGACGTCGCTGCGCCCATCGACTGCCTCGCCTCGCACCTGCTCGGGCGACATGTAGCCCAGCTTGCCGCGGACCATGCCCTCGTCGGTGCGATGCGCCGCGCCGATGGCGCGCGCGATGCCGAAGTCCGCGAGCTTCACCTCTCCGCGTCGACCGAGGAGGATGTTCGCGGGAGAGACGTCGCGGTGCACGATCCCGAGCGGTCGCCCGGACGCGTCTCGCGCGACGTGGGCGTACGCGAGCGCGCGCGCGACCTCGATCCCGATGTGGAGGATCACGGAGAGCGGGATCGGCGTGGGCTCCCGCGAGGCGCCGGCGGCGCGGAGGAGCCTGTTCACGCTCGCGCCGTCCACGAGCTCCATCGCGAGGTAGAGGGTGCCCTCGTGCTCGCCGAAGTCGAAGACCTGGGCGATGCTCGGATGCTCGAGGCGAGCGGCGATCCGCGCCTCGTCCGCGAACATCGCCGCGAAGTCGGGATCGCTGGCGAGCTGAGGGAGGATCGTCTTGACCGCGAGGCGTCGCTCGAAGCCGTTCGCACCCTCCCGGTGCGCGACGTGGACCTCCGCCATGCCACCGGAGGCGATCCTTCGCTCGAGCCGATAGGGGCCGACGCGCATCGGGGTCCGACCCATAGAACCTCCGGGTACGGGTTTCATCAGCGACGCCCGCGCAGCGGCGCGGAGCGAATGGTCCAGAACAGAAGTCCCAAGCAGAAGCCCCGAACAGAAGCCCGGCGAGAGCCCCGACCATCAGCGACCGCGGTGGCTGCACGAGGGCGGCTCGGTCACGGGCGACGCGCCCGCCGCGCCTTCGTCTCGAGGATAAACGATCTCGCCGGACGATGCAGCGGGGTCCTCGGCGGCGCGAAACGCCGTGACAGACGCGCGTTCGATTCCGTTATCATCCGGGCGAGATGTCGACGAAAGCCGCCGCCAAGTCTTCGAAAGACAGCTACCTCGGCAAAGTGGTCGCCGGGCGCTACCGCCTCGAGGCGCTCCTCGGTGAAGGGGGCATGGGCGTGGTGTACCGCGCCCGGCACGTGCTCATCGACCGCGTCGTGGCGCTGAAGCTCATCCGCCCCGACCTCCGCGGCGAGACGCACCTCCGGGCCTGGATGCTGCGCGAGGCGCGCGCCGCCAACCGCGTCGATCATGCGCACATCGTGGAGATCCACGACGTGGGCGAGACCGAGGAGGGCGAGCTCTACCTCGTGATGGAGTACCTGGTCGGGAGCTCGCTCAGCTCCGAGATCGCGAAGGGCCCGATGCCGCTGGCTCGCGCGACCGACGTGCTCGAGCAGATGACCGCCGCGCTCGCTCGCGCGCACGACCTCGGCGTCGTGCACCGCGATCTCAAGAGCGACAACATCATGCTGACGGCCAAGGGCGGTCGGCGCGACTTCGTGAAGATCCTCGACTTCGGCCTGGCTGCGCTCGCGCGCGACCCGCGCCTCGCGCCCAAGGGCGCCGTGTTCGGGACACCCGAGTACATGTCGCCCGAGCAGGCGCGCGGCGAAGACGCGATGCCCGTCTCGGACCTGTACGCGCTCGGGGTTCTCTTCTTCGAGATGACGACAGGGCAGCTCCCGTTCCGGTCGTCGGACCGGGACACGCTGCTCGAGATGCAGAAGACCGCGCCGGCCCCGAAGCCTCGCTCGATCGCGAAGGAGCTCCCCGAAGCAGCCGAGCGCATCATCCTGAAGCTCCTCGAGAAGGATCCGCGCAGCCGTTTCCGGGACGGCCACCACCTCTCCGAGGAGCTCAAGGCGTTCCAGCGCACGCTCCCCTCGACGTGGGACGTGCAGTCGGCGGGTGACGCGGGCGCGCCAGCGCAGCCGCCGCCACCGCCGCCTGCGCCGACGCCGGGCGTGGTCGAGTGGAGCCGCCGCGCTGCGTACTTCTCGCGGATGCTCGCGCGCGCGTACCCGAACGGCCGCGTACCCGAGGAGCTGCAGCACGCCAACGACCAGCTCTGGGAGGTCTCGGCGCGGGCCTCGCGGCTCGAGGGCGAGCTCGCGAGCCACCAGCGCAAGCTCGACGCGATCGAGCGGCGGGGGCGCGCGCTCCGCGCCGAGATCGGACGCAAGGTCGAGGACCTCGCGGAGGAAGAGTCTCGGACGCTTCGCGACGCCGCCGCCGAGCGCGACCGGATCGCGAAGCTCGCGCAGCGCATCGAGCGCGAGCGCGCGCTCTACGAGCAGAGCGCGCGCGAAGTGCATGCGCTCGAGCGCAGCGCGGGCGACCTCGCACGGTGGCGCGCCGCCTTCGAGGCCGCGACCGCAGGCAAGAGCAAGGCGGACGTGCTGAGCGAGGTGGTGGGCGACTCGGATCGACGCGCCCAGGCGAAGGAGAAGAGCGCGCAGGATCTGCGTCGGCAGATCGACGAGCTCCGCGCCCAGCTCCAGCGCTACGGCGACGCTCTCGAGAACGACCTCGCGGCGGGGCGCGAGCGCATCGCGACGCGGGTGCGTGAGGCGCTGATGTTCGAGAAGACCTTCACGGAGTCCTCCGCGCTCTTGCTCAACCACCTGCGCGGTCGGCCCGAGTGCGCCGAGCTGCTCGAAGAGATGCGCCGAGAAGAGGCGCAGTTCGCGATGGGCGCGCAGCCGGCTGCCAAGAGCGACCAGACCGTCGCGCTCCGCCAGAGCACGTGAGTTGTCTGGAGGGGCCGAGCGGCCCCTCCCCCGCGTAGCGGGGCCCCCTCCCGCTCCACGCGCCGAAGCGCGTGCTCCCGCGCGGGGCCCCAACCCCGCTTGGGCCGAGAGCTGTCTGGAGGGCCCGAGCGACTCCTGGGCTGTTGGCGTCGAGCCGGCGCGCTCGCCATAGTCGCGCGCCCATGTCGAGCCCGAACGACGCGCGCGATCTTCTCGATCTGCACCTCGCCTCTGCGCTCGCGGCGCTCGGAGGCGCGCGCGACGAGAGCGCGCTCGAGCGCCCCGTGCGGGCCGGGAGCGCGCTTGTCGGTCGCCGCGCGCTCGAGCTCTTCGAGTGCCAGATCGCGAGCCGCCAGCTCGACCATGGCGCGCGCTGGCTGCGCGCCCAGGGCCTTGGCTTCTACACGATCGGGAGCGCAGGCCACGAGGGCAACGCCGCGCTCGCCGCGGCGCTCCAGCCGACCGACCCCGCGCTGCTCCACTACCGTTCGGGTGGCTTCTACGTCGCGCGCGCGCAGCAGGTCGGGCACGAGCGCGCGCGAGAGGACGTGATGCGGGGCGTGTGCGCGGCCGCGAGCGAGCCGATCGCCGGGGGCCGGCACAAGGTCTTCGGCCACCCCGAGCTCGCGATCCTGCCGCAGACCTCGACGATCGCCTCGCATCTGCCGCGCGCGGTCGGCGTCGCCTTCGCGATCGAGCGCGCGAAGAAGCTCGGGGTGCCCTCGCCGTGGCCCGCGAGCGCGATCGTCGTCGCGAGCTTCGGTGACGCGTCTGCCAACCACTCGACGGCCACGGGCGCGATCAACACGGCCTGCCACTGCGCGCACCAACACTTGCCGCTGCCATTGCTCTTCGTGTGCGAGGACAACGGCTTCGGCATCAGCGTCGCGACGCCGAGCGGCTGGATTCGCGCGGCCTACGGCGCGCGCGAGCACCTGCGCTACTTCGCGGCGGATGGCTGCGACCTCGCCGAGGCCTACGACGTGTCGTGCGCGGCAGCTCGATACGTGCGCGAGACGCGGCGGCCTGCGTTCTTGCACCTCCGCACCGTGCGCTTCCTCGGACACGCTGGCTCCGACGCGGAGGTCACGTACCGGAGCCCCGCCGACATCCGCGCCGACTACGCGCGCGACCCGCTGCTCGCGAGCGCCCGCCTGCTCGTCGAGGCTGGCGTCTCGACCGGGAGCGAGCTCGCGGCGCGCTACGCGCGTGAGGGGCCGGCGGTCGGGGAGAGCGCGCTGGCGGCGTGGGGGGAGCCGCTGCTGACGAGCGCGGG
>JBKDQC010000598.1:0-11662 GCA_046342295.1 Deltaproteobacteria bacterium | reverse complement strand
CCCTGCAGGACCAGCCGCCGCGTCGCGCTGTGGAGCACTTGTCCGGGCACCGTGAAGAGCTTGGTCCGGATCTGGAGGCCCTTGCTGGCCGCGACGGTGAGCGGCAGGAGATCGAAGAAGAGCGTGCGGTCGTCCTTGGTCTCGAGCGTCATCAGGCGACCGCGCGACTCCGGCGCGACGAGGCCGTGGATCGCTTGGAGGTTCGTGGTCTTCCCGCTGAGCGCGGGGCCGTAGTAGACGAGCTTGAGCGTGAGCTCTCGCTGCTTGAAGTCGAGCTGCAAGCCCGTGTTCTCCTGGTGGCGGATCCTACCGGCACAGCACGGCGGGCGGCAACAAGCGAGTCACCCGGCCCCCACGGACTCCAAGCGCTCGGGGGAGGTCCGCCGAGCGCAGCGCGAGGCGCGCAAGCGGGGCTGGGGGCCCCGCGCGCCGCATTCGCGTCAGCGAGTGGAGCGGGAGGGGCCCCGCATCGCGGGGCAGGGTCCGCACGGACCCCACGAAAACATCAATGCCCGAGCATGCGCATCATCGACAGGACGGCCGCGGTGATGAGCACGATCGACACGCCCAGCGCGACCCACTCGATGCGCGACCGCACCTTCGCCGGCTCGATGCGATCCACGACGCGCACACGCGTCATCGCGAGCCCGAGCAGCTCGTCGATTCGCCGGCTCGCCTCCTCGCGGCGCCCGGGGTCGCCGTCCCGGACACGCCGGTAGCGCTGCCCGGCCTCGGCCAGTCGATCGAGCGAGTCGCACAGCACCAGGAACTTCTTGTGCGCCTCGGCGCTGTCCCAGCGCGCCTCGACCGCAGCCCAGGCAGCTTCGATGGGATCGCCCGAATCGTCCGGCGGCGCGTGCACCGGCGCCGCGTCCTCCGATCTCGCCATCTGCTCCGGTGCCTCATCGCTCATAGGCGGCCGAGCGTACCCGGATTGCCGCGACCCCGCGCGAGACCGGAGACCCACATGAACATCCGATCCGTGGTCATCTTGGTCCACTCGATCCACTTCTTGCCACTGCTTTGTATCCGCGGGGAATAGGTCAAATTACTGCACGAAGGAAGTTGACACCCCCGTCGGCTACCCTCTAGCTTCCGGCTCGGTGGCAAGAAGTGGCAAGCAGTGTGATCGCGAGGAACGCGCGCCCACCGCGACCGCACGAAGGCCACGGAGACGAGGCTGAGAGCGGTGTTCCGAGGTCACCACGAGCACGCGATCGACGCGAAGGGGCGCACCTCCGTGCCCTCGCGTTTCCGCGATCAGCTCGCGCGCGACCCGCTGTCGCACGCCGGGGGCGATGGCGAGCTGCGCATCATCGTGACCGCGGGAGTCGACCCCTGCCTCCTCGCTTACCCGATGAAGGAGTGGCTGGCGTTCGAGGAGAAGCTGGCATCGCTCCCGAGGTTCGACCCATCCGTGGTGATGATCCGCCGCCTCTACGTGTCGAGCGCGGTGGAGGTGGAGGTCGACAAGCTGGGCCGGCTGCTCGTGCCGAAGGAGCTGCGCGACCTCGCCGGCCTCGAGCGCGAGGCGCTCTGGGCGGGGATGGGCGATCACCTCGAGCTGTGGTCCAAGGAGCGCTTCGAGGCGGCGCGCCGTGCCGCGCTCGCGACGGACGACAAGCGCCTCGAGATCAGCCGTCGACTCGCGGAGCTCGGGCTGTGACGCACGCCGAGCCCTCCGAATCGACGCGAGCCCCCGCACACCTCCCGGTGCTGCGCGAGGAGGTCTTGCGCCTGCTCGCCCCGCGCGACGGCGGAACGTACGTCGATGCGACGCTCGGCCGCGGTGGGCACGCCGAGGCGATCCTCGAGGCGTGCGCGCCGAGCGGGCGGCTCGTCGGCATCGATCGGGACGAGACGGCCCTCGCGGAGACGCGAAGTAGGCTCGCCCGCTTCGGCGATCGCGTCCGCTATGTGCACGGTCCCTTCTCCGAGCTGCGCGCCCATCTCACCGGAGCCGGCGCAGCGCAGGTCGACGGCCTGCTCGCCGCCCTCGGCGTCAGCTCGCCCCAGCTCGACACCCCCGAGCGAGGCTTCTCGTTCAAGCACGAAGGTCCGCTCGACATGCGCATGGACCTCTCGCGCGGTGAGACGGCGCGCGAGCTCATCGCCGGTCTCGACGAGCGGGAGCTCGCGGACGTGCTCTTCCAGTATGGCGAAGAGAGAAAGTCACGACCGATCGCGCGCTCGATCAAGCGCGCCGAGGCTGAAGGGCGCCTCGAAACGACCCTCGATCTCTCACGTGCGATCTGGCGCGTGACGGGCCCGAGGCGCGGTGGAATCGACCCGGCGACGCGCAGTTTTCAGGCCCTGCGCATCGTGGTGAACGCGGAGCTCGACGAGCTCGACGCGCTCCTCGAGGCGCTGCCCGATGTGCTCTCCGACGGAGGCGTCGCGGCGATCATCTCGTTCCATTCGCTCGAAGACCGCGCCGTCAAGCACGCGCTCCGGCGCGAGCTGCGCCTCGAGGTGATCGGCAAGAAGCCTATCGAGGCGGGCGAGACCGAGGCCGAGGTCAACCCTCGCGCGAGGAGCGCCAAGCTTCGCGGCGCGCGCCGACGGCCGCGCAGCGCCGACGCGGAGGCGCAGCCATGAAGCGTCGCTTCGTCGCCCTCTGGGTCGCCGCGATCTGCGCGGCCGCGCTCGCCTTCGTCGCGCATCTCGCGCTGCGCTTCGAGACGGTCCAGCTCGGCTACGACGTCGATCGCGCGCGCCAGGAGCAGCGGCGCCTCGTGGAGCAGGAGCGCCTCCTCTCGATCGAGGCCGCCACGCTGCGCGCGCCCGAACGCGTCGAGGCCGTGGCGCGAGGCCGCCTCGGTATGGACATCCCAGCGCCCGAGCGCGTCGTGACGCTCGGCGCGCGGATGCGCCGGGCTGCGGCCGGGAGGATGCGATGAGCCCTCGAGTCCCCGGTGCAGGCGCAGCCGGCCGCGCCCTCGAGCCCGCGATCGTGGTGCCGCTGGGCCGCAGCCGCGGGAGGCGAGCGGCCCGAGCGTCGAGCGCGCCCACCGCGCCCGTGGCGCTCGCCGCCGATGGATCGCGGGCCCGGCGGTGGATGCGCGTGAGAATGGCCCTGCTCTGCGTGCTGCTCCTCTGCGGCGCAGGCGCCGTCGTCGCGCGCGCTTACCACCTGCAGATCACCGAGGGCGATCGGCACAGCGCCACGGCCGCCCATCAGCAGCTGCGCGACGTCCGCCTCGCGCCGCGACGCGGCACCATCTTCGACCGGCACGGCGCCGAGCTCGCTGTCAGCGTGGACGCCGACAGCGTGTACGCCAACCCGCGCCAGATGCGCGAGGAGAGCGTGGACACGGGCCTCGCCGCGCTTCGGCTCTCGCAGGTACTCGGCGTCGACGTCGACCGCATCAGCCAGCGCCTGTCGTCGGACCGACTGTTCGTCTGGCTGGAGCGGCAAGTCACCCCCGAAGAGGCCGCGGCCGTCCAGCAGCTCGCGATCCCGGGCGTCACCGTCACGCGCGAGGCGCGGCGCTACTACCCGAACCGCGAGCTCGCGGCGCACATCCTCGGCTTCGCGAACGTCGACGGGGATGGCCTCGAGGGCCTCGAGCTCTCCATGAACGAGCGGCTGCGCGGAACGACCACCGCCGTCCCGGCGCTCCGCGATCGCCGCGGGCGCGTGGTCTTCTCCGAGCAGTTGCTCGACGACCACGCCTCGCTCGGCGAGGACGTCTACCTCACGATCGACAAGACCCTCCAGCACGTCGCCGAGCGGGAGCTCGCGCTGACCATCCGCACGTTCGAGGCCTCGGCCGGCTCGATCGTGGTGATGGACCCGCAGACGGGCGAGCTGCTCGCGATGGCGAGCTACCCGGCATTCGACCCGAACAATCCGAGCGACGCGTCGCCCGCGCACCGCCGCTTCCGGGCGATCACCGACCGCTTCGAGCCCGGCTCGACGATCAAGCCGATGACGATCGCGAGCGCGCTCTCGGGAGGCGTGCTCCGCCCGAGCGAGCAGATCGATTGCATGAACGGCCGCTGGACGGTCGTCGAGGGCGAGCGTCCGATCACCGACACGCACCACTACGGTCTGCTCACGCCGGCGGAGATCCTCGCGCACAGCTCGAACATCGGGAGCGCACAGATCGGCATGCGGCTCGGGCGGCAAGGGCTCTACCGCTCGTTCCGACGCTTCGGCTTCGGGCAGCCCACGGGCATCCCGCTGCCCGGTGAAGTGAGCGGTACCTTCCGACATCACTCGCGCTGGTACGAGCGCGACTTCGCGTCGATCGGCTTCGGGCAGGGCATGAGCGTCACGGCGCTCCAGCTCGCTGCCGCGATGGCGACGATCGCCAACGGCGGTCGCCTGATGCGACCGACGCTCGTCCGACGGATCGAAGACGGTCGCGGCAACGTCCTCGAGGAGACGCAGCCCGAGGTTCGCCGACAGGTCGTCCCCGCACACACGGCGCGCCTCGTGAGCGACATGCTCACCGCGGTCACGAGCGACGAAGGCACGGGCGCGGAGGCCGCGATCGACGGCTATCTCGTGGCCGGCAAGACCGGCACGGCACAGATGGCGAGCACGACGCGGGCTGGCTACGACAACGCCCACTGGCTCTCGTCGTTCATTGGAGTCGTACCGGCCGAGGCGCCGCGCGCGGTGATCGCCGTGATCATCCAGGAGCCGATCATCGACCACTACGGCGGCGTGGTGGCCGGGCCGGTCTTCCGCCGGGTCGGTGAGGCGACGATGCGTCACCTCGGGGTGCCGCCCGCAGGAAGCGGTGACGCGCTCGAGGAGCTCGAGCAGCGGGCGCGCGCTCGCGCTCGGGCCGAGCGCGAGCGGCAACGGAGCGCGCGGCAGCACGCGGACGCGCCCGTCGCCGCGGTCGGGATCCCCGACGAGAGCGCGCGCGTCGCGGCGACCGACACCCGAGAGCCCAGCGACGGTGAGGCGCGTGTGCCCGCTCTGGGCGGCCTCACGGCACGCGCCGTGATGCGCTCGCTGTCCGAGGCAGGTCTGTCGGCCGAGCTCGAGGGAGCCGGCGTCGCGATGGCACAAGTCCCACCTGAAGGATCCATCGCCCCACGGGGCGCGGTGGTGCGTGTCGTGCTCGGGCGCCCGTCGGCGCTCGTGCTCGATGCAGCCGACGCGCCCGTCGCCGCCGAGCCCGAGGAGGACGCCGCGGGGAGCGCTGCGGAGGCGACCGAGGAGCGGCCCCGCCCCGGAGCTGCGCGCGCGCAGGGTCGGAGGGCCCGGTGAGCGTCTCGCTCGACGACCTCCGTTCGACCGGTCTCGTGCGCGCCATCCGGGGCGACGCGAGCGTTCGCGTCCGCGGTGTTCGCCACGACTCGCGCGCGATCGAGCGCGGCGAGCTCTTCGTGGCGATCCGCGGAGAGAGCTCCGACGGCGCCCGGTTCGTCGACGCCGCGCTCGAGCGCGGGGCCTGCGCGGTGCTGGCGGACCGCGAGCTCACGTGTGCGGCGCCGCTCGTGCTCGTCGAGGATGCGCGACGGGCCCTCGGCCCCGTGGCCGAGCTCGTCTACGGTCACCCCTCTCACGCCGTGCCGGTGATCGGCGTCACCGGAACCAACGGAAAGACCACGACCACGTGGATCCTCGACGAGGCGCTCTCGGCCATCGGGGCCCGGCCCGCCCTCATGGGCACGGTCGAGCTGCGGGGCCCGGGCAGCCACCGCGAGCGCGCCGCCTTCACGACACCGGAGGCCGACGCGATCTCGCGCTTCCTTCGCGCGATGATCGATCGGGGTGCGAGCCACCTGGTGATGGAGGTCTCGAGCCATGCGCTCGCCCTTCACCGCGCCGATGCGCTCCGCTTCGAGGTCGCCGTCTTTACGAACCTCACGCAGGATCACCTCGACTTCCACGGAACGATGGAGGCGTACTTCGAAGCCAAGGCACGCCTCTTCGTGGATCTCCGACCCCGCGTATCGATCGTGCGCATCGACGACACGTGGGGTGCACGCCTCGCGGACGAGGTGTCTGCCGCGATCGCGAGCGATACACACCGGACGCTGCTGCGGGTCTCGCGCGAGCCGCAGTCGGAGGCCGATGTCCGGCCGCTGCGGTGGTCGAGCACCCGCGACGGGATCAGCGCCGAGATTGAGACCCCGTGGGGACTCCTCTCACTCCGGTCTCCGCTCGTGGGCGCCCACAACCTCGACAACCTCCTCTTCGCGGCGGCGACGCTCGGAGCGCTCGGGACGGGCACGCTCTACGCGATCGCGCGGGCCCTCGCGTCGGTGCGCGGAGCGCCCGGTCGCCTCGAGCGCGTCGAAGGGCTCGAGGGTGTCCGCATCCTCGTGGATTACGCCCACACCCCCGACGCCCTCGCGAGCGCGCTCGCGGCGTTGCGTCCGCTCACTCCCGGTCGACTCTTCGCGGTCTTCGGGTGCGGCGGCGACCGAGACCGGAGCAAGCGCGCGCCGATGGGGCGCGTCGCCGGCGAGGGCGCAGACCTCGTGGTGATCACGAGCGACAATCCGCGCTCGGAGCCGCCGAGCGCCATCGTCGAGCAGATCGCCCCGGGTGTCGCCTCGGCGGGCCTGTCCCCCATCCCTCACGACACTCTCGCCGCGGCATCACGGGGCTACGTGCTCGAGGTCGACCGCCGCGCCGCGATCGAGCTCGCGCTCCGCGCCGCCCGGCCGGGAGACACGGTCCTCATCGCGGGCAAGGGTCACGAGGACTACCAGATCCTCGGCGCAGAGAAGGTCCACTTCGACGACCGGGAAGAGGCGCGGCGCGTCCTCGCGGAGATCTCGGTCTCGCGCACGAAGGGAGGCCGCTGATGGCCACGGCCCCGCCGACGAACGTCGCCCCCTTCACGCTCGAGGAGCTCGGCGCGCTCGCAGGCGCGCGGTGGATCCGACGTGGCTCGCGCGCGGTCTCCGGGGTCTCGACGGACACGCGGACGCTCGGGGACGGCAACGCCTTCGTCGCGCTCGTCGGCGAGCGCTTCGACGGGCACCTCTTCCTCGCGAAGGCCCTCGAGCGCGGCGCCGCGGCGCTGATCGTCTCGGACGAGGCCTCACTCGCAGGCCTCGCTCCGCTTGATGTCTCGATCCTGATCGTGCCCGACACGCTCGTCGCGCTCGGCCAACTCGGGCACGCGCACCGCGAGCGCATGGAGCGCGAGGGCTCGCTCCGCCTCGTCGTCGCGATCACCGGCTCGGTCGGCAAGACGACCACCAAGGAGATGTGTGGTGCCGTGCTCGAGGCGCTCGGGCACCGGACGCTCCGCACCGCGGGCAACCTCAACAACCGGATCGGGGTGCCGCTCACCCTCCTCGCGCTCGAGCCAAGCCACGCTGCGGCGGTGTTCGAGATTGGCATGAACGTCCCGGGGGAGATCGCGCTCCTCACGGAGCTGGCGCGCCCGCACGTCGGCGTCGTGAGCGCCGTCGCCGCGGTCCACACCGAAGGCGTGGGCACGCTCGAGGGCGTCGCGCGGGAGAAGTCCTCTCTCGTCACCGGGCTGCATCCTTCTCCGGCGCGGGTGTCGGCGGCCATCTACACCGTGGATGACCGCATCGTGGTCCCGCTCGCGCAGGCCTCGTCCGCGACGACGCACGTCCGTGTCGGACGCCACGAGGAGGCCGATGTCCGGCTCCTCGCCCGCCGCGCGCGCGGTGACGGCGGTGCGGACTGCCTCTACGCGATCCGCCCCCCGGGTACCGCGACGACCACGGAGCTCGCGCTGCAGCTCCGGATGCTCGGCGAGGGCGCGGCGCGCAACGCGGGCCTCGCGATCGCGCTGGCGCTCGTCGCGGGCGGAGCGCAGGCGCTCGACGCCGCGACCGCGGCGCTCGGCGCGCTCGAGCCCGGAGAGGGCCGCGGCGCCCCCGTGCCCGGCCTCGGCGGAACGCTGGTGATCGACGACGCGTACAATGCGAGCCGTCGCAGCGTCATCAACGCGCTCGAGGCAGCCTCGGAGCTGGCCGCGGCGCGTCAGGGCCGCATCGTCGCGGTGCTGGGGGACATGCTCGAGCTGGGCGCGTACGAGGAGGAGGAACACCTCCGCGTCGGCGAAGCGGTCGCGCGGGTCGGCACCTCGCTCTTCGTCGCGTGCGGCGCGCGCATGCGCATCGCGGCCGAGGAAGCGCGGGAGATGGGCGCGGATCTCGTCGTCGAGGAGAGCGACCCGCTCGCCGCGGTCCCGCACGTCCGCGACTTCGCGGCACCCGGAGACGTGATCGTGGTCAAGGGCTCGCGCTCGATGGGCATGGAGCGCGTGGTGGCCGCGCTGCGCGCACGCCCCGAGCCCCGGCCGTTCGACGACCATGCGGCGGACGAAGGGGGCGAACGGTGATCTACGCCCTGCTCTACCCCTACGCGCCGCAGCTGCACTTCCTGAACGTGCTCCGGTACGTGCCGTTCCGCGTGCTCGTCGCGACGATGACCGCGATGCTGCTGACCTTCGGGCTCTACCCGTGGTTCATCCGGCGCCTGCAGAGCAAGCAGATCGGCCAGATCGTGCGGAAAGAGGGGCCCCAGAGCCACCTCTCGAAGGCCGGCACGCCCACCATGGGAGGCGCCCTGATCCTCCTCGCGGTGATCCTCGCCACGGTGATGTGGGCAGACCCCACGAGCACGAGCGTGTGGCTCACCACCCTCGTCACGGCCGCCTACGGCGTGATCGGCTACATCGACGACGCGCGAAAGATCACGAAGAAGGATACCGGCGGGCTCGCGGGTCGCTGGAAGCTGCTGCTCCAGTTCGCGGTGGCCTTCGCGGTGTGCGGCTACCTCTGGTACGGCAACGAGGGCCTCTCGGGCGACTGGCGCACGCTCCGAAACCACCTCGCAGTTCCCTTCGTCGCGTTCGAGGACGTGGAGAGCCACAGGCTCGTCCTGCCGCCGCTCGTGTACGTGGGCTTCGCCGCGCTCGTCGGTGTCGCGACCGCGACCTGCGTGAACCTCCCGGACGGCCTCGACGGGCTCGCGATCGGCCCGGTGATGATCAACGCGGGCACCTACGCGATCCTCGCCTACGTCTCGGGCCTCGTGCTCTTCGGTGAGTCCGTCGCCGACTATCTCCGTATCCCACAGCTCGAGAGCGCCTCCGAGCTCGCCGTCTTCTGCGGCGCGATGATCGGCGCGGGCTTCGGTTTCCTCTGGTTCAATACCTACCCCGCGCAGGTCTTCATGGGGGACGTCGGCTCGCTCGCGCTCGGGGGAGGTCTCGGCATGCTCGCCGTGCTCACGAAGAACGAGCTGCTCTCGGTCCTCCTCGGGGGCATCTTCGTGGTCGAGGGCGTCAGCGTGATCGGGCAGGTCTTGAGCTTTCGGCTCTTCAAGAAGCGCATCTTCTTGATGGCGCCGATCCACCACCACTTCGAGAAGCAGGGCTGGCCCGAGCCGAGGGTCATCGTTCGCTTCTGGATCATCGCCGTGATGCTCGCGATCGCGAGCCTCGCCACGCTCAAGCTGCGGTGAACGCCATGGAGCTCCGCGGAAAGACTGCCGTCGTCGTGGGCCTGGGCCGTTCCGGGCTGGCCGCGATCCACCTGCTGGGCGCAGCCGGCTCCAAGGTGCGCGCGAACGACAAGAAGAGCGCCGCGGAGCTCGGCGCGATGGTCGAGACCGCGCGCTCGTACGGCGCCGAGCTCTTCCTCGGCGGACACCCACGCGAGGCGTTCGACGACGCGGATCTCGTGGTCCTCTCCCCCGGGGTTCCACACCTCGAGGCAGTCCGCGATGCGCGAGAGCGCGGCGCCCAGGTCGTGTCCGAGGTCGAGCTCGCGAGCTGGTTCATCGCGAGCCCGATCGTTGGGATCACCGGGACCAACGGGAAGAGCACGGTCACGACGCTGGTCGGCCAGATGATCGAGCGCACGGGACGCCCCACCTTCGTCGGGGGCAACCTCGGCGACGCGCTCACGCTCTCGGTGGGTACCGCCGCGGCCGCCGAGGGCGGGGCGATCGTGGCCGAGCTCTCGTCGTTCCAGCTCGAGGACATCTACACGCTCCGTTGGCGCGTGGCGGTGCTCTTGAACATCACCGTCGACCACCTCGACCGACACGGCACCTTCGCGAGCTACGCAGCAGCCAAGGGCCGCATCTTCCTCACGCAGGGTCCCGACGATCACGCGATCGTCCCCGCGGCAGACGCGCTCTGTCTCTCGCTGGCCCGCGCCGGGGCCGGGAGGGTGCACACCTTCGGCGGCACCGACGGCGAGGTGCGCATCGAGGGCGGTGTCCTCTTCGACACGATCAGCGGCCTGCGTGTCCCGACGCGCGAGCTCGGGATCCGGGGCCTCCACAACCAGGCCAATGCATGCGCCGCAGCCCTCGCGGCCCGTCTCGCCGGTGCGTCGAGCGACGACATCGCTCACGCCCTCCGTACCTTCACGGGCCTCGCGCACCGCATGGTGCTCGTCCGAGACCTCGAGGGGATCGCCTACTACGACGACAGCAAGGCGACCAACGTCGGCGCCGCCGTCGCCGCCATCGATGGTCTCGCGGATCGTGGCGGTCAGCTCATCCTGATCGCGGGGGGCGTGGACAAGGGCGGGAGCTACGAGCCCATCCGGGAGCGCATGGAGCGGCGCGGCCGCGCCGTCGGGTTGATCGGAGAGGCCGCCCCGCTGATCCGGGGGGCGTTCGCGGCCTCGCCCGTCGCCGTCCATGACGCGACTTCGATGGACGAGGCCGTCGCGCTCGCCCGCGCGCTCGCGCTGCCTGGAGACGCTGTGCTGCTCGCGCCCGCATGCGCGAGCTTCGACATGTTCCAGAGCTACGCGCACCGCGGCGATGAGTTCGCGCGCGCCGTCCGCGCGCTGACGCCGAACGGCGGAGGTGACGCATGAGCGCCGCGCGCACCTCGCTCGCGCCGACCGGGCGCCGCCCTGGCCCCACCTTCGACTGGCGGAGGCTCGGCCGGGGTCCCGAAGCCGGGCCGGCAGATCCCGTGCTGCTCGCGCTCGTCGTGGCGCTCATCGCCTTCGGCGTCGTGATGGTCTTCTCCGCGAGCGCCGTGTTCGCCTCGCAGTCGCGCTTCACGCACCACGACGGCCACTACTTCCTCGTTCGCCAAGCGGCGTACGCGATCGTCGCCGTGCCCGTCATGATGCTCGTCTCGCGCATCGCCCCGAGGCGCTGGCAGACCCTCACCTACCCCGCGCTCGGAGTCACGACGATCCTGATGATCGCGACGCTCTTCATCGGTCACCGCGTCGGGGGCGCGGTCCGGTGGATCCAGCTCGGCCCCGTGAACATCCAGGCGGCCGAGCTCGCCAAGGTCGCGCTCGTCCTCTACCTCGCCCACTCGCTCGGGAACAAGACCAGCGACCAGATCCGTTCGTTCAAGGTCGGGATCCTCCCGCATCTGATCGTCCTCGGGGTGCTGGCGCTCCTCTGCTGGCGGCAGAACGACCTCGGCTCCGCGATGATGCTGGGCCTCTTGACGCTCGTGATGCTCTTCGCGGCCGGCGCCAAGATCGGGCCGATCGCGCTCATCGTGCTCGGCGCGAGCTCGCTCGTGGCCCTGGCCATCGCGATCTCTCCGTGGCGTCTGGGCCGGATCCGAGCGTTCTTCGACCCCTTCGCCTACCGACAGACCTCCGGCTACCAGATCGTCGAGTCGATCCTCAGCTTCGGCTCCGGCGGCTGGACGGGCGTCGGCCTCGGCGACAGCCGTCAGAAGCTCTTCTTTCTGCCCGAGGCGCACAC
>JBKDQC010000597.1:0-10390 GCA_046342295.1 Deltaproteobacteria bacterium | reverse complement strand
ATGCTCAGCCGCGAGTTCGAGGTCGCGCCCGCCGAGCTGGACATCGCCGTCTCACGCGGCGGCGGCAACGCGACGATCACCGTCTCCGCCCAAGCTGCCGATGGGTTCCGGTTGCTGGAGCTGAGCCCCGGCGGTGCGAGCCGACCCGTCCCTCTCCGAGGTGCGGCCGTCACCGTGGAGCTCCCCGACGGCTCGAGCCTCGCCGTGACGCTCGACGCCGAAGGCCGCGCGACGTTCGCCGCCCCGGCGGGCTCCATCACCGTGACGGACGCTGCAGGAAACGTCGGTCGCGCGGAGTGACCTCGACGCGCCCCCGTTCTCGTCGGCGGAGTCAGCCGATGCCGATGATGGGGCGCACCGCCACGGCATTCGGCGCGACGGCCGCCGGCGCGGCGGGGCCCGGCGCGGCGGGGACCGGCAAGGCGGGGACCGGCGAGGCGGCCGGTGGGGTCAGGCTCGACGCGCGCGCACCGACGCTCTCGGCTTGCGCCTCGAGCACGGAGGGATCGGCCAGCGTCTCGAAGGGGCTCGCCATCTCGATCGTTCGACGGCCCTCGAGCTCGACGGGGTCGAGCGGACGCTCCTGCGAGCGAATGGCGAACGAGGCCAGCTTCCCCACGTCTCGGCGGACGGTGACCTCGTCGGCGAACGTCATCGCCCGCGCATCGACCTGCGCCTGGATCTCGGCGGCCCTCTCCGCGAACCGGGGGTGATCCGGGACGCGGGCAGCGCGGCGCTGGTAGAGCGCGATGGCCTTGTCGGGACGGCCCGCTCGCAGGTGCAGCTCGGCTTCATCATCCGGCCGCAGCACGCCGGTCGTGGCTTGAGCCTCGGGGACCGGCTCGCTGGCTCGCTTGGAGCTGGACCATCCCTCGACGCTGGCCCGTCGCGACCGCTTGTTGAGCCACTCGGGCGTCGGAGCGCGGGGCGGCGTCGCGTCCTGGCTCGGCTCGTCGCGAGAGATCTCTGCAACCGCGCGGAGAGAGGACACTGCCGCGAGGAGACGCGGGGCGAGCGTGTCGTCGGGGCTCTCCACGCAAACGCGACGCAGCGCCCCTTCGGCCTGGTCCAGGTTCACCATGCGAATCTGGAGGAGCGCGACGCCGGATCCTTGGAAAGGCGTCGTCGGCAGGACGCCGGGCACGTCGTCCTGTGCGAAGGAATCCGTCGCGCGAACCAGCAGGTCGACAGACTCGTACAGCTCGCGTCCGCCGGCGGCGGTGACGAGAAGCTCGAGTGCCCGTCGTCCCCAGGCAAGGTCACGCCGCGACAGCATCTCGCCGACCACGTTCACGACGGCAGGGTCCACCGAAAACGTGAGGGCGGGCGCCGACACGGGAGGTCGGCCCCGGAAACCTCGGAGCAGTTGAACAAGGACCTGAGCTCGTCGCTTGATCGCCGGCGAGGCGTTCGGGGCGAGGACCACCCTCTGCGCCGCGATGGCCGATCCACCGAGACCATCTCGGTAACAGAGCACCACATCCGAGGGCTCTTCGGGAGCGATCGGGGCCAGCACGGCCTCGAGCGCCTGGACGATCTCGAGGCCGAGGACGCTGCTGCGCGCATCGATCGCGATCGCGACGATCAGCGCCTCCTGTAATCGTCCATGCGTTGCGATGGCCTCGACGAGATCGACGTCGAGCCGCACGCCCGGCGCGCTCAAGACGGCCTCCGGCGTGGCACGGAGGGACGCAAGCAGCGCCTCGCTGCGAGCGCGCTCCTCGACGGGCTGCGCAACCAACAGCTCGAGAAGACTGATCGCCTGACGCGTCGCGCCGCGCACCGACAGGGCGCGCGCGACGAGGTCCAGCGGTGGAATCGCCCGCGGCATTCCGAGCGCCGGACACTACCACGGAGCGTCCCGCCCCGCGCACACCCCCTCTGTCGCTCAGCCCCTGCGACCCCGAGAACCTTCGGCTTCCTCGGGCTCGTTGGGCAGCGGGCGGAACCAGCGGACGAGCAGCCACAAGTCCACACCGACGAACACGACACAGAGCAGCGTGAGCGCGAGCGCCCACCAAGCGGTCGGCGGGCTCTCGTCGACGAGCAGTACGAAGGACTCCTCCGTCACAGGAGCCTCCAGCTCCCGCGCGAAGAAGCCGCGAACCCCGTCGAGCCTGCCGCCCATCTCGCCGAAGGTCACCAGTCTCCCAGCGTAGCTCGGACGTGGCCGACCCATCTCGGACTCGGGCATGTGTACGAACACCGTGCGCTGCCCGGCGAGGGGGAACACCACGAACGTCTCGCCGCTGAGAAGGCGGCGATACCGCACGACCCGTGACGCCATCGGCGTTCCACTCACCTCCACGAAGGAGTTCGAGGACAGCGTCGCCGGTTCGAGCCGCGCCGCGTCGCCGACTTGGCTCACGGCCGAGCTCGCAAAGAAGTAGGCGATGTCGTGGCGCAGGGCGCTCGGAATGGCCGACGCCACGGCGACGGCGAGGGCCATCACGGCGAGGGTCGCGACGCGCTGGCCCGGCGGGGGGGCCGGCAGCGCGAGCAGCTCCGGATCGACCTCATCGGACGCCGTCGGCGGCGCAGGGTGCACTGGCTCCTTGAGGGATGTGTCGTTTACCACGAGCCTTCCGACAACCAAACTTCCAGAAAGGTTCCTACCCGGCCCGTCGCCGGCTCAAGCCCGCTCGACGATGACCGCGAGGGCCTCTCCGCCGCCGATGCACAAGGTCGCGAGCCCGC
The DNA here is from genome assembly GCA_046342295.1 of Deltaproteobacteria bacterium. Classification (GTDB taxonomy): domain Bacteria; phylum Myxococcota_A; class Polyangia; order Polyangiales; family Sandaracinaceae; genus JAFLCL01. The sequence continues at coordinate 7,693 of JBKDQC010000597.1, read as the reverse complement.
GTTTCTTCTGCAGGTCCCGAAGGGCGTGCACCAGCGTGACCAGGATGCGAGCGCCGCTCGCGCCGATGGGGTGTCCGAGGGCGATCGCGCCTCCGCGCACGTTGACGCGAGCAGGATCGAGACCGAGCTCGCGCGTCGTGACCATAGAGACGACCGCGAACGCTTCGTTGATCTCGTAGATGTCGATGTCCTGCGGGCTGAGCCCGGCACGGGCGCAGGCAGCTTGGACCGCCCCGACAGGAGCGGTCGTGAACCACTCCGGAGCCTGGGCATGGGCACCGTAGGCGACGACGCGCGCCAGCGGCGTCAGCCCCCGCGCCTTGACTGCCTGTTCAGACGCCAGCACCAGCGCGGCCGCGCCGTCGTCGATCTTCGAGGCGTTCGCCGCGGTGATGGTGCCCGCCTTGTCGAACGCCGGCCGCAACGCCGGGATCTTGTCGAACTTCACCCGCTTGGGCTCTTCGTCCTCCGACACCACCAGCTTCGTCTTGCCCTCGAGGGAGACCGGCGCGATCTCGGCGTCGAAGGCCTTGGCTTCCTGCGCGGCGAGCGCCTTCCGGTAGGACGCCACCGCGTGCTCGTCCTGCGCCTCTCGGGTGAATCCCTTTTCCCGCGCGCAGAGCTCGCCCGCGTTGCCCATGTGCCAGTCGTGGTACGGGTCCCACAGCCCGTCGTGGATCATCGAATCGACGACCTTGCCGTGCCCCATCCGGAGTCCGTTCCGCGCTTGCGGAAGGAAGTACGGCGCCTGGCTCATCGACTCCATGCCCCCGGCGACGACGATCTCGGCGTCTCCCAGGAGAATCGACTTGGCGCCGAGGATGACGGACTGAAGGCCCGAGCCGCAGACTTTGCCCACCGTCGTGGCCGGAACTCGGTCCGGAACCCCCGCGCCTCGCGCAGCCTGTCTCGCCGGCGCTTGACCCACGCCCGCCGTGAGCACGTTGCCCACGAAGACCTCGTCCACGTCCTCGTAGCCAAGGCCCGAGCGAGCCAGGCCCGAACGAGCCAGCGCCGCGGCGAGCGCGACGCTGCCGAGCTTCGGCGCGGAGAGCTCTTGGAGCGCGCCCTGGAACGCACCGATGGGCGTCCGGGCCGCAGCGCAGATGAAGACCTCTCGTGTCGACATTCGAAACCTCGCTCGGTTCGTCGAAACATGCCTTCCGACGTCCCGCGACGAGCATCTCCCCCGGAACCCCGGGCGGTCAAGGACCTCGACTCGCGCCGAGCCCGAGGTGAGAGCCAACACGACTCTCCAGGGCATCCGACGAGACCGCGACCGGCACGGACTTCGCGCCGCGACGCGAGGAACACCGCGGATGGGCGATGCAGGACTTGAACCTGCGACTTCCACCGTGTGAAGGTGGCACTCTACCGCTGAGTTAATCGCCCTTTGTGAGGGGCGGCGACTGTACCACACACACGCCGCCCTTCAAGCACCAATGCGCTATTTCTGCAGCTTGGTTCGAAGAAGATCGCCAAAAGTCCCGAACCCCTTCGTCGCGGCCTCTCGGCGATAATCGTGCACCGCGCGACGCTCCTCGTCGTTGTGGAACCCCTTCCGAGAGAGCCGCAGCCCCCCGTCTCGGTCGTTGCCCACCACCTTCACGTCGAGCTCAGTACCGGGCGGGAACTTCTTGCGGTGGTCCGTGCCGCGCTCGGTGCCCATCTCGGCGTTGGGGATGACGCCGCGCCCCCGACGCCCCACGACGCCCTCGACCTGAACGAAGAGCCCCGCCGGCTCGACCTTCTCGACCTTGACCTTGAGGTGCGCGCCGACGCGCAAGGTCTTCGAGGACGCAGCCCCCCCCGCGATCTCCCCACCTTGCTCGAGGACCTTGCGGTCCGCGTCGCTCACCTTCGAGAGGGAGATGCGCTTGGCGCGACCATCCACGCGCTCGACGACGACGTAGATGTCGTCGCCTTCCTTGACGCGCTCGTTCGCGTGCTTGAGCTCCCGCCCGAGCTCGCTGATGTGCAGAAGCCCTTCCACGCCTGGAACGAGCTCGACGAAGGCCCCGAACTCCGTCGTCCGCGTGATTCGCCCCTTGCGGATGGAACCTTCCTCGATGCCGACGATCTTCGTCTCCCACGGGTCGGGGAGGCACGCCTTCAGCGAGAGCCCAATCCGCCCGTCTCGCTTCTGCTCCCGGCCTTCCCGGCCGTCGGCGCGCCCCTCGGGACCGCCAAGACGGAGCACCAGCACCTCGACCTCGTCGCCGACCTTCACGGCGTCGGCGGGTCGAACCTGCCGGTCCCAGGACACTTCGCTCATGTGAACGAGGCCCTCGATGCCGCCGAGGTCGACGAAGAAGCCGAAATCACGAACTCCGGTAACCTTGCCCCTGACCCTCTTCCCGACCTCGAGCTGGCGACGCAGTTCGCGCGCCCGGCGACGCAGCTCCCTCTCGAGGAGAGAGCGGCGGCTCACCACCACGCCCTGGTGCCCCGCTTTCGCGGCCTGCACGGAGAACTCGAGCCGACGGCCGAGCACGCTGCGCGGGTCGTCGATCGGCTCGAGCGCCATCCCGGCTACCGGGCAGAACGCGCGGATGCCCTCGACGAGCCCGTCGAAGCCGCCGCGGTTGAAGCCGTAGACGGTGCCCCACACCCGGCGATGCTCTTGGCGCGCCTTCGCGAGCGCGGCCCGGCTGTCGGCGCGGAGCGTGATGCGGTTGGCGACGGCCACGTGCCCGCTCTCGGAGACCGACGCGATGCGCGCGCGCAGCACGGAGCCCACGACGAGCACGGGGTGAGAGGGCTCATCGGCCTGAGCTGGGGATTCCTCGGCCGATTGCTCTCCCGCGCTCGTCTCGGCGGGCGCGGCGATGTTCGAGGAGCCTGCGCCAGGCTCGGCAGCGGCCTCAGCCGCGTCGGCCTCGGCAGACTCGGCGGCACCAGACTCGGCGGCACCAGACTCGGCGTTGGCCTCCGCCGCGCCCGCGTCGCTCTCCTCCGACGCCGCTTCGGTGAGCACGGGGATCTCCCGCGGCTCGTTGTCGAGCGCGAACGCGATGCCCCGGCCAAACAAGTCGAGCACGGCAACGCCGTGGTCGACCGCCACGACCCGCCCGCCAACGATCTCTCCAGCCGCGAGGTGCGGCTTGCGCGGGGGTCCGTCCCCGAAGAAACGGTTGAAGGGCAATGCGTGCTCGCGCTTGGCGCGCTCTGGCCTCGGCTCTGTCACCCTGGTGTGCTCGGCGGCGGGCGCCTCGCCCGCGGCGGACGCGTCACCTGGCTTCTTCTTGCGACGACGACGACGCCTCTTCTTGGCCGTGCCGTCTCCTGCGGAGGCTGCCTCGCCGGCCTCTTCGAGCGAGTCCGACTCCTCACCGCCGTCGCCCCCATCCCCGCCGACCTCGTCTCCGACAGCCTCCGCCGCGCGCGCCACGGCCCTCTCGAGGTCGGTCGCGCTCGCCTCAGCGGAAGCAGACGTTGCCAACGTGGTCTCATCAGGAACTTGGGACATCGCAATCTCCCAGCGAACGAAGGGCGCGCAGCCTAGGGTGAGCCTCACGTCTCGTCAACACCGGCGGATGTTCCTCGCTCAGCCGCCTCGGAGCTGGCGCGCCGCCGAGCGCCACCCGGCGGCGTCTGCCAGTTCGGCCGCGTCATCGCGGGCGAGCGCCGCTCCTACGAGGTCCTCGAGCGCCTCGAGCAGATGCGCACGCATCTCCCCGACGAGGAGACGCTCGAGCACCGCGCCGCGCGGGAGCGCCGCCCGGGCCCGCTCGAGCGTCTCGACCAGCGCGGGATCGGCATGCGCTCGCGCCGAGACGACCGCGCGGGCTGCGAGCCCCACGCTCACCCACGGGAGGCCGCGTCTCTCCGGCTCCCTCTCGATCAGCGCGTCGGCGGTCTTGGCAGCGGCGACGTCCTCTCCCGCGCGCAGCTTGAGCGCGCAAGAACGCATCGCGAGCTCCCGAACGAGAGGTCCGAGCGACGCTTCACGAGCGAGCGCGGCGGCTTCGTCGAGGCGGGCAGCGGCCGAGCTCGGCTCGCCGAGCGCCTCGAGCAGGGCTCCCATCGCGGCCAGCGACGCGGCGCGTATCTCGGCATGTCCGAGACGCGCCGCCAGCGCCAGGACCTGCGGCACGACGCCGTCCGCTTCCCCGATCTCGTCGGAGCGGGCCAGCGCCGAAGCGAGGACCGCGAGCGCCCGCGCCTCGAGGAGCACGTCGCCTGCGGTCGCCGCCTCGAGCTTGGCGGTCGAGAGCGTCTTCGCGAAGTCGATCGGGGCGCCCGAGCGCAGCGTGCACGCCACGAGCGCGATGCGGGCCTCGGCCCGCGCAGCCGGATCTTCCATCGCGTCGATGACAGTCGCCACGCCGAGCATCGCATCCGCGGCGCGATCTCCGCGCCCTTCCTCGAGCGCCACATCGGCCACGAGCCTGGCGAGGGCCACCCGTTGCTCGGGGCGCCCGCAGGTCCCGATCAGGTCAGCGAGCATGCGAACGGCCTCGTCGGCGCGAGCGGCGTGTCCGGCCTGGAGCCACAGACGGGCCGCGCGGGATGTGAGCTCGATGAGACGCTCGCCGTCAGCATCTTCCCCAGAGGCACGTGCTGCTTCGACACCGTCGAAGGCCAAACGTGCGGCATCCGCGAGGGCGCCCGCGTTCTCGGCGAGATCGCACGCGCGAACGTGGTATTCGACCGCACGCTGACGGTCGGTCGCCCGAGCTGCGTGGTAGGCGAGCAACTCGGCGTCTTCACGCTCGAGCGAGGGGCGCACCTCGAGCAGCGCGAGCAGGCGCTGGTGCGCACGTGCGCGTTCCCCCTCGTCGACGAGACTGCTCACGGCGCGCGCGAGCATCCGGGACGCGATCGCGACACGCGCGGGGGGCGCATGGTGGCCTCCTCCCCATCGGCCGACCGAGCGCTCGTCCGTGACGCCGCTCGTCGACATGCCGCTCGGGTCGCTCACCCAACCGCGAGCGATCAGGCGATCGAGCGCGCGCTCGGCCGCCTGCGGCTCTGCATCGATCGCCGCGACCAAGACTGCGCTGGCGATGGGCAACGGGCAGAGCGCGACCAGAAGCAGGAGGTGTCGCTCCGTGCGGCGCAAGGGATCGAGCCAGGCCGCCACGCGCTGGCGCGTCGCATCCTCGAGCGAAGCGTCGACGCGCGCGCGCACCAACTCCCCTTCGACCATCTCCACGTCCTTCGCAAACCGCGCCAGGAGGCCGATGCACTCGGGCACCCCTCCAGTCTCCTCGCGCGCCCATCGCGCGACGCTCGCCACCACGGCGCGCGCTCCGGCTCCCGCAAGCCCGGCGGCAAGCGCCTTCCCCGAGGTGGCGTCATCGAGCGGCTCGAGGACCACGAAGCGACCGTGGGACGCTGGCACGATCGCGCCAGCGCGGCGCGAAGTGACGCAGAGCACGTTGCGATGCTGCAGACCATGCAGCAACAGCCGGAGAAGCTGGAGGCTCGCGTCGTCGGCGAAATGAAGATCCTCGAGGACGACGACGACAGGTCGGTCCCGCGCCAGCGCGAGCACGCATCGTCGCAGCACGACGATGAGGTCGATGCCGCGCGGGCGCCCCTCCCGCTCCATGCTCGGCACGGGGTAGGCGAGCCCGATCGCTTCGCCCAGAGTGCGGACCTCGTGCGGCGCAAGACCGAGCACCCTCGCGCGCTCGATCCGGGCGTGCTTCTGCTCAGGTGTATCGTCGTGCTCGATGCCACAGAGGTCGCGCACGAGATCACGAAAGATCCCGTGGTCCCGAAGCGAATCCGCCTCGTCGGCTCGGCCGACGATCCACGTCACTCCCACGACGGTCGCGCGCAGCTCGGCGAGCAGTCGCGTCTTGCCGGAGCCCGGCACACCGGAGAGGTGAATCGGCACCTGAGGCGCACGTGCGCTGGCCTCGACCGCGGCCCGGACGACGTCCATCTCGGCCCGACGCGCGACGAGGGGCCCCAGAGCGCGCTGAGCGTCGAGATCGCGATCCTGACGCCGTCGATAGCCGTTGACGTTCAGCGATGCGGAGCCGTCCCCGGTGGGGCTCACGACGAACACCCGCTCGAGCTCCGGCAGCAACGCTGCGGGGACCGTGACCTCGCGACCAGCCTGCTCGAGCGCGTCCGCGCCGAGTCGGTCGAGCTCCGGATCGGGCTCGAGCAGAACACCGTCCGAGACGCGGCAGTCGCCGACCACGACGGATGCGCCCTCGACCGGCGCGCCCAGCGCACGGACCCGATGCTGGAAGTCGAGCGCAGCTCTCACGGCGTGGATGGGCGCCCGTTCGACACCCGCGAGCTGTCCGAAGACGGCGCGCGCTGCCCCTCCCGCAGGAGCGAGCAGCGTGCCGCCATTGGCGTCCACGACCTCGGCCCAGACCGGGGCGCTCGCGGCATGGAGGCGCGTCGACACCAGCGCGACGCGACGGCGCTCGAGGCGGGCCCTGCGCGCGATGGGGAGCGACTGGGTGCGAGAGTCCGTCTGCGGCGCGGTCTCCGGGAAGCTGCCAGGAACGCTGACGCCCGTCGCGTCGTCGTGGGCCCGCAGCATCACGTCGACACGCAGCTTGTTCGGCGTGAGGTGCTCCTCGGCGGGGAACATCTTCTCCATCGCAGCGGCGAGCTCCCTCTCCCCGACCGGCTGCCCGCGTCCATAGAGAAAAGCCATCAGCTCCTGATGGATCTCACCGGCCCACGCGTGGCGCTGCTCGCGCTGCGCCGCGAGCGCGCGGTTCAGCGTCGGCACGAGACCATCGGGAACCCCGGCGCTGCGCAAGTCGGGGATCTTCGCCGCGCGGACGAGCTGCAGCGTCTCGTGCGAGCTCTTCCCCCGGAACAAGCGTTGCCCGGTCAGGACCTCGAAGAGGACCACGCCGAGGGCGAAGACGTCCGAGCGCCGGTCGAGGGGCTCGCCGCGGGCTTGCTCGGGCGACATGTACCCGTACTTGCCGCGGAGCACTTTGGGATCCTCGCCACGACCGAGCCCCGCCTCGTCCGCGCGCGCGATTCCGAAGTCCGCGACCTTCACGACGCCTTCGTGAGCGAGCAGCACGTTCTGGGGTGAGACGTCGCGGTGGACGATCTGAAGTGGACGGCCGTCGTCACCCCTTCGCCGATGCGCGTGATCGAGCGCGCGCGTTGCCTCGGCTGCGATCCAGACACGAAGCTCGGGCGGCAAGTGCTCGCTCGACGCGCGATGGGTGAGCGCTCGCGCGAGGTCGGTGCCGTGGACGTACTCCATCGCGATGAAGTAGGTCCCATCGGCTTCGCCGAGATCGAAGAACTGCACGATGTTGGGGTGCGAGAGTCGGGCGGCGATCTTCGCTTCTCGGATCAGGAGGTCCGCGAAGCCGGGCCGCGCGGCGAGCGCGGGGAGCACACGCTTGAGGACGACGATCTTCTCGAAGCCCGCCGCGCCGCGCGAGCGCGCGCGCCAGACCTCCGCCATCCCACCTTCGGCGATGCGGTCCAGAAGCTCGTACTCGCCGATGACCTTGGGCCCGGACACGGCCCATCGTTATAACAGGGCACGAAGCGGTTCTGTCTCCTCGTGAGCGAGCCTCGACCCAGCGACCGCGGGAAGGCGGTCTCAGAGCACGTGGCACTCGGATGGATCGATGCGGGTGCCACGGGCTCGAATCGGCGGGAGGGAGGCTCTCGCCGATTCACTCGGCGAGAGGGAGGGGCTGCGGCCAGACCCTCCGGCAAGAAACGTCAGAGCATGAGTCAA
>JBKDQC010000596.1:0-2614 GCA_046342295.1 Deltaproteobacteria bacterium | reverse complement strand
GCTCTACATGGTGCTCGAGCTTCTCGATGGGCGCGGGCTCGACGACGTGCTCGACGAGCGCCGGGTGCTCTCCGCGGACGAGGCCATCGCGGTGCTGGCGCCCGTCCTCGAGGGGCTCGCGCACGCCCACGCGAAGGGCTTCGTCCATCGCGACATCAAGCCGAGCAACATCTTCCTCGGCGTGGACGAGCGGGGCGTCGTCACGCCCAAGATCCTCGACTTCGGCATCGCCAAGGCGCTCGACGGGGGCGCGAACAAGACGACCCAGACGGGCGTGATCATCGGCACGCCGTTCTACATGTCGCCCGAGCAAGCCTCGGGATCGGCCGCTCTGGGTCCCGCGAGCGACACCTGGTCGGTCGGTGTCCTTCTCTTCGAAGCGCTCTCGGGTCAGCTGCCGATCACGGGCGTCTCGCCGGCGAACATCCTCGCCAACTTGCTCACCCAGGTCCCGCCGTCTCTGGCGACCGTCGCGCCCGCGCTCCCGCCGGATCTCCTCGCGCTCGTGGACGCGATGTTGGACCGCGACCCGGACGCGCGGCCCACGGACCTGCGCGAGTGCGCGGCTCGGCTGCGACGCCTCCAGCCGAGCGCTCCGGAGAACCTCCTTCGAAACCTGCTGGCATCGAGCGATGCACCGAAGCCCCGAGACCCCGAGGTCGCCACGGCTCGGACGGTGCTCGCCACGCCGGCGGCCACGTCGGCCGGAGGAGGAACCACGCCGTTCCTCCTGCGCTCCCCACCGACGAGACAGCAGACCGCACCGGGCTCGCGTCCTCGGACCGTACCGCGATGGCTCGCGCCGGCAGCCGTCTCCGCGGCGGTGGGGCTCGCCGGAGGCGTGGTGTGGTGGCTGGCGCGACCAGCGGGCGCGCCCGGCGCCGCGTCCTCGGCGCCCCCGATGAGCGCGGCGCCCGAGGTGCCGGAGACCGAGGTGCCGGAGACCGAGGTGACTGAGGTGATGGAGACTGAGGTGATGGAGACTGTGGTGATGGAGACCGGGCCTGCAGCGCCCGCCGAGGCGGAGCCCGGGCCAACGACGAACGCCATGACGCCGGCGCCGGACCCAGCGCGCCCAGAGCGGGCCAGCGAGGAGCCTCGGAGGCGCCCGCCGACTGCGGAACGAACGGCAGCCCCGCCCGCCGCGGAGCCTCGGGTGGAGCCGGAGCGCCCGCCAGAGCCCGAAGTGCGACCCGCTGCGAGGCCCGGCGTCCCAGCCATGGACCCGACGCCAGCCCCCATCACGACCGTGGAGGAGACATGGTGACCCGCCTATGGCTCGCCGCCGCGCTGGTGGCGCTCGGAGCCCACCCAGCCCGGGCGCAGGACACGCCCGCCCCCGCGACACCACCCTCCCCTCTCTCCGCGACGGCACCTTCCTCCGCGACCACACCTTCCTCCGCGACCACACCTTCGCAAGTTGCCGAAGCAAGCGCCGATCGCGCGCGAGCGCTTTTTCAAGAGGGCGTGTCACTCTCGCGCGCCGAGCGGTGGGCCGAGGCGCTCGCTGCCTTCGAACAGTCGGCCGCGATCGTCGAGCGCCCGAGCACCCTCCTCAACGTCGCGACCGCGCTCCAGCGGCTCGGGCGCGCGCGCGAGTGCATCGCGGCGGTGGACCGGTACCTGCGCGCAACCACAGGCGATGCCGAGGCCCGCGCACGGGCGACCGCGCTCCGCGAAGCGATGGTCGCGGCGCTGGCGCAGGTCTCCCTCGCGGTGCTTCCGGCCGACGCGCAGGTGTCGATCGATGGCCGGCTCGAGGTGCTGACGGCGGACGTGCCGATCGAGCTCGACCCAGGTCGCCATGCGTTCGTGATCGAGCGCGAGGGGCACCTTCCGGCGCGTTTCCAGCTCGAGCTCCAGCCGGGGCAGCGGGTCTCGCGCGCCGTCTCGCTCGCGGAGCGCCCGGCCGAGCCCGCGCGCCTCGAGGTCTCGACGCAGGTGATGGGCGCCCGCATCGAGATCGACGGCGAGGTCGTCGGAACGGATGGGGTCGAGCTGGAGCTTCTGCCCGGACCGCACATCGTTCGGGTGGCGGCGGCCGGGTGGGAGCCGTTCGAGCGAGCCCTCAGCGTGGAGGCCGGTACGCGCGCGCGCATCGACGCGCAGCTCTCGCGGCCCGGCGCATGCCAGAGCGTGGAGTGCGAGCCTGCGTTCTGGATCGTCGGTGGGCTCGTGCTCGCTGGAGCTGCCGCCGCCGCCATCGGCCTGCCCTTCGCGCTCGCCTCCGAGCAACCGCCCCACGGCGGCACCGCGGGCTTCCACGTCGACGCCCTGCGCTTCTGACGCCTCGGAACCAGTGAAGAGGCAGGGCGCCCGCGGGCGAGCCGGGACGACGACGATCTTCAGGGAAGACAGCAACCCGGGCTCATCACCACGCTCGAGGGGCCCCGGATACACGTGCCCGCCACGCAGTCGAGCCGAGTGCATTCGAGTTGGCAGGGTCCGATGCACCGGCAGTCCTCCACGCATGCCGGGACGCACTCTTCCCCTCCGACCGGAGGCGCGTCCGCTGACGCGACGGCATCCGGCGGCGCGGAGACATCCGGAGGATCCATGGCATCCGGCGGGCCCCTCGCGTCGGGCTCACGGAACGCGTCCGTCGGCCTGTACG
>JBKDQC010000595.1:0-3477 GCA_046342295.1 Deltaproteobacteria bacterium | reverse complement strand
ACCGCGAGATCTTCCGACTTCCGCTTCTCGTTCTCCGCTCTGGCTGCGCGGAAGTCCTTCACCTCGACGTAGACGGCGCCCACGCCATCCACCTCCGCCACGAAGTCGACTGCCTGCGTCCCTTGCAGGCGTTGCACATGGGCCCGATACGCGGCCGAGTCATCCCACTTGATCGCGCGCTCGGCTTCGAGCTCGAACGAGAGCGCCCCCTCGACGATGGTGATCGCCATGGCCTACTCCGCGACTCCTCGCATGCGGTCGTAGTGTCGAAGGAACTCCTCGCGGATGGGGTTGTGGTCGAGGTCATCGAGCGCTGCCGTCTGCTCCACGGTGACGTGGCTGTCGTCGTCGGAACGCTGGAACGAGAAGAAGTGCATCGGCGAGCTTCCCTTCTGCTCTGCCAGCCGTCCCAGCGTCTCGGAGACGAGGTGGTCGTGCGTGGTGACGAAGCTCTGGATGCCGGTCGCTGCGAACTCACCGAGTGTCTCGGCCACCTGCACGGCGAGGTAGGGGTCAGGTTCGCCTCGGGCTCGTCCCAGAAGAGGACGCCTGTCTCCTTCAGCGCGCCGTTACCGAGCAAGCGAACGATGGCTGCGATCTTCCGCATGCCTTCGGAGACGAGCCTCGAGCATCGCGCCGCCCTCTCCTCGCAGGTAGAAGCGCGGTCCGGCGAGGACGACGGAGCCGCCCAACACTCGCTCCATGCGACGCAAGATCGCATCGATCGCTGCGGGCTTGGTTCCTCGGAGGGCTCCCCCACCGAGCGCGACCGCGAGGTCGAAGTAGGTCTCGTCGAAGGAGAGTTCACGAGCCTGGTAGGCGGCGATGAAGCCCTCGTACATCGCGAGCGTCTCTCACGATGGGAGGAACACCGAGGTCGGCACCTTGCTCCAGGTCTGCGTCACCTTCGTGACGGCGGAGGTCTTGGAGTAGATGGAGTAGTCGATCACCTTCCTGCCGCTCGACAGCACGACGCGCGCGCTGCGTTGCCCCTTCCGGCGATGACCGAGCCGTCCGATGGAGAGGTCGTCGGGGCGGAACACGCGCGCGAGCTTCTCGCGCAGCCTCGCGTCCAGGCTGCTCGGCGACATCTCGTCCCCCGCCGCCCGCACCGTCGCGTACAGGGCCTTCATGACGTGCGTCTTGCCGGTCGCGTTGCGACCGAGGAAGACGTTGATGCCCTTCGCGAACGAGAGATCCACGCCTCGAAACACCGAGAAGTCGTGAAGTGTGAGCCGATCGATCGCCACAGCGGCGGGAGGCTAGCATCGCGCCGATCAGGCACGCGACAGCGCGGCCGTCGCACGAGCCCATTCGACCGACCTGTCCTCACGGCGCTAGCTCGATGGGTGCTCTACCGCCCGTGGCACTTCTTGTACTTCTTGCCGCTTCCGCAGGGGCACGCGTCGTTGCGGCCTGGCTTGGGCTCGACCCGCACGGGCGTGCTGGATCCCATGGACGCACCTCGCAGGTAGCGCTCGATGGCGTCCTCTTCTTCGTCGCTCCGGGCGTCGAGGAGGCGCTCGAGGTTCGTGGGCTCCTCGCTCTCTCTGCCGTGCACGACGTCGAGCGCGAAGAGATCGGTTCGCGCGAGGAACGGACCGAGCGTGTCGGGGCGCGAGAGCCGGCCGAGCTCGGCGGAGCTGACGTGGACGGCCGCGGCATCGCCGCGCAGGCCCCCGCTCCACGACGCCATGAGCACGATCGGATCGCGCGTGACGTGGGCGAGATCGAAGAGCAGGGCCGCGAGGTTCAGCGCGAAGTGGATGCGGCGATCCGCGCGACACGCGCTCGTCTTCGCGAACCGCTGCACGGCGAGGCGGAGCAGCTCCGCGGCCTCGTGCGAGAGCTGCTCGGTCTCGGTGGCGAAGCGATGTGCGGCGAGGCTGTACACCGCCTCGAACTCGTCGTCGCCGCCGACCTCCACGGCCCGCCTCCAAGCGTCGATCATCTCGTCGCGCAGGCCGTAGCGCTCGCAGAAGTTCCCCAGGCGTCGCCACGCCTCGGCGCTCTCGGGTCGTGCCTCGGTGAGCTGCCGCAGGTGCGCCAGCGCCGCGGCTGGGCGCCGCACGTCCGTGCCATCCCAGAGCTGCGTGGCGCCCGCGATCACGCGCGGCTCGCGCCTCGTCTCCTTCTCCCTCACGAGCTGCCGGTAGGACTCCTCGACGACCTCGTAGGCGTCGACCGCGCCGCACGCCGTGCAGGTGAAGATGGCCCCGAGCGCGACGCCGTCCCAGCCCAGCTCGGCGCCACGCTTCACGCGCGGGTCGATGGTGACCCACGGCGTTCGCACGCGCGCGACGGTCTCACACCGCACGCAGCGCACGTCGATCTCGAGCGGCGGCTTGCGCCCGACCAGGTCCTCGGGAGCCTCGATGCGCGCCATGGCTCAGCGCCTCGCCGGACGGAGCGTCCTTGAACGAAGCCGCTCGTGTCGGTGCATCCGTGCCGTCCGTGTGGGCCAGCGCTCGCAAGGCATCGCGAGAGCATGCGGGCCGAGCGATCGCTCCGTCAACGCGCACGCACCCCGGTTGCCTCCGCCCGCGCCGCCCCTCAACGCCCGTGGCACTTCTTGTACTTCTTGCCGCTTCCGCAGGGGCACGCGTCGTTGCGGCCCGGCTTGGGCTCGACCCGCACCGGCGTGTGGGGCGCGACCGCTTCGCTCTGCCCGAGACTGGCGTCGTCGTCCTCGTCCTCCGCCGGGTCACGGCTCTCGACCTGCGCGCGGAACATCTGGTAGTGCCGCACGATGCGCGCTGCGTACGCCTGATCTCCGAGGAGCATCCGGAACTGCCCGAGCATCTCCTCGGCCTCGTCGTCGCGCTTGGTGAGGCGGACGAGGCCGGGCCCGCGCAGCTCGTCGAGATCGGCCTTGGAGAGCGGGAATCTCGCCCACCTCCGATAGAACGCGTCGGGCTCCCAGCCCCAGGAGATCGTGGCCAGCGGGCCCCGCGTGCGCTTCCGGGTCGAGTAGACGTGGATGTACACGCGACGGCAGTCGCACCCCCGCTCGTCGCAGAAGCTCTCGACGAAGAGGCGCGCGTCGGTCTCGACGCCATCCTCGTACGTCATCACCGCGCGCGTCTCGTTCGGCGCGACGTCCGGGAAGTACTCGGCAAACGGCACGAACGGCATCGCCGGAGGGTGACCGCCCCCGCCGAGCGCGGTCAACGCGTGATCGACGAGCGCGCCTCAGCCCGGTTGTCTCCGCAGCGCGGAGACACTCTCGGGGCCGAGTGACGCGAGCGCCGCATGGACAAGGACCTCAGCCTGCCCTCGCGCCTCCTCGAAGTCAGCCGCGCTCCTCCCCTTCCACATACCCTTCGAAGTAGTCGCCTAAACAGAATCGCCGAGAGAGTGGATCATCCGCGTCGCGGCGATTCTGTTTCGCGGAGCGGAGTTGGGTGGGGGGCCCCGAGCCGGCTCTGCCGGGCGGGGGGCGGGTCTGCATCAGACCTGCCGGGAAAAAGGGCTACA
>JBKDQC010000594.1:0-1527 GCA_046342295.1 Deltaproteobacteria bacterium | reverse complement strand
CGCGCACGTCGAGGCGCTGGAGAGCGAGCTGCGAGAGCGAGAGATCGAGCACCGCCGCCTCGCGATCCCCGTCGCGGCGCACTCGCGCGCCCTCGAACCGATTCTCGAGGAGTTCGGGGCCTACCTGCGATCGATCCGACTCTCGCCGCCGAAGATCAAGATGCTGTCGAACCGATCCGGCACCTGGCTGACCGACGCCGAGGCGACGAGCCCCGCGTACTGGGTCGGCCACCTCCGCGGCGCGGTACGCTTCTCGGAGAACCTCGCGACGCTCCTCGCGGACAAGCACCGCGTCCTCGTCGAGTGCGGTCCTGGCCGCACGCTCGCGTCGCTTGCGAAGCAGCACCCGAGCGGCGGCCCGAGCCTCGCGGCGATCGGCTCGATGCGGCACCGCGACGAGGACGTCGAGGACGACTGCCACTTCGTGACCGCCCTCGGACGCGCGTGGGCCAGCGGACTGGAGATCGACTGGGACAAGATGTTTGCCGGCGAGTCGCGGCAGCGCGTCGAGCTCCCGACGTACGCGTTCCAGCACCAGCGCTACTTCATCGAGGCCGCGGCCGACGCCCCCGGCGGCGCGAGCGCCGAGCTCCTCAAGAAGCCGGATCTGCGCGACTGGGGCTATCGCCCCGCGTGGGTCCCCACCGCCGCGCCGCGACGGCCCCGTCGTGACGACGCCTCGGCGCGCGCAAGCTGGCTCGTGTTCCTCGACGACGCAGGCATCGGCGCCCGGCTCGTGACTCGGCTCGAGGCGCGAGGCTCGAGCGTCGTGACGGTGCGGGAGGGCGACACCTATGCACGGACAGGCGAGCGCTCGTTCACGCTCGCGCCCGAGCGTGGCCGCGAGGGCTACGCGGCGCTGGTCCGCGATCTCGTCTCGAGCGGCCTTGCGCCCAGCCGAATCGCTCACCTGTGGCTCACGACGACGGACGAATCGTTCCGCCCTGGCTCGTCGTTCTTCCATCGCAACCAGGAGCGGGGCTTCTACAGCCTGCTCTTCCTCGCGCAGGCGATCGTGAACGAGGGCATGCCCAGCCCCGAGGCCATCACCGTCGTGACGAATGGAACGCTCGCGATCGACGGGCTCGAGCGAGAGCCCGAGCCACTGCCGTACCCCGAGAAGGCGACCGTGATCGGACCGGTCCGTGTGATCCCGCGAGAGCTCGCGCCGATCCGGATGAGTCTTCTCGACGTGGCGCTGCCACGTCTCGAATCTCGTCGCCCGCTGTCGATCGATCGGCTGGGAGCTCGACGGGACCTCGCGCGCCGGCTCGACGCGCTCGCAGCGAAGGTCGAAGGCGAGATCGTGGGCTCTCCGACGGAGGACCACTCGCTCGTCGCGCTTCGCGAAGACGGTCGCTTCGCGCTCGGCGCCGAGCCAACGGTGCTCGAGCCGGCCGCGACGCCCCTCGCTTCGCTTCGCGAGGGCGCGGTCGTGCTCGTCACGGGGGGCCTCGGCGGTCTCGGTCACCTGTTCTCGAAACGACTCGCAGTGTCTCGCCGCGCCAACCTCGTCCGCGTCGCCAG
>JBKDQC010000593.1:0-1423 GCA_046342295.1 Deltaproteobacteria bacterium | reverse complement strand
GGGCGTGGCCGAGTCGCTGCGCGGCCGCTCGCTCCCGGCCCAGAAAGTGGTGCAGGCGATGAAGACCGATCGCGCACGCGGCTTCGACGCGGTGGCGTTCACGGGCGGCGAGCCCACGCTGCGCGCGGATCTCTTGCCGCTCGTGCGTCAGGCCCGCGCGCTGGGCTTCGCCTCCGTGAAGCTGCAGACGAACGGCCTCGTCTTCGCGACGCCAGCGAACCTCGAGCGAGCCCTCGAGGCGGGGGTGACCCGCTTTCATCTCACGATCCACGCCCACCGCGAGGAGGTCTACGACGCGATCGTGCGGACGCCGGGTCGGCACGCGGCGATGCGCGCGGCGCTCGACGCGATGGTCGCGCGCGGGCTCGATCCCACGGTCGACGTGCTCGTCTCGCGAAGAACACTCCCCGAGCTGGCGGCCTCGGTGGGCTGGCTCGCCGACCGCGGCGTGCGGCGCATCGACCTGTGGATGGTCTCGCTCACCGATGCCAACCGTGGAAACCTCGAGATGCTCCCGAGCTACGAGGAGGCGATGCCGGCCGTGCACGCCGCGCTCGCGCTGGCCCGTGCGCGCGGGCTCGAGGTGCGCTCGCTACACTTGCCGCGCTGCGGGCTCGAAGAAGACCCCGCGCACGCGTACGACCCGGGCCGCGCCGTCGCGCGCGTGCATGTCCTCTCCCCCGACGACGACTTCGAGCTCGCCTCGAGCAAGCTGACCCCGCAGACGAAGGTCCCTGCGTGCGCGGGCTGCAGGCACGAGGCTGTCTGCCCAGGCCTGCGGCCCGACTACCTCGAGGCCTTCGGCGATGAGGAGATCGCCCGGCTCCGCAGCGTCCCGAGCCGCGTCCCGCGGCGTCGATCGCTGCCCCGGGCGCGCTGACCGCATGGCCCCGCCCGCGAACGCGGTCCTCAGGTCGCCTCGACCGTCACGGCGGTCTTGACCGAGCTCGCGATGAAACAGCCGCGGTGCGCCTGCGCGTGGAGCTTGGCGAGCGTCTCGGCGTCCGGAGCTGCTCCGCTGAACCTGATGCGCGGCCGGAGCGTGCAGCGCGTGAGGTGCGTCGGGCCGCCCTCCGGGCGCTCGAGCACCCCGACCGCGTCGTCCTCGTAGGTCTCGACGACGAAGCCCTTCTTCGCCGCGATCGCGAGGAACGTCAGCATGTGACAGCTCGAGAGCGCCGCGATGAGGAGCTCCTCGGGGTTGGTCCTCGACGGGTTGCCCCGGTAGTCAGGCGCAGCCGAGGCCGGAAAGACGAGCCCCGTCTCCATCGTGACGCGGTGGTCGCGCGTATAGGTGTCGTAGGTGAACGGGGCCTCGCCGTTGCGGGCCCACGCGATGCTGGCGCGGTGCAGGGACATGGCTCCCATGATGCACTCCGGGACCGCCGCACTCCATGCGCCGGCGACTCAGAGCATGAGTCAC
>JBKDQC010000592.1:0-7935 GCA_046342295.1 Deltaproteobacteria bacterium | reverse complement strand
GGCTACGTCTGCCGTGGCGAGGGGTACCAGGTCGGCGATACCCCACAGACCTTCGAGGGCTCTCCCGTCGCACCGGCGCTCGACTCCGCGCTGCCGTACGCCTACGCCCACGTGGCCCGGGCCGATGCGCCTCAGTACTGGCGCATCCCGTCCGAGGCCGGGCGCGTCGAGGCCGAGGCCGTGATGGAGCGGCTGCGCGGGGAGCGCGAGCGCGCGACCGCCGCGGTCCAGGCGGGCTCGGCCGAGCCGAGCGAGCCCGACCCCGGGCTCGAGGCGCCGCCTCAGCTCCAGGGCGCGGAGACCGCTGCCTCCGCTGCGCTCCCGTCGTTCTTCCGTATGCGGATGGAGCGCGGCTTCTACGTCAGCGTCGACCGCGAAGAGGTGGTCGGTGACACGCGCTACTACAGGACGATCCGAGGGGCCTACGTGCCCGCGGACGCGATGACCGTCGCCGCCCCGCCTTCGATGCGGGGGGTTGTGCTCGGAGGCGCCTGGAGACCACCGCTCGGCTTCGTCTACAGGCGCGGCGCGCAGTCGTTCGTGCGCGATTCGGTGACCGGGGCGTTCCGTGAAGGGGCGAGCCTCGACTACCACGCGCCGCTGCTGCTCCAGGAAGAGCCGATCGAGCGGCGCGGCAACCGCCATCGGATCACCCGGCAGGGCGCGGTCGTCCGCGAGACGAACCTCCGGCTGATCGAGCCCGTCGCGCGCCCCCGCGGCATCGGGGATGACGACAAGTGGGTGCATGTCGACCTGTCGAGCCAGACGCTCGTCGCCTACGAAGGCGACCGCCCGGTCTTCGCGACGCTCGTCTCGAGCGGTCGAGAGGGTTTCGAGACACCGACAGGGACGTTTCGCATTCAGAGCAAGCACGTGTCGGCGACGATGGACGACACCGCGTCGGCCACCGAGGCCTACTCGATCGAAGACGTGCCCTGGACCATGTACTTCGAGGGCAGCTTCGCGCTCCATGCGGCGCTCTGGCATGACCAGTTCGGTCGGCCGCGCAGCCATGGCTGCGTGAACCTCGCGCCCGCGGACGCGCGCTGGCTCTTTCAGTGGACAGGGCCCGTGCTCCCGCCGGGGTGGCACGGAGTCGTCGCCTCGAGCCGGCGACAAGGCTCGTGGGTTCACATCACCGAGTGAGGTCGCGCTCGGATCAGCGAGGCGCCCGGCGGCCGAGCGCGCCCTCAGCCGCGGCCTGGCAGCCGGAGCTCGATGCGTTTGAGAACGCGTGCGGGCGTCGGGAGCGAATAGAGATCCACCCCGAGCGCGAGGATCGCCACGATGCCAGGCGCAGCGAGGCCCAACGCGCCGATCGCGACGAGCACGAGCCCCGCCGCGATCGCGCCGACGCTGGCGCGCATCGCGTCTCGGCTCGCCGCTCGGGCGATCCAGAGCGCAGCGCTCGCGTCGCGCAGATCGTCGGTGGCGAGCGAAACCCCGCGTTCGCTCTCCGGTGCGCCGGCCGCACCGAGCTGGACCGGGACGTCTGCGACCCCCAGCACGTCCCGGTCGAGGTCCGGTCGACCGATCACGCTCACCCGGCCTCCGAGGTCGCGCAGGCGTCGGATCTCCGCGACGCGCTCTTCCGGCGTGAGCTCGGCCTTCACGGTGTCGATGTCCACGTCGCGCGCGAGCGCTTCGATGGTCCCGCGGTGATCGCCCGAGAGCGCGACCACCTCGATGTCGAGGTCGATGAGCCGCTGCACCGCTGCGCGCGCGCCGGGTCGCAGCTCGTCGCGAAGAGCGATCCAGGCCCTCGCGCGGCTCTCGATCGCTACGAAGATCACCGAGAGCGCACGGGACTCGGAGCGCTGCGCCTCGGCCTCGATCAGCGCGACGCTCGTCCCTTCGTCGAGCAAGAGCTGCCGGCTCCCGACGAGGACGAGCTCGCCGTCGGGGCCGGTCGCGCGCATGCCGCGCCCGGGTACCGAGGTGACCCGGCGTACCGTGGGCGGATCCGCGACCGCGGCATACGCGACGACGGCCCGCGCGAACGGATGTCCGCTGTCGCTCTCCACCGCGGCGGCGAGGGAGAGCGTGCGCTCGAGGGCCGCGTCCGAGCCGATCGGGTGAGCCGCCACGACCTCGGGCGTGCCGTCCGTGAGGGTGCCATGCACCGAGAGCACGGCCGTCGTCACGCGCCCCGCTCGGTCGAGGGCGCGCGCGCTCGCGTACGTGATGCCGCGCTCGGCGGCGGCGAGCGCGGCAGCGGCGAAGGGCGCGGATGACGCGCGGCGCAGCGCCAGTACCGGCACTGCCACCAGGACGGCCGCGCCGGCGGCGAGCCGCGCACCCAGGCCTCCTTCCGGCGCCGCGAGGATCACGGCGAGAACGACACCCACCGCGACCACGGCCGCCGCGAGCGCGAGGAGACGGGCCACGAGCCGCGTGAGTGGCGCAGCGTCGGCTGCGCTCGCATCCCCGAATCGCAGCGGACGCAGGAGCGCGCGGTCTGGTCCGACGTGCGTGGCGAGAACGCGAAGCCGGCCTTCGACGACGCGCGCGCCCGCGAGCACGTGCTGTCCTGCGATTCGACGAACGGGCGAGCGGGACGTCGGATGCAGGAGGACGACCGCGCTGCCGCGCGCGACCATGCCGTCAACCCCGACGATCTCGCCGTCCTCGACGAGAATCTCCTCGCCCACACGCACGCGGTCGATCGACACGCTCTCGAAGGAGCCATCGGGCCGGACAGCTCGGACGGCCGCCGGCACCGAGCGTCGAATCCGGAGCTCGAGAGCATGCACCGGCGCCTCGGTCAGCGAATCGATCCACCACCTCAGGTTCGCGAGGGCCGCGACGAACGCCGCGCCGACCAGTGGAAGCCGTGCGTCCGAGCCGTCCAGCTGCATCGAGATGGCCGAGGTCGCGGAGATGGCTGCCGCGAGCGGCCCCGCGACGTACGCGACCCAGCCGGCGGACTCACGGACGTGGCCCCCACCCGCGAGCGCCGCCGCCGCGGAGGCGAGCACGAAGACCGCCGAGACCGCGGCGATCGTGAGGTCGTGCGCGAAGGCAGCCGCGACGATCGCGGCACAAGCGAGGCCGAGCGCGAGCGTCGGCGGTGGCGCCAGAGGGACGGGTTGCGCAGGCGCGGAGTGTTCGCCGGTCCAGTTCGCGTCGCGCCGCCTGCGTGCCCGCATCGGGTCGGGGCCCGAGGCTGCGGACCACGAAGCGCTCGCGGAGAGGGTGCGCGGGTCGCGGCGCGAGGAGGTCTCGGTGCGCGCGCCCGGAGTCGCGAGCGTGCTCACGTCCGCGTCACGGCACGCCACCCCGCAGTACACGCGCGGCCTCGGCTCACCGTCGAGCAGCGAGACACACGACGCGCGCAACGGCTCGACGCTGCGACCGCAGCGCGCGCACGGGACCTCGGGCTCGGCGGGACGACTCGACATCGAGGGCTGCCGCGATAGCTGCGGCCGGCAGGCGCGTCAACGACCGCGGGGCGCTCGCGCTTCCTACGAGCTCCTCAGCTCCCGCTTCAGGATCTTTCCCGTCGGGTTCTTCGGTAGCTCGCTGAGGAAGACGACCTCTCGCGGGATCTTGGGCCCCGAGAGCCTCGCGCGAGCGAACGCCACGAGCTCTTCGCTGCTCGCCGCGTGCCCTTCACGGAGCGCGACGAACGCCTTCACCTTCTCTCCGAGGTCGGCATCCGGGGCACCCACGATCGCGACCTCGGCGACCGCCGGATGCGTCGCGAGCACCTCCTCGATCTCGGCGGGGTAGACGTTCACGCCGCCCGAGATGAGCATGTCGCGCTTGCGGCCGTCGATGTGGAAGAGACCGAACTGGTCCCGGTGCGCGAGATCGCCGACCGAGAAGAACCCTTCGCGCATCGAGGCCCGGGTGGCCGCGTCGTCGCGGTGGTAGCGGACGAGCATGCTGTTCTTCACGAAGAGCTCTCCCGTCGTTCCATCGGGCACGACGCGGCCCTCTTCGTCGAGGATTCGGATATCGTTGCCGCCGACGGCATGCCCGATCGTCCCAGGCGCCCGCAGGAGCTCGTCGGGTGTGGCCACGGTGTTGATGCCCGTCTCCGTCGCGCCGTAGAAGTTGTAGAGCACATGCCCGAGCTCCTCGCAGACGGCGCGCGCGAGCGTTCCGCTCAGTGGCGCGCCGCCCGAAAGGATCGCCCGGAGAGAGCGCGTATCGCGCGCGTCACGCGTCGCCGCGGGGACCTGGAGCATCCTGTGCAGCATGGTGGGCACCACCGCGGTCGTCGTGATGCGTTCCCGCGCCACGATCTCGAAGAACCTCGCCGCCTCGAATTTCGGCTCCACGAACACCGTACCCCCGAGGAGCAACGTGATGGTCGCGAACGCGAACGCCGTCGAGTGGTAGAGGGGGCAGACCGCGAGGTGACGGTCGTCGGCGCGGACGGGGAGCTCGGCCAGGATGTGCAGGTAGGCGAGGTGCGCATCCCGGCCGAACGTTCGCACCGCGCCCTTGGGCTTGCCGGTGGTGCCCGAGGTGTAGATCACGACGGCCCCCTCCTCGGCGCCGTGGTGAATCGGCGAGGCCATGCCGTCGCGCGCGAGGTCATCGTAGGAAGTCGTCCCCGGGGGGTGTCCCGCCACGGCGAGGATGTTGTCTCCGAGCCGCGCGAACCGGTCGCGGTTCGCGAGCACGGGGCCGACGAGGTCCGCCTCGATCACGAGCGCCCGGGCCCCGGAGTGCTCGACCACGTAGGCGAGCTCATCGACGGTGGAACGCCAGCTCGCCGAGACCGCCGCGCCGCCGAGCCGCGTGGCGACGGCCTGCATCTCGATCACCTCGAGACGGTTGTGGAGGACGATCACGACCGGCGCGCCCTTTCCGATCCCTCGCTTCGCGAGCTCGCCCGCGAGGCGGTCGACGCGAGCGTCGAGCTCGCCGTACGTGAGCCGCTGCCGGTCGTCGACGAGCGCGAGCGTGTCCGGCTGCGCCGCGCCGTGGATACGGAAGACCGACGCGAGCCCCAACCCGCCGCGGAGGCGCTGCTCGACAACCGCCCGGGCACCGCGCGCGTTCGCTCGGTACGCGAGGCCTGTCCGCGCGCCGACCTTCAGGCCGACCGTCGCAAGCTCACCCAACTCGCGGGCCCGTGCCGAGCCTGCGCGCAGGGTGTCGAGCGCGCGCGACGTCCATGCGGTCCCCTGACGCGGACCCGCGTCGTCCGGAGCGTGCCGAGCGCGCCCGTCGCGCGCGTCTTCGTTGTTGTTGACCATCGAAGAAGGCTTTCACTATCCTCCCGATTCGTCGTCAAGGAGGTGTCCATGGGTTTCTGGGAGGATGCGAGCCCCGCAGTGAAGGGCGCAATCATCGTGGGCGGAATCGCCATTTTGTACTTCGCCGTGGCCTACGTCGCAGGCCTGCCACCGTACGGCGGACAGGCAGAGGTCCAGCAGACTCGCGGCATGGCGCAATGAGGCGCGGCATGCGCCGGGCGCTTCTGCGCGTCCGGCGCGTCCGTCCCTCGCACCGCACATGAGGCCACGCGTCGCATTCGTCGGGTCGGGTGGTGCCACCAAGGGCATCGCGCATCTGGGGGTTCTGAAGGCGATGGAAGAGCTCGGCCTCGAGGCCGACGTCTTCGTCGGGGCCTCCTCCGGAGCGATCGCAGGGGCGTTCTTCGCCCAGGGATTCTCTGCAGACGAGATGGTCGACTGGTTCCGTGTGAGCTGGCGGCGCGAAGACCCCGCGGGGGCGATGAAGGGGCGCTACTTTCTCGGTGCACCGACGCTCGAGCAGCTTCGCTCGCCGGGGTGGCTCACGAGCGGCCTGTTCTCGATCGCTCGCTTCGAGCGCTTCCTGCGCGAGCGGCTCCCGACGAATGATTTCCGCAAGCTCGCCAAGCCCCTGCTCGTCACGGCCACGGACGTCGACGGCGGGGGGCGCGTCGTCTTCGGACATGGCCACGACGACGAGACTCCCATCAGCCAGGCCGTGGCTGCTTCCAGCTGCGTCCCGCTCCTTTTTCGACCCCACCGGATCGGCGGCCGCTACTTCATCGACGGTGAGCTCACCCGCACGCTCAGCATCGACCTCGCGGTGGAAGCGGGCGCAGACGTCGTCATCGTCTCGAACGTCTACCGGCCTCACCTGACGCGCGCGAACGAGCCCTCGCTCATCCACGGCTCTGCACCCGCGATGGTGCGCCAGACCGCGAACATCATCCTGTCCGAGAAGGAAAAGCGCGGCATCGACCTCATCCATCGCCTGTATCCGAATCTCACGATCCTCAACGTGTCGCCTGACCTCGGGCGCTACTCGTTCCTCGACCGAGGCAACGCGCGCCAACTGCTGACGCGCGGCTACCGCGAGGCCCTCCGGGTCCTCGCAGGCGCCAAGCAGCGGGGAGTCTTCGATCTTCGCTCGGACCTCCGAGCGTTGGGGAAGGCGTGACCGTCGCCGGCTGCGTGCTGGTGCTCTGCACCACGCCGAGCGCGGAAGTGGGCGACGCGCTCGCGCGCGGGCTCGTGGAGGGGCGCCTCGCGGCGTGCGTGAACCGCATCGGGCCCGTCCACTCGACCTACCGTTGGAATGGCTCCGTTCAGCACGAAGCCGAGCACCAGCTCCTCATCAAGACGACCCGCGAGGCGCTCGCGGGCGTGCGGGACTTCATCGCCGCGCGACATCCGTACCAAGTGCCGGAGCTCGTCGCGCTCGACGCAGAAGTTCTCGACGAGGCGTACGGACGCTGGCTTCGCGAGCAGATCGGGTGAGCTCGCTCGGGCGCTCCGCGCTGCGCTCGGCGGGTGTTTGATTCCCTCCGCAGACCGGCGCGAAGAGTCAGCGGTCGAGCCCTGCGTAGAAGCTCCGCATCGCGCCGATCATCTTCGGCACATCCGCCGCCGCCGACATCTCCCGGATCGAGTGCATCGAGAGCATCGGGTTGCCGACGTCGACGACCCGCATCCCCATCATCGCGGCGGTGATCGGGCCGATCGTGGTGCCGCAGGCGAGGTCCGTGCGCGTCACGAACTTCTGCGCAGTCACGCCGGCGTGCCCGCACCAGATCTCGAAGCGAGCCGCGGTCTCACCATCCGTAGCGTAGCGTTGGTTGGTGTTGGTCTTGATCACCGGACCGGCTCCGAGCTGCGGCTGGTGCTGCGGCTCGTGCTTGTCGGCGTAGTTGGGGTGGAGGGCGTGAGCCATGTCGGCCGAGACGAGGAACGACCTGTGCAGCGCGCGGGCCAGCGCGTCCGGCTCGCTCTTCGGATGTGCCGCCACGATCCGAGCGCAGACGTCGCGCAAGAACGGCGACTGCGCACCCTGGGCGCTCTGGCTCCCACACTCCTCGTGATCGTAGAGCACGAGACCGCGGGTGAGCTGCGGCGCAGGCGGAGCGGTGGTGAGCGCCGAAGTGGCCGCGTGGCACATCGCGAGGTTGTCGAGACGTCCTGCGAACACGTATTCGTCTCGCACACCTCCGAGCGTCGGCGGCGCCGCGTCGTAGAAGCAGAGATCGAAGCCGAGGACATCGCTGCCCGTCGCGGAGCTCCCGAGCCGCGCGAGCTCGGACACGAGCAGCTCCTCGAGCGAGAACGCCCCCCCCGACTCGAGCGCGAGCAGCGGCGGCAGATGGGATTGCGTGTTGAGCTTGAGGCCGTCCGTGTTCACGCCGCGGTCCAGGTGAATCGCCAGGCTAGGCACCCGCGCGACCGGGCGAGGCAGATCGATGAGTCGGGACTCGAGCCCGTCGGCGCCGCGGACGAGCACGCGTCCCGCGAGCGCCAAGTCGCGGTCGAGCCAAGTGTGGAGCAGCACTCCTCCGTAGACCTCGACCCCGACCTGGAACTGGCCGGAGCGCTTCACGTTCGCGTTGGGCTTCGCGCGCAGGTTGGGTGAGTCAGTGTGCGCGCCGACCCACCGAAACCCGCTGGCGGCGGGCGAGGGCTCTCCGACCTCCAGCGCCGCGAGGGTCGAGCCGGCACGCACGCCGAAGAC
>JBKDQC010000591.1:0-2666 GCA_046342295.1 Deltaproteobacteria bacterium | reverse complement strand
CGATCTCGCCCGCGACCCGCGGGCGGGGGCGGTCGGTCTCGACGTGGCGGCGAACGCCGGGGGGCAGCGCCTCGGACACGGTCGCCGAGCCCGGACGGGCGCGGGCCTTCACGCGGCCCGCCGGCGAGCGCTGGCGCGCGGTACCACACGCACGGTGGTGCGCGGCGAGCCGAGGATCTCGGCCGCGACGCGGCGGACGTCTTCGGGCGTCGCGGCCCGGTACTCCTCGAGCCGCTTGAACGCATGCGAAGGGTCGTGCGCGACGAGCGCGGAGAAGCCGATCTGCTCGGCCTTGCCGGGAATCGTCTCGAGCGCGCCGAGGAAGCCGAGCTCGAGGCGGTTCTTCACCTTGTCGAGCTCGAGCGCGGACATGGGCTCGCGCGCGATGCGGGCGAGCTCGCGCTCGACGAGGCGGAGCACGGCGTCGACCTTCACGCCCTCCCGCGCGGAGATCCACAGGTCGAAGAGGGCGTGATGCTCGAATGGAGCGACGCTCGCACGCACTTCGGTCGCGAGCTCCGCGCGCTGCACCACCTCGCGGTAGAGGCGCGCGCTGCGCCCTCCGGTCAACGCCTGGGCGGCGATCACCGCCGCTGCGTGATCTCGCGCCGCGAAGGCGGGCGCACGCCAAGCGAGCGCGCACTTTTCCGTCGGCGTGGGCAGGCGAAGGGTCTTGTCCGTGGAGCGCGCACGCACCGGAGGCGGGACCGCGCCGCGCGCGACGCGAGAGGCGGGGATCGCACCGTACGCGCGACCGACACGCCGGGCGACGTCCGCCGCGTCGACGTCGCCCGCGACGACGAGCGTCGTCCGATCGGGCGCGTAGTGGCGCCGGTAGAATCGTGCGCAGTCGCGCGCGGTGAAGCCCTCGATGTCGCGCTGCCACCCGATGGTCGGCCAGCCGTACGGATGCTTGCGGCCGAACGCGGCCGCGAAGAGCGTCTCCGCGACCGCGCCGTCGATGTCGTCCTCCACGCGATCGCGCCGCTCGCTGAGCACGACCTCTTTTTCGCTCGCGACGCGCGGGGCAGCGAGCACGAGACGGTGCATGCGCTCCGCCTCGAGCTCGATCGCGAGCGAGAGCTCCGAGGCGGGGAGGTTCTCGTAGTAGTACGTCCAGTCGATCCACGTCGCGGCGTTGCTCTCGCCCCCGGCGCGCTCGATGCGACGATCGAACTCTCCCTCTGCGAAGCGCTCGGTGGCGATGAACATCATGTGCTCGAGCAGGTGCGCCTGGCCCGTCTTGCCCTCGGTCTCGTCCCGGGAGCCGACGCGGAACCACGAATGGTAGGAGACGATCGCGGCGCTCGGATCGGGGAGCACGAGGAGCTCGAGGCCGTTGTCGAGCACGTAGCGCTCGATGCGGAGGCGGTCGCCGAAAGGGAGGGAGCCTGCGTGCCGCGCACGGGAGGAGCTGGGCATGAGCGGTGGAGGATGGGTCCTGCGCGGAAGCACGGTCAAGCTGGCGACCGCAGGCTGGCGGGACGCGGACAGCAAGCCCGACGGCGCCAGCGCGTGGCGCGGTCCGGCCAGAGACGTGGCCCTCAGAGCATGAGTCACGTGGCTTGACTCATGCTCTGATCGTCTCTTGCCGGAGGGTCTGGCCGCAGCCCCTCCCTCTCGCCGAGTGAATCGGCGAGAGCCTCCCTCCCGCCGATTCGAGCCCGTGGCACCCGAATCGATCCATCCGAGTGCCACGTGCTCTCACACGAGCAGCGGCGCGCCGGTCTTGTCGCGCACCTCGGTCTCGCTCACGCCGGGCGCGAGCTCGACGAGGCGGAAGCCCCCGGACGTGACGTCGATCACGGCGAGCTCGGAGAGGATGCGATTCACGCAGCCCCTCGCCGTGAGCGGATAGGTGCAGCGCTCGACGAGCTTCGGCTCGCCCTTGTTCGTCACGTGTGTCGTCATCACGAGGATGCGCTTGGCGCCGCTCGCGAGGTCCATCGCGCCGCCGATGCCCATCACCTTGCCGCCGGGAATCGCCCAGTTCGCGAGGTCGCCGTTCGCCGCGATCTGCATCGCGCCGAGGATCGCGAGGTCGACGTGGCGGCCGCGGATCATGCCGAACGACGCCGCCGAGTCGAAGATCGAGCCGCCCGCGACGATGGTCACGGTCTGCTTGCCCGCGTTGATGATCTGGCTGTCTTCCTCCCCCTCGTACGGGAAGGGGCCCATGCCGAGGAGGCCGTTCTCGCTGTGGAACCACACGCCGAGATCTTCGGGGAGGTAGTCGGCCACGAGCGTCGGCAAGCCGATGCCGAGGTTGACGATGCTGCCCGCGCCAATCTCCTGGGCGGCGCGCTGCGCCATCTGTTCCTTCGACCACACCATCGTCGCGATCTCCTCCGTGCGGGCCCTGGACGCCGCGTCCGCCTCTCAAGCCGGCCGCTGGCGCGTGGTCCGGTACTCGAAGCCGTCTTCGTGCTCTCGGACCTCGAGGATGCGATGCACGAAGATTCCCGGCAGATGCACGTCGTCGGGGTCGATGGCGCCATTGTCGACGATCTCGTCGGCCTCGACGATCGTGACGGCCGCGGCGGTGCACATCACGGGCGAGAAGTTCCGGGCCGTGCGATAGAAGCGCAGGTTGCCGAAGCGATCCGCCTTCTTCGCGCGCACGAGCGCGAAATCAGCCGAGAGCGCGGCCTCGAGGACGTGCTCGC
>JBKDQC010000590.1:0-2798 GCA_046342295.1 Deltaproteobacteria bacterium | reverse complement strand
TGTAGCCCTTTTTCCCGGCAGGTCTGATGCAGACCCGCCCCCCGCCCGGCAGAGCCGGCTCGGGGCCCCCCACCCAACTCCGCTCCGCGAAACAGAATCGCCGCGACGCGGATGATCCACTCTCTCGGCGATTCTGTTTAGTCGCGGTATCCCTGCGCCTGCAGCGTGAAGAGTTGCGCGTAGCGACCGCCCTTCGCGAGCAGCTCGCCGTGGCTGCCGTGCTCGAGGATGCGCCCTCCCTCGATGACGAGGATCGTGTCGGCCATGCGCACCGTGGAGAAGCGGTGGCTGATGAGCACCGCAGTGCGGTCTTCGGTCAGCGCGCGGAAGCGAGCGAAGAGCCGCGCTTCGGCCTCGGCGTCCATCGAGGCCGTGGGCTCGTCGAGGACGCGGATGTCCGCGTCCCGGCGAATGAACGCGCGTGAGAGCGCGATCTTCTGCCACTGTCCGAGTGAGAGCTCGCGCCCACCGTCGAACCACTTGCCGAGCTGCGTGCGGAAGCCGTCGGGGAGATCGCGGACCACCTCGAGCGCGGCGCCTTTGTCCGCAGCTTCCTCCCAGCGGGCCTCGTCGTCGTAGGCGCGCACGTCCCCGGCCCCGACGTTCTCGCCGACCGTGAGCTGGTACTGCACGAAGTCCTGGAAGATGACTCCGAGGCGACCGTGCAGGGTCTCCTGGTTCCAATCCTCGAGGGGAAGGCCGTCGAGGCAGATGCGCCCGCGGGTCGGGCGATAGAGGCCAGTGAGCAGCTTGATGAGCGTGGTCTTGCCAGCGCCGTTCTGGCCGACGAGCGCGAGCTTGTGCCGCGGTGGGAGGTGGAACGTGATCCCGTCGAGCACGGGCGCCTGAGCGCCGGGATACGCGAACGAGACGTCCTCGAAGCGCAGGCCGTCTCCGGGCGCGGGGCCGCACGTCGCGTCTCCCTGGGCGCGCGCGGGTGAGACGTGCTCGAGGAAGGAGAAGAGCGCTCGGAGGTACGGACGGTCTCCCAGCAGGTGCGAGAGGGTCCCGAGCAAGCCGGCGAGCGAGGTCTCGGCTTGCCGGAACACGAGCAGCGCCATCGTCATCGCGCCGAGGGTCAAGGCGCCGCTCGCGGCGGCGAGCGCGACCCACGCATACACCCCGTAGAACACCAGGATGGAGAGCTGTCCGAGCGTCAGCGCGTAGAGCGCGCGGCGGATGGTGAGATCGCGATCCTCGCCCCAGAACGCATCGAAGATCGCGCGGTAGCGCTGGAGGAAGAGCGGCCCGAGCCCGAACAGCTTGACCTCCTTCGCGTGGTCGGCGCGCGCGAGGAGCATCTCGAGGTAGTTCTGCCTGCGGGTCTCGGAGGACTGCCACGAGAAGAGCCGGAAGGCCTCCTTGCCGAAGCGCAGCTCGGCCCAGAAGGCCGGCACGGTCGCGCAGACGAGCGCGAGCACCGTCCACGGAGAGAGCGTGCCCAGCAAGGTCGCGAGCCCTGCGAGGGAGAGCGCGCCCCAGACCACCTCGATGAGGTTGTCGACGTGGCCCATCGGGCGGTAGGAGGCCTCACGCCGCGCGCGCGTCATGCGGTCGAGCACCTCAGGGCTCTCGAAGTCGGCCAGCTCGAGCGTGAGGGCTTTCTCGAGGATGGCCTCGTTCACCCGCTGCGCGACCCGCGCGCGCAGGAGAGAGCCGAAGAGCCGCAGGCCGTGGCGGCTGGCCGCCATCACGGTCACGAGCACGAGCTCGAGGGCCACGAGCCAGAGCGCGTGGGCCCGGAGCGCGGGATCGCCCGTGTCCGCCGCGCGCTCGACGGTGTCCACGATGGTGCGCCCGGTCCACGCCACGGCTGCCGGGAGCGCCGCCGCCACGAGGCCCAAGCCGCCGAGAGCGGCCGCGTATCCGCGGTGTGTGCCCACCACGAGGCGCAGCGCCGCGAGGGAGTCCCGCACCGACTCGCGCACGCTCGGCGTCTCTTCCTCGTCGCCGGGCTTGGTGCTTCGCTTGTCGCTCACGCCTCGAGGTTACACGACCTTGCGGCGCGTCCCGCCGGCCGTTCGGGCAGCCAACTTTGAAATGCGCTCGGGTCCGTGGGACCGTGTGCCGATGCGCTTCGTCGATCGTGCTCCTTCGCTGCTCGCTTGCTCTCTCCTCTTCGCCCTTGCGCACGGCTGCGGCGACCCGCCCGTCGCCTCCATGCCGGACGCTGGCCCCGTGGCGGGGAGCACGCGTCTGCGCTTTGCACCCACCGAAGGCACCATGGACTTCGGAGCGATCCCGTTCCCCGACGATCTCTATCGGGACGACGCCGGCGTGATCCAGATCGGCGAGCTGCCGGGCGAGGCCGGGAGCATCGCTGGGGCGTTCTTCGACTCGCTGCGTACCGGTCTGCGGGAGGTCGATGGCTTCGGCGCGAGCTCGGCCGTCTTCTTCCCGGTCGAGGGCGCCGTGGATCCGAGCTCGCTGCCGAGCGACCCCGCGGCGACGGTTCGTGAGGGCGCCTCCGTCTTCCTCGTCGACGTCGATCCCGCCTCCCCGGACGCGATGAGCCGTGTCCCTGCCGACGTGCACTGGAACGCGCGGACCGGTTTGCTCTCCGTGCGCCCTGCGGACGGTCACCCGCTCCACGAGGGCCGCGCCTACGCCGCCGTGATCACGCCGTCGGTGCGCGGCGCCGACGGCCTGCCCATCGCGGCGGCCGAGGCCTTCGCGACGATCCGGGACAGCAGCGCTGAGCCGACGGGCGCGATGCGTGCCCGCGCGTGGCGCGAGTATCGCTCCGTGATCGCGGGTCTCGGCGCCTCGGGAGTGCAGAGCAGCGCGATCGCCGGGCT
>JBKDQC010000589.1:0-1614 GCA_046342295.1 Deltaproteobacteria bacterium | reverse complement strand
CGATCGACCCGCGCGACGCGAGCGACCCACGCCTCGGGAGCTACCCCGACGGCTGGCTCACGCGCGGGGATCTGGTTTCCGTGGACGGCGCCACGTACGCGACGAACCGGCGCGCCGACGACAGGGTGGACACCCTCGCGCAGATCACCTTCGACGCCGGCGGCGCGAGCTCGATCCGCGTGATCGGCCCGATCCGTGGAGGCGGGATGGACTTCCGGCAGATCTTCGGGCTCGGCTACTGGGGCCGCTCGGTCTACGGGTTCTCGAACTCGGGTCAGCTCATCGAGATCGACCGGACGACCGGCGCTGGTCGCCTCGCGACGACCATGACGGGCACCGACCGCTTCTGGGGCGCTGGCGTCACCACGCGCGCGCCCGTACTTCTCTGAGCAGAATCACCAGAGGTCCACGAAGAATCCGAAGCCCGGTTCGGGCGGGGCTCGGGCTCACTGGCCGGCGCGCGGATCGGTGCGCACGAACTCGACGCGGCGGTTGGTCGCGCGGCCGACGTCCGTGGCGTTGCTCTCGATGGGCATGGTCTCGCCGTAGCCGCGCGCGGTGAGACGGTCGCCCGCCACGCCTTGGTTCACCAGGTACTGACGCACCGCCTCGGCGCGCTGCTGCGAGAGGCGCATGTTGCCCGCGTCGTTGCCGCGGCTGTCGGTGTGCCCCTGCACCTCGATCGAGATGTCCGGGAAATCACGCAGGACCTGCGCGACGGTGTCGAGGATCGGGAACGACTGCGGACGGATCACCGCGCGGTTGAACTCGAAGAAGATCTGCTGCCGGATCACGATGCCGGTCGAGGTGACCTCGACGTCCTGGTAGACGCGCGGGCATCCCTGGTCCGCCTCGACGCCAGGCTCGTTCGGGCAGCGGTCCGTGACGTCGGGGAAGGAGTCGCGGTCGTTGTCCGGGTCGGGGCAGCCGTCGGCGTCGCTGGTGCCATCCCGGTCCTCGGGCTCCTCGTCGCACTGGTCCGCGTCGTCGAGGACCGCGTCGAGGTCGTTGTCGAGCTCGGGGCAGCCGTCGGTGTCGAGGTAGTCGTCGCGATCTTCCGGCTCGATCGGGCACGCGTCGTCGAGGTCCTGCAGGCCGTCCCCGTCGGTGTCCTCCCGCTCGGGGCAGCCGTCGTCATCGACGTTGCCGTCGCGGTCCTCGGGCTCGTCGGGGCAGCGATCGACGTCGTCGGTGATTCCGTCACCATCTCGGTCGCCGGGCCGCGGCGGTGGCTCGCCCGTGAGGCACCGCTCCGCCTGCGTGAGGTGCAGCGCAGCGCGCGCGTTCGGCTCCGCGATCTCGAAGTGCTCCGAGGCGCGCGTGGGGTTGCCCTGGATCAGCTCGATCTCGGCAAATTCGAGGTGGGCGTGCGCCATCGCCAGCTCGCGCGGCGCGCAACTACGGGCGCCGTTGCGCTCGGCCTCGGCGGCGATCTGGTGCGTGCCGGCGATGCGTCCGCGCAGGAGCGCCGCCTGCGTGCACGCGCCCGCGAAGAGCGAGAGCCAGACGAGGACTGACGCACGGAGCCCGAGCCTGGCGAAGCTCACCGATCCCCCGACGGCCCGCGCTCGAGATCCCGCGGCGAGGCGGGCCCGCGTCGCGGCTCTCTGGCGG
>JBKDQC010000588.1:0-5586 GCA_046342295.1 Deltaproteobacteria bacterium | reverse complement strand
CAGGCCCGTCCACGCTGCGCGCGCTCCTGATCCACCTCGCGGCGAGCCTCGTGGCCAGCCTCTCGGGCTGCGTCTCGGCGCCGGCGCCGATCGCTGCTGGCGGGCGCTGCACACGAACCGTCGAGTGCGGGCCGGGGCTTCTCTGCAACATGGGCCTGTGCACGACCGACCGGACTGGCTTCGGCATGGGCATGGTGCCCGTGTTGCCGATGGACGCGGGACCGCTCGATGCTTTCGAAGCGCCGGATGCCGCCGTCGAGGTTGAAGATGCGTTCACGGAGCCGCCCGACGCCCACGTGCTGCCGGGCACGGACGCATGGGCTCCGGATGCTTGGGTGCCCGACGCGTTCAGCCCGTCCGCGCCTGACGCGTGGGCACCCCCGCCCGACGCGTCCATGCCGCCCTCCCCCGACGCGCACGTGCCCGTCCCTCCGGACGCCTTCAGCGAGCCCGACGTGTTCGAGGCGCCCGACGCCGCGATCTGAGAGCACGTGGCACTCGGATGGATCGATGCGGGTTGCCACGGGCTCGAATCGGCGGGAGGGAGGCTCTCGCCGAGCACGGGGGCCCCCGCCGGCGCGAACGAGGGTCCCGCGAGCGCGAACGGGGGCTCCGCGAACGAGCGCCCCCGAAGGATGCCCTCGGCGAGGAGCCCGCGTCAGCGGGCGATGCCGGGCGCCGGGAACTGAGCGCAAAGCGCGAGCACCTCACCGCGCACGCGCTCGATCACCTTCGTGTCCTCGGGCGCCTCGATGACGTCGGCCATCCAGCCGCCGATCCGCTGCATCTCGGCCTCCTTCATGCCTCGGCTCGTCGTGGCCGGAGTGCAGATGCGGATGCCGCTCGGATCGAACGGCTTGCGCTTGTCGAAGGGGACGGAGTTGTAGTTGCAGACGATGCCTGCGGCCTCGAGGGCCACCGCTGCCTTCTTGCCGCTCACGTTCTTGCTGGTGAGGTCGCAGAGGACGAGGTGGTTGTCGGTGCCGCCCGTCACGAGGGAGACGTCGCGCGACAGCAGCGCGTCTGCAAGGGCCCTCGCGTTGTCGACGATCTGCTTCGCATAGGCCTTGAAGGCGGGCTGAAGCGCCTCGTGCGCTGCGACGGCCAGGCCCGCGATCGCGCTGTTGTGCGGCCCCCCCTGAAGGCCCGGAAACACCGCCTTGTCGATCGCCGCCGCATGCTTGGCGGTCGTGAGGATCATTCCGCCGCGCGGCCCCCGCAGGGTCTTGTGCGTTGTCGAGGTGATCACGTCTGCGAAGCCCACGGGGCTCGGGTGCGCGCCGCCGGCGACCAGTCCGGAGATGTGTGCGATGTCGGCGGCGAGCACCGCGCCCACGTCCCGTGCGATCTGCGCGAAGGCAGCCCAGTCGATGGTGCGCGGGTAGGCCGTCGTGCCGCACCAAATCAGCTTGGGCTTGAACTCGCGAGCGAGCGCGGCGACTTGGTCCAGGTCGATACGATGGTCGCTCTCGCGCACGCCGTACTGGTGGGCCGAGAAGAAATCACCCGTGATCGAGACCTTCCAGCCGTGCGTGAGGTGACCGCCCGCCGGCAAGCCCAGGCCCACCGTGGAATCGCCCGGGCGGAGGAACGCGTAGTGCACCGCGAGGTTGGCGGGCGAGCCCGAGTAGGGCTGGACGTTCGCGTGCTCGACGCCGAAGAGGCGCTTGATGCGGTCGATGCAGATCGACTCGATCGCGTCGATGTTGACCTGGCCCTGGTAGTAGCGCTTGCCCGGATAGCCCTCCGAGTACTTGTTGTTGAGGACGCTCGAGGCGGCCTCGTTCACCGCGCGCGAGGCGTAGTTCTCGCTGGCGATGAGGCGGATGGTCTCGAGTTGGCGCGTCTCTTCCTTGCGGATGAGCGACGCGATCTCGGGGTCGACGTGGGCAAGCGCGGGCTCGGTCATCGGGATCCTCCGGGCCGCGGGCCGAGAGGCCCGCGTTCGCGCGCGGTATAGCGGAAAGTTGCCCCGGCGGAAGGTCGATCGCGGCGGCCAGGGCGCCCCCGCCAACGCGCGAGGGCGGCACGCGTCGGCTGTTCGCATCGGCCCCGAGACCCTCGCGGCCAGATCGACTGGTCGCGCACGGGCTCCACTCCCCGCGCGCCACGCGGCCCTGCTGCGCGCGTTGCGCGGAGGTGTCGGACCTGCGGGGTGAGCGCGGAGGTGTCGGACCCGCGTGGTTTCCATCCCCATTTTCGAGCACGGGCACGGGCAAAGCCCCGAGCACCGTTCTACTCTCGGCGCGCCATGCGGCCCTACTACATCACGACGCCCATCTACTACGTGAACGGCGAGCCCCACATCGGGCACGCGTACACGACGATCGCCGCCGATCTGCTCGCGCGCTTCCACCGCATGCGCGGGCGCCCGACCCGTTTTCTCACGGGGACCGACGAGCACGGCCAGAAGATCGAGCGCAAGGCCAAGGAGCAGGGGCTCGAGCCGCAGGCCTTCGTGGACCGCCTCATCCCGAGCTTCCACGAGGCGTGGCGGGCGCTCGGATGCGAGCCCGACGACTTCATCCGCACCACGGAGAAGCGTCACGAGGTCGTCGTCGACGAGCTCTGGAAGCGATGCCTCGCGCGCGGGGACATCTACCTCGGCCACTACGAGGGCTGGTACTCGGTCGTCGACGAGGCTTTCTTCACCGAGAAGGACATCGAGAACGGCAAGGTCAAGGAGACCGGCAACGCCGTCGAGTGGGTGAAGGAGCCCGGCTACTTCTTCCGCCTCTCGAAGTACACGGACGCGCTGCTGGCGTACTACGAGGCGAACCCGACGATCGTGCGTCCGGAGGGCAAGCTCAACGAGGTGAAGGCCTTCGTGCGGCAGGGCCTCGAGGATCTCTCCATCTCGCGGACGACGTTCCGGTGGGGCTTGCCCGTGCCTGGGGCGCCCGATCACGTCGTCTACGTGTGGTTCGATGCGCTCACGAACTACATCAGCGCGCTCGGCGGCCCCGAGGGCGCGCTCTACGCGAAGCACTGGGAGCCTGCGGGCGAAGCGGTGCACCTCATCGGCAAGGAGATCCTCCGCTTCCACGCCGTGTACTGGCCCGCGTTCCTGATGAGCGCCGGCCTGCCTCTGCCCACCGAGATCTTCGCGCACGGCTGGATGACCGTGAACGGCGCGAAGATGAGCAAGAGCGCGGGGAACTTCCTGCCGCCCGCGCCCATCGCGGAGGCGATCGGCACCGACGCACTTCGCTACTACCTCATGAGGGACGTGGCGCTCGGCTCCGATTCGGACTTCAGCCACGCGAGCCTCCTCGCGCGGTACCACGGGGATCTGGGCAATGGCCTCGGGAACCTGCTGAACCGCATGGTCGCGAGCATCGTACGGACGACGTTCGAGGGGCGCGTGCCGCACGTGGGCCACGAGCGGCTCGGCGAGCTCGAAAAGAACGTGATCGCGACCGCCGAACGTTCTGCCGAGGCCGCCGCGAAATTCTTCGCGGAGATCGCTCCCCACCGCGCGCTCGAGGCCATCTGGGAGCTCGTCGGCGTCACGAACAAGTACGTCGATCAGACCGAACCGTGGGCGCTCGCGAAGCGGGGCGAGACGGCGAGGCTCGAGGTCGTCGCGTACACGGTGCTCGAGTCCCTGCGCTGGCTCTCGCTGCTGCTCTGGCCCGTCATGCCCGGCAAGTGCGACGAACTGCGTGCGCAGTTGGGTCTTCCGCCGGTCGCGCCCACCGAAGGTCTCGATCGCTGGCCGAGCGCGTGGGGAGGCCTGGTCGCCGGCACGCTGACCAAGCCGGGTGCGCCGCTCTTTCCCCGGATGGACGAGGATCAGCAGCGCGCGTTCTACCTGCGCCTCGGGGCGCCGGTGCCCGCTGCGCTGGAGAAGCAGGCCGCGCCGAAGAAGGCAGAGCCCAAGAGCGACAAGACCGCCAAGGCGAACGAGCCGAAGAAGGAGAACAAGGTGGCAACGACGAGCGATGCAGGCGTGGGGATCATCACCATCGATCAGCTCTCGGCGGTCGACATGCGTCTGGGCCTGGTGAAGAGCGCCGGCCGCGTCGAGGGGTCGGACAAGCTGCTCGAGCTCGCGGTCGACATCGGCGAGCCCGAGCCGCGGGCGATCCTCGCCGGCATCGCAGAGCATTACGCGCCCGAGGCGCTCGTCGGCCGCCGCATCGCGGTCGTCGCGAACCTCGCGCCGCGCACGTTCGCGAAGTTCGGCAAGACCTCACACGGCATGGTCCTCGCCGTGAAGGATGCGGGCGGCCTCAGCGTGCTCTCGCCCGACAAAGACATCACGCCGGGCGTGAAGGTCAGCTGAGCCCATGTCGCTCTTCTTCCCACCGCTCCGACCCCACTACGAGGCCGCGCTCCGCGACGTGGAGGCGGCCGACCCGAAGATGCGTGCGCTGGCGGCCGAGCGTCTGGGCGACCCCAGCGGCAGCGAGGCGGTCGAGAACGCGCGCGATCGCGCGGTCGCCGGGCTTGCGAAGCTCGGCGACGACGCGGACGCGGCCGTGCGTACGATGGCGATCAGCTCGCTCGGCAAGCTCGCCGATCCGCGCGGCCTCGAGCTGGTGCTCGCGCGCTTCTCCGACGCTGAAGGCGCCGTGCGCGAAGCGGCGGTGATGGCCGCCGGCGAGATCGGTGGAGAGCAGGCCCGAGAGGCGCTGCGTCGCGCGTGCGGGCACGAGCGACCCGACGTGCGCTTCCAGGCCGTCGCGGCCTACGCGGCGGTCGCAGGCGAGGATGCGCGCGCGGCCGTGTCGGTCGCGCTCGGAGACGACGATCCGCTCGTGCGCCAGAGCGCGATCGAGTCGCTCACCACGCTCGGGCCGAGCGCGGACGCCTGCACGCGCATCGCGCGCTTGCTCCAGGACCGCGACGAGTCCGTGGCAGACGAGGCCGCGATCGCGCTCGGTCAGCTGGGGGACGAGCGGGCGGTGCCGCGCCTCGTGAAGCTCGCGTCCGGTCCCCGTGGCTTCGAGGCGATGGCCGCGCTCGGCGATCTGAGGGCCAGCGGCGCGGGAGACGCGCTCGACGCGCTCGCGGGCTCGCTCCTCAAGCCGCTGCTCGTGAAGGCCGCGGCCGCGACCGCGCTCGTCCGGATCGGAGATCCGCGCGGCGAGCCGCACTTTCGTGCCGTGTTCGAGGCCTTCCGGAACGACGCGCGGACCTACTGCGTGGAGGTGATCGGCGAGCTCCGCCTCGCGGCGTACGCCGAGGCGATCGTGAAGATGATCGACCGCCCGCGCGGTGCAGAGCCCGCGGCGATCGTGAAGGCGCTCGCGCGCCTGTCTTCGCGGAGCGACGTCGCCAGGCATGGCTTCGAGTCGCTGCTGGCGCGCACGGACGTGCTCGGATCGCTCGCGCGCGAGGTGCGCGGGACGATCCCGCCACCGGCCTGAGAGCACGTGGCACTCGGATGGATCGATGCGGGTGCCGCGGGCTCGAATCGGCGGGAGGGAGGCTCTCGCCGATTCACTCGGCGAGAGGGAGGGGCTGCGGCCAGACCCTCCGGCAAGAAATGTCAGAGC
Organism: Deltaproteobacteria bacterium; assembly: GCA_046342295.1. Taxonomy (GTDB): domain Bacteria; phylum Myxococcota_A; class Polyangia; order Polyangiales; family Sandaracinaceae; genus JAFLCL01. The sequence continues at coordinate 82 of JBKDQC010000588.1, read as the reverse complement.
ATGAGTCAATCCAAGTGACTCATGCTCTGAGGCACCGCGGAGCGACGAGCGAGATGTCGATACGCGCCGAGGAGTGCACGCC
>JBKDQC010000587.1:0-5890 GCA_046342295.1 Deltaproteobacteria bacterium | reverse complement strand
CACGCCGAGCCCGGCAGGTGCGGGCACTCGAGGCCCAGGACGGCGCCTGCCCGGCCCCGCAACCGCCTGGCCACGCGCGCCATCGCCTCGATGCTGGTGCGCATGCCGGGTGGAGTGAACGCGAGGAGGAGCCCCTCGTTCGGGGCGAGAGACGCGGAGGCCGTCACGCAGGCGCCACGCGTCGAGAGGTCGAGCATCTCCTCCCGGGAGAGACCGTTCGACGGAGAGAGCACGTCGCACGACAGGCCGACCGAGCGCCGCACGGAGCGGCGTGTCGAGGAGATCATCTCGAAGTGCATGCCGGGGATCGTCGCGGGCGCGGGCGCGTCGCGGCAAGAAAGCGGGGTGTATCCGGCGGCTGGAAGGGGCGGCCGGTCACCGACACGTCAGGCCGAGCCCGGGCTCGCAGTCGAGGCTGCCTTCGCACGACTGGGGTGGCAGGCAGCAGAGCTCGCCCGAGCGACCGCAGGCTTCGCACGTGCCCGAGACGTTGCAGAAGGACCACGCTTCGCAGCGAAGTAGAGGAGGGATGCAGCGCCCCCCGCGCGTTCCGTCGGGGGGCCGGCAAGCGCCGTCGAGGCAGGCGCCCGCGCGACACGTGCCGCCGCAGCAGGGCTCGCCGAGGTCGCCACAGGCGACGCAGCGCGTTCCATCGCAGTCGAGGCCCATCTCGCAAGAGTCGCCGAGACAGCAGAGCTGCCCCTCGCCCCCGCACGCCTCGCAGCTCGCGCCGTTGCACGCGGACGTGCCGAAACAGATCTCGCCGAGGCAGCATGGCGCGCCGACCGCGCCGCAGCCTGGCAGGTCGCAGAGGGCCGACCGGCATGCGAGGCCACCCCGGCACTCGGCGCCGCAGCACGACTCGCCTCGTTCGTCGCACGCTCCGGTGTCGCGGGGCACGAACGCGTCGCGGGATACGAACGCGTCGCGGGGCACGAACGCGTCGCGGGGCACGAACGCGTCGCGGGATACGAACGCGTCGCGGGATACGAACGCGTCGCCCGAGGTGAACGCGTCAGGCCCGAACGCGTCGAGCTCATGCGCGTCGGGCGGCGAGGGCGGGGCGTCCACGCCGGCGTCCATCGGGCCGACCCACGGCGCGAGCGGGCTCCGGTCGATCAGACAGCCCGCCGCGAGCGCGGCGGCGGCGAGGCATGCAGCGATGGCCCAAGCGCGCACCTGGCGAGGCTAGCACCGGCGCTCGGAAGTCCAACCACGGTCCTGGGTCAGGTGTTCTGGGTCAGGTGTTCTGGGTCAGGTGAGTGAGAGCAGGTGTTCCGGGTCGAGTCGGTACGAGCCCTCGGAGAACGTGCCGGGCAGGGCGCGCGCGCTCCCGCGCTCGATCTCGATCAGCCACAAGCCCGCGCGCCCCTCTTGCGTCGTGCTGCCCGCGCCGAGCAGCCATGGCCGGACGCCCTCGGCGCGGACCGCGTAGCGACGGTGCACGTGTCCGTGGAGCAGACAGCCCCTCGGGAGCTCCGCGATCACGGCGAGGAGCGCGTCGGCGTTGTCGAGGCCGTGGGTGATCGAGTCGGGCCGGCCGTTCCAGAGGCGCGGCGCGTAGTGCGTCATCACGATCACGAAACGCCCGCGTACCTCGGGCAGCCCGAGAACGCGCCGCAGCCCTTCGAGCTGGGCCTCGGGGACGCGCCCGCTCGAACGCCACGGCTCGGGGTTGGGGCGCGCGCTCGAGACGCCGACCACGGCGAGCTCCTCGCCGAAGAGGCGCACGAAGGGGAAGGCCCCGTTCGTCGCGAGATCGGGGCGATCGCTGGTCATCCACTTCGCGAAGTACTTCTCGAAGCGGCCCTCGCGCACGGAATCGTCGAGGTAGAGGTCGTGGTTGCCCGGCACCGTCGCGAAGCCGAGGGGCCGCGTGGTGAGCGGAGCCACCGCCCGCGCCGCGAGCGCGAGCTCGGGCTCCGTGCCGAGGATCGTGTAGTCGCCCGTGCAGAGCGCGAGGTCGACGCGCTGCTCCTCCGCGAAGCGCGCGAGGGCGCCGAGCTTGTCGACCGCGTGCACGAAGTGTCGGCGTCGGCGGAGGGCGTGGTTGAGGCCGCCGATCGCGCGCTTGCCGAGCCACGTCGTCCACGGGAGGGACGAGAGGGACATGTCGACGTGCACGTCGCTGAAGTGAAGGACTCGGAGCATCGTCTGTCTCGGTCGCCAGGGGTCGCCTCTAGCACGCCGCGAGCGCTTGCCCCCGGGAGGGCAGAATCCAACGACGACGCGCGTGAGCCGCTTTGCCCGCCTCGCGGCTCTGAACCCCATGTGGTCCGATCTTTCCGCTCCCAGAGCCTTCGTGGCTCTTGCCGCGTTGTTCCTCGCGATCGGTTGCGACTCCACCCCGCCCCTGGTCTTGCCGGACGCCGGACCGGCGTCGGACGCCGCCGCGCCGGACACGGGCGGGGACACGGGGCCACCCATCGCGCTCGCCTTGATCCGGGTGGTGCCCGACCATGGCCCGTTCTCCGGGGGGCAGACCGCGATCCTGCGCGGAGCGGGCTTTGCGTCTTCGGCGATCATGGTTCGCTTCGGGGAGGTGTCGGTGCCGCCCGCGGACGTGCGGCGCATCGACCCGAACCGGCTGGAGGTCGTGGTGCCGGCGCGCGCGCCGGGGGTGGTGGACGTCAGCCTCGACGACGGGACCACCACGCGGACTCTCGAGGCCGGCTACACCTATGACGCGATTGACCTCAGCCCTCGCGCCGGGCCGCCGAGCGGGCAGACACGGCTGACCCTGCGCTCCGCTTCGGATGCGTTCGAGGCAGGGGTCGAGGTGCGCCTCGATGGCTTGCCCTGCACGGAGCTCGAGGTCGTATCCGGGCGCGAGGCGCGCTGCCGCACGCCTGCGCACGCGATCGGGTCGGTGGACGTGGAGGTCCGGCGGGGCGCGGAGCGCACGGTGCTCGGCGACGCATTCACCTACGAGAACCCCTTCCGGCCCTTCGGAGGGCTCGGTGGCGGGCCGCTCGATGGAACGCTCACGGTCATGGTGCGCGATTACACCGGGGCGCCGCTCGAGGGCGCGCTGGTGGTGGCGGGCCCCGCGGGCGCGTTGTCGCACCGTGTCCGCTCGGGACCTGATGGCCTGGCAGTCCTGACGGGCGAAGATCTGCGTGGGCGCGTCGATGTGGTCGTGTCCGAGACGCGATGCCACCACCACCTCGGGTTTCTCGGGACCGACGCTGCGTACGTGTCGGCGTCGCTCCGGCTCGCCAACCTCGTATGTGTCACCGGCGGCGGGGGCGCCGGGCCTCCTGGCGACCCGGTCGGATCGGTCTCGGGCGAGATCGTGTTCTTCGGAGGCCAAGAATTCCCCGAGCCCGTGTGGGACTGGACGGGAGTTCCGGAGCCGGGGCGCGACCAGCAGCGGGTCGCATACGTCTACTTCGCGGGGCCCCGGGAGCTCCTCGGTGGCGATGGCACATCCGCGAGCGTGAGCAGCCCGCTGCGCGTGACCGAGGCTGATCGCGGGGCCCAGGGCTACCGCTTCACGCTGGACCCTGCGCCTTCAGGAACCGCGCTCGTACCCTTCGCGGTTGCTGGCATCGAGGACATGTCTTCGGGCGGTCGGGGCGGTGATGGGACGACAGGCTTCGTGCCGCATGTCGTGGGCCTCGGCCGGCCCGTGACGGTGCCGCCCGATTCGGTGCGCAGCGGCGTCGTCATTCGCATGGACGTCCCTCTCGGCGATGGACGCTCCGTGCGCGCGGAGGCTCTCGACACCACGCCGTCGCTCGGGGTGGACGACGGGGTAGGTCTCGCCGCCCTGGACAACGTGAGCAGCCTGCAGTTGTTGGTTCGCTACGCGATCCCCGGCGTCGTGGCTGGGCTGCCGCTCGGGCTCGGCGAGGAGAACGACCAGCCGCGAGGTTCCGCGGGAGAGGCCGTGCGAATCGTCAGGCAGCCGCGCGCGCAGGGAAGCTTCTCCGACGCGGAGCAGGAAGTCTTCGCGATCCTGCTCCCTCCATCCACGTCGGCGTGGTGGAATTGGTACCAGACGCCTCACACACGGACGCTCCTCCGCGGCCCGCTCGGGTCGAGCGAGCTCCGCGCGAACGATTTCCTCAGCATCCCAGCCTTCGACGTCCCAGCGGCGTTCGACGCACCGCTGCCCGCAGATCGCACCTTGCGCATCTCGTTCGAGGATGAGGGCGCTTCGCTGGTCAGGATCCGCGTCCGCCCCGATTTCGGCGGGGGCCTGGTCTGGGACTTCTTTGCGCACCCTTCGGTGCGCACGGTGACGCTGCCCGATCTCCGTGGCGAGGACGACCTCGAGCCGCTTCCGTCTGGTCTCTTCCGGTTTCAGGTGTGGACGTACGACATCCCGGGGCTCGAGTTCGACCGCATCGATCTCCGTGCGGTCGACGCATTGCCCGTCCGACGCTCGTCATTCAACCAGACCTCCTTCTCGGCGGAGTGAGCAGTCATGCGCATCCATCTCTGGCCCGGAGCTCTCGCTCTCTCGACGCTCGTTTCGGCGGCGAACGGCTGTGCGAGGCCCCCGACGCCCGCGGTCGAAGGGGAGGCCGACGCCGGCGCGGGCGCGCTCGTCTGCACCACCGCCGGTCCGGGGCGCTGCGAGGGTGACGTGGCCGTGCGCTGCGTCTCGGAGGGGGCCTTCTTGCGCGCCGAGCGCACGGACTGCGAGCTCACCGGCCAGCGGTGCGCCGCGGGTGCGTGCGTACCCTGCATCGCAGGCTCGAGCGGCTGTTTCGAGGGCAACGCAGCCCGCTGCCGCGACGATGGCAGCGGATGGGAGATCACGGCCACGTGTGATCTCGAGGCTGGTCAGGCGTGCATCTCGGGCGCGTGCGCGAACCTCTGCGAGCTCGCCGTGATGGACCGAAGCTACGAGGGATGCGAGTTCTACCCGGTCGATCTCGACACCCGCGGCTTCTCCGCGCCGCCCTTCGGCATCATCGTCTCGAACCCGAACCCCTTCGCGACACATGTCGTGCTCGAGGTCGATGACTCCGCGCCCGGACAGGCACCATCCATTCGGACCGTGGCCGAGGTGGACCTGCCGCCGCTCGACCTCGAGAGCTTCGTCCTCGACCGCCGGCGCATCGACGGAGTGCCCGACGGCACGGGCTGGCGTGAGACGGGCACGGCGCGAACCCGCCGTGCCTACCGCGTGCGCGCGAGACACCCCGTGATCGCCTACCAGTTCAACCCGCTGGCGCAGGCGGACGTGTTCTCCAACGACGCCTCGCTGCTCTTTCCGACCTCGGCGCTCGGGACCCGCACCACGGTCATCGGCTGGCCACAGAACCTGTCGACCCGAGGCACCCTGGACGAGGTCGCGGACGAAGACTACCGCTCGACGCTGACGTTGGTCGGCACGGCTGCCGGGACGAGCGTCACGGTACGCTTCGGCCCCCAGGCGTCACGCATCCTCGGGCTCGAGCCCGGTGAGGTCTGGGGCCCCGGGGACGAGGCGCGCTTCGAGCTCGGTCCCTTCGACACCTTGAACCTCGAGACAGACGGTTTTCTCGCGGATTTCACGGGTACGGTGGTGGAGTCGAGCCAGGGCGTCGTCGTCTACACGGGCTCCGAGGGCGCCGACGTGCCCTCGTACGAGCGCACTTCACAGCGCCTCTGCTGCGCCGACCACATCGAGGGCCAGCTGCCTCCGGACCGCTCGCTCGGCACGCGCTTCGTGCTCGCCCGTACCCCTTCGCGCTCGCGCGCCATCAACGAGGCGCTCACCGACGCGTTCTTCGCGCTGCCCGAAGCGGAGGAGTACGAGGTCGCGCGGGTGTTGGCCGTCGAGCCCGGCACGACCCGTGTCGACACCGGGCTCGCGGCTCCGTACGACGCATTCTTGCTCGCGCAGGGGCAGAGCGCGACCTTGGTGCTCGACCGCGACACGGAGCTCGTCGCT
>JBKDQC010000586.1:0-10075 GCA_046342295.1 Deltaproteobacteria bacterium | reverse complement strand
CCAATGCCGGAGCGTGCGCCACGGCCCCAGCCCCTCACGCTCGGCGTACTCGCGGCACGTCATGCCGCTCGCACGCCACGCCGCGACGCGCTTCACCCAGGTCTTCCGATCGGCCATGCCCTCGACGCTGACAGAGGCCGACTACCACGCCACCACGGTGCTCACGCAGCGGATACTGCTCTACACCGAGAGCACCAGCAGCGACCCCCGACCAAACCCCGTGCCTGGTGCCAGTGGGACCGTTCACCACGAGACGCCCGGCGAGGGCGGCATTCGAATGCACGTGGATGCCTCGCTTCAGGACGGAACCACCGTGCGCGGCAGCCTCGACATGACGTGGTGTGAGCTGATGCTCTGAACCAGGTCGCGGCGACGGTGTCGCCGCGTCGTCGCGAGTGAGGTGCTCAGAGCTCGGCGAGGAGCTTGGCGGGGTCGACGATCTTGCCGGCGATGGCGCTCGCGGCGACGGTGAGCGGGCTCGCGAGGTAGACCTTTCCGGGGCCGGAGCGGCCGGGGAAGTTGCGGTTGATCGCGCTCACCGTGATGCGCTCGGCTTTGTCGCTCACGCCCGGCCCTGCGTTGATGCACGCGCCACAGCTCGGGTTGATGAGCTCCACGCCCGCGTCCTCGAAGAGCTTCACGTAGCCCTTCGCCTCCGCGTAGCGGCGGATGTGCTGGCTGCCGAACTGGATGTACGCCTTGACGCCGGGCGCGACCTTCTTGCCCTTCGCGAGCGCCTTGCCGAGCACCAGCGCGTACTGGTCCATGTCGGCCTTCTTGCCGCCCGTGCACGAGCCGCCGTACGCGATGTCGATCGCCACGTCGTCCGTGAACATGCCCATGTCCACACCGTTGCGCGGATCGCCCGGCGTCGCGAGCATCACGGGCACCTCGGCCAGATCGATCTCGAACGTCTCGAGGTACTGCGCGCCCGGGTCGCTCGTCACGATGCGACTGCGGATCTCGTCCTTGGGCGTGCCGCGCATCTCGTGGAGGTAGTCCACGATCACCTCGCTCGGCTCGAGGATGCCGGTGAAGCCGCCCGCCTCGACGGCCATGTTCGTGAGCGTCGCCTGCTCGTCCATCGGCATCGTGCCCAGACCCGGCCCCGCGAACTCGAGCACCTTGCCGATGCCGCGCGAGGTGCGGAAGAAGGGCTGGCTGAGGATGAAGAGGATCACATCCTTGGCGCTCACGCCCTCGCGCAGGCGGTTCGAGAGCACGAAGCGCACGGTCTCGGGAACCTTCACGCGCACGTCGCGCGTGAACCACGCGTTGGCCATGTCGGTGGAGCCGACGCCGAACGCGAACGCGCCGAGCGCGCCAGCCATGCAGGTGTGGCTGTCGGTGCCCGTGATGACCTGACCCGGATAGCCGATGTCCTCGATCACCGCGTTGTGGCAGATGGCCTCGCTGCCGCGCTTTTCGCCGTTCGGTCCGGGGACCTCCCCGTAGAGCTTGAGCGCGTGCCTCTTCGCGAAGGCCTCCTGCGTCGTGGCGAGGCCCTCGGCCTTCTCGAGCAGGCCCATCTCGCGGTGCTTCTGGCTCATCGCGTTGCCGAGGAACGTGAGGTGATCACGGAACGTGAACACGCTCTCCTTCTCGGCGACCTTCGCGTCCTTGCCGAGCGCGGTGACGAAGAGCGCCTCGGCCATGGGCGTCACGTACTCGTGGCTGAAGCGCACGTCCGTGCGCACGAAGAGCGCGTCGCCCGGCTGCACCGCGGGCACGCCGAGCGTGCCGGCCTTGGCATCGACGATCGCGTTCTTGGCGAGGATCTTCTCGACGATCGTCATGGGCCTCGGCGCGGTGGTGATCGGCGGAGGCACGAGCTCGCCCGCGAGGCGCTTCTGGTTGTAGGCGAAGAGTCCGCCCGCGCGGACGATGTCGGCGCTGATCGGATCGAGGCCGTCGGTGAAGGTGCCGACCGAGACCTCTTCACCGGCCATGAGGCGCTCGAGGAGGGAGAAGTCGGTGGTCGAGAAGAGTCCGATGTTCTGGCAGGTCTGCCCGTAGATCTTCTCGATGCTGCGCGCGACGACGAGCTCGATGCCCGCGGCCTGCTCGCTGTAGGGCGCCTGCTCGCGCGAGGAGCCGCAGCCCTTGGACTGCCCGCTGACGATCGCCTTGAAGCCGCCCCTCTTGATGGCGTGCTGCTTGATCACGCCACCGCGCAGGCCGATCAGCGAGTACTCGCCGAGCGTCGCGTCGTAGTGGAAGCACACCCAACCCGGCGTGATCTCGTCGGTGGAGATGTTGTCGATCAGCTTGGGTCCCTCACCTCGGCAGATGGCGCGCACCGTCTCGGGCGGCAGGTCCTGGCCCTCGAGCTGGTGCGAGAGGAGCGAAGGATCCTCGGTGAGAAAGAGGACACGACCCGAGAGGCGGAAGGAGGCGCGGCTCATGGCGGTGCATTCTTCGGCGAGAAGGGGCCATCTCGCAAGGGACGCCGGGCGCTCCGCGTCGGCGCGCGAACCGAAAGGATCGATTTCCCGCCGAGCGCAGCGCGAGGCGGCCAATGGCGGCGGTGGGCCCATCTGTTCTGACTGGGCCCCCAACCAAGGGCCCGAGCACAGGAACCTCCTCCTGTGCGCGGGCGCGGAATTGCCCCCACGAGGTTCCGCGCGCACAACCGGGCATGACCTCGCTCGGCTCGCTGCCCCCGTCGATGAAGAGCCCGCCGCCCGGCGCGATGGGCGCCGCGCTCATCGACGTCCTCGCGCGCACCGAGTGCCCTGCGCTCACGTCACGACGTGCGCGCAGGAGCGAGCGCTCGGGCGCCGCGCAGGATCCGATCGTCTGGCGCGAGGCCGTCGGCTCGAACGTCGTCGACGTCGACGGCAACGTCTACGTCGATCTCACGGCGGGCTTCGGCGTCGCCGCGCTGGGTCACCGGCCTCCGGCGGTGCTCGAGGCGATCCGCGAGCAGAGCGGGCGCCTCCTCCACGCGCTCGGTGACGTGTACCCGTCCGATGTGAAGATCGAGCTGCTCGAGGCCGTGGCGCGCTTCTCGGGTCTTTCGGACGCGCGCGTCATCCTCGGGAGCCACGGCGGGGACGCGATCGAGGCCGCACTCAAGACCGCGATGCTCCACACGAACAAGCCCGGAGTGCTCGCGTTCGAGGGGGGCTACCACGGCCTCTCGCACGGTCCGCTGGCGATCTGCGGCTACCAACCCTCCTTCCGCGCCCCCTTCGCCGCGCAGCTCAACCCACACGTGGCCTTCGCGCCCTACCCCGCGCGGCACGACGACGCCGCCGTCGCGATGGCGCGCGTGCGGCAGACGTATGGTCACGCGCGCGCCGAAGGGCTCGAGATCGGCGCGGTCGTGATCGAGCCGATGCTCGGTCGGGGGGGCGTGACCGAGCCACCGGACGGCTTTCTCGCCGAGCTCGCGGACTTCACGCGAGAGATCGGGGCGCTCCTCGTGATCGACGAGATCTTCACGGGCCTTCACCGCACCGGGCCGCGGCTCTTGTCGCGCGAGCTCGGCGTCGAGGCCGACGTGCTCTGTCTGGGCAAGGCGCTCGGCGGCGGACTGCCGATCTCGGCGTGTCTCGCGCGCGAAGAGGTGATGGCGAGCTGGGGCGCACCCGGCGGAGAGGCGATTCACACGGCGACCTTCCTCGGTCATCCGCTGGCATGCGCCGCCTCGCTCGCGACGCTCGACGAGATGGAGCGTCTGCGACTCGAGCCGCTCGTCACGCGCACCGGCCGCGGGCTGTGCGAGGCGCTCCGGGCGCTCGCCGACCGCGCGCCGCTCGTCACGGCGGTGCGCGGCCGAGGCCTCGCCGTCGGCGTCGAGCTCACGACTGGCGCGCACGTGCTCCGCGTGATGAGACGCCTGCTCGAGCGCGGCTACCTGGTGATCCCCGCCGCGCCCGACGCCTCGGTGCTGCAGATCGCACCACCGCTCGTGATCGAAGAGGAGCTCCTGCTCGGCTTCGTCGCCGCGCTCGAGGGTGCGCTCGAGGACGAATCGCGGAGCGCGTGACGCGCGCGGTCGGGAGCCCCGCGCGGCACCGGTCGCGAGGCCCGGCGCGCTTGACGCCGCCGAGCCCCTCGGCCCAGGAAGCGCGTCGCGCATGCTCGACACCACCGACGTCTCCCCGCACCCCGAGCGGACACGCTTGCGAACCGCCGTGCTCGCGCTGCTCGCGCGCGCCGAGGCCTCGCACCACGACTCCCTCGAGGCCGAACGCGACGCGCTCCTCGCGGACCTCGCCCGCTTGCAGGCACAGCACGTCGCGCCCTTCGCGCGGCTCTGCGAAGCGCGGGGCGCACGCTTCGACCAGGGCCCCGACGGCTGGCCCGCGCTCCCGACGGACGTGTTCCGCCATGCCCGCGTGAGCCTCGTCCGCGAGGGCGCGGACGTGCGCGTGTTCCGCACCTCGGGCACGACCCACGGGCCGCGCGGAGAGCACCCCTTCGTGGACCTGTCCCTCTACCACCGCGCCGCGATGATCGGCGCGCGCAGGGCGTGGCTGCCCGAGGTGCCCTTCGACCTCCTCGTGCTCGCGGCCGAACCGGCGCGACAGCCGGACTCTTCACTCGGACACATGATGGGCCTCTTCGCCGCCGAGGCGAGAGAGAGAGACCCCGAGGCGCGCGTCGCCTTCGTCCTCGAGGGCGATCACATCGACACCGAAGCGCTCGAGCGCGCGGTCGCGGCGGCGGCGGAGCGCGCGCGTGTGATGGTCATCTGCGGGACCTCGTTCGCGTTCGTGTTCGCGGAGGATGTGCTCGCACGGCGCTTCACTCTGCCGCAAGGGAGCCGCGCGATGTACACGGGCGGCTTCAAGGGGCGCTCGCGCGTGCTCGACGAGGCGGAGCTTCGCGCGGCCATCGGCGCACGCTTCGGCCTCGCCGACGATCACCTCGTGACCGAGTACGGAATGACCGAGCTGTCCTCGCAGCTCTGGAGCCGGCAGCTCCTCGCGCGCGCCGCGGACGACGACGACAGCCTCCTCTGGGTCCCACCGTGGGTGCGCGTGACGGCCGTCGACCCGGCCTCGCTCGAGCCCGTCGCCGACGGAGAGCGCGGCATCCTGCGCTTCGACGACGCGGCGAACCTCGACTCGTGCGTGTCGATCCAGACCGCGGATGTCGGGCTGCTCGTGCACACCGACCGCGGTCTGGCCTTGCGGCTCTTCGGGCGTGACCCGACCGCGACCCCGCGCGGATGCTCGCTCGCGATCGAGGAGGCCCTCGCACGCGGCTCCTCGCCGTGAGATCGGGGCCCGTGCAGAGATGACGCGATTGGCTCGGCGTCGCGGCGCCCCGCGAGTGCGGAACGTGACCCGAGCCGCGCGATGCTATCGTGTCTTGCATGCGTACCTTCGCTCCACTGGCCTCGACGCTCCTCATCCTCGGCGCTGCACTCGCAGGCTGTGACTGCGCCGGAGACGACGGGCGCCTTCGCAGAGCCGATTCCGGCACGACCTCGGTCGAGCCGGACGCGTACACGGCGCCCCTCGACGCGAGCGGCGGCGACCCGTGCGGCGATGGACTCGACGGCGACGACGACGGCGAGGTCGACGAGGGCTGCGTCTGCGATCCGGGCACGCAGCAGCGATGCTTCCGGGGCGACCCCACGATCGCGGGGATCGGCGGCTGCGTCTGGGGCGTGCAGGACTGCGCGAGCACCGGCGGAGAGTTCGGCTTGTGGGACGCCTGCGCGGGTGATGGCGCGCCGTCGGACGAGGTCTGCGACGGCGTCGACAACAACTGCGACGGGGCAACCGACGAGGGCTGTGAGTGTCTCGAAGGCGCGACGCGCGAGTGCTACTCGGGCGCCCGCGGCGAAGGGGTGGGCCTCTGCCGCGCGGGCACCGAGACCTGCCTCTACGAGGCGGGTGGCTCGTCCTGGGGTGAGTGCGAGGGCGAGGTTCTTCCGGGCGCGGAGGTGTGCGAGGGCATCGATGACGAGGACTGCGATGGTCTCGTGGACGAGGGCTGCGCCTGCACCATCGGCGAGACGCGAAGCTGCTACGGCGGCCCCCCCGGAACGCTCGGTGTCGGCGTGTGCCGCGGCGGCACGCAGCGCTGCTCGGACGCGGGGTGGGGGGCGTGCGAGGGCGCCGTGCTCCCGAGCTCGGAGCGCTGCACCGGCGGCCGCGACGAGGACTGCGACGGCCTCGCAGACTGCGCCGATCCGCTGTGTGCAGAGGACCGCGCGTGCTGCACGCCGTTCGAGGACGCCGTGCCCGTCGTGCCCTCGCGCGTCGAGCTGCTCTTCGTCGTCGATCGCTCGGGCAGCATGAATTTCCCGGCCGTGGGTACGAGCCGCACGCGCTGGGAGGAGCTGCGCACGGCGATGGACAGCGTCCTGCCGCTGCTCGGGGATCTGCCGGTCGGCCTGCTCACGTTCCCAGTGATGGATGGCACGAGCGAGCGCCTCAGCTGCAGCGTCGCGGCGGCCCCCGACATCGGCATCATGCTGGGCGCGGGCGGAGCGATCAGCGCGCGGCTGGTCGTGGTGACCCCACGGGCCGGAGACACGCCGACGCCATCGGCGATGGCGACGGTCGAGGCTTACATCCGGGCGAACCCGACCTCGGTGCCGCGCTTCGTCGTGCTCGCGACCGACGGCCTGCCCGAGCCGAATTGCGGCGCAACGGTGTCGGCGACCGTCGACGCGATCCGGACGATCCGCACCTCGCTCGGCGTCGACACCTTCGTGCTCGGCTTCGTCGGCCCCGATCGCTCGGGAGACACGTCGGGGATCCCTGCCCTACAGGCCGGGCTCAACGAGATGGCCGTCGCGGGCGGTCGCCCGCGGGCCGGCGCGCTTCGCTACTACGAGGCGGTCGATGGCGCGGCCTTCGAGCGCTCGCTCCGCGCGATCCTCGCGGCCGCGACCGCCGGCGCGTTCGTCCTGCGCGCGGCGCCGCCTCGGCCCGACCGCGTGACCGTCCGACAGAACGGGCTCGTCGTACCGGCGTCGCGCTACACGCTCGCGGGCCGACGCCTGGAGTTCACCGGGGTCGCGTGCGACGCGATCCGGAGCGGTACGGTGATGACCATCACCGTCAGCGACGGTTGCTGAGCCCCGCGCGGACTCGACGCGCCAGGAAGACCGACTCCTGAGAAAGCTCTCAGGCTGCTCTCAGGGAATGCTCGACGAGCCCGCGTAGAGAGGCGGCGTGCACGCGCTCATCCTCCTCGGCCTCGGTGTGGTCCTGGGCGTCGCCTCCCGGGCGGAGGCGCAATCTGTGAGCTTCGACGAAGCGATCGGCCTGTCCGCCGAGACGCCTGCAGTGGCCGGAGAAGAGCGCGCGCTCGCGGAGCGTGTCGAAGGGGACGCGCGCATCTCCGACGTGACGGAGTCGAGCCGCCTCTACGCGATGCCCGGCCTCCGCGCGCTGAGTGACGAAGATCGAGGCTTCGAGGGTCAGGTGCAGATCGGCCACTCGTGGAACCTCGCGGACCTCGCGGGCGCGCAACGACGTACCGCGGCTCGAGAGCGGCAGGCCCGAGAAGCGCGCGCGCGCAGCGGGGCCCTCGAGCAGCGGCTCTCGGCGGCGCGCGCGGGGATGTCGACGCGGGAAGCCGAGGCCCACCTCGCGACGGCACGCGAGCAGCTCGCCGTGGCGGAGCGGATCGTCGAGCGCACCGAGAGAGCCCGGGCCGCAGGCGTCGCCACGTCGGCCGACGTCGCGGAGGCTCGCGCGTTCCTCTCGCAGGCGCGCGCGACGGTGCTCGCGGTGCGCGGCGAGATCGTCGATGTCCAGGTCTCGCTCGGCGCGGCGCTCGGACGGGCCGATGTGGAGACGCTCGGCACGGAGGGCCCACGGCCCACGCCCCCGCTCCCCGAGCCGGCGGCGATCGAGCAGCGCCTCGCCGACGTCACCCGCATGCCCGCCGTCGAGGCCGCGCGTCTCGCCGCGCTCGCGATGCACGCGCGCGAAGTGGAGCTCGCCGCGGTGCGCGGGCCACGCCTCGACGTGGATCTGATCGCGTACCGAGAGTCTCCGGCGGGCTTGCTCCTCTTCGGGCAAGTGGGAGTCGCGCTGCCGCTCGCCGACCTCGCCGCACGCGAGCGCGCCATCGCACGCGAGGAGGCCGCGCTGCGTCAGAGCGAGGCCGAGGAGGCAGCGCTCGCGTGGCGACGCGAGGCCCACCGCGTGGCCCACGAGGTCGAGCACACGCGCGAGGTCGTGCGGAGCTTCCGCGACGAGCTCGTGCCGGCGCTCGAGGCGCTTCTCACGGCGCGCGAGCAGCAGCTGGCCGCCGGCGCGACCACCACGCTGCTCGTGCTCGAGGCCACGCGCCGCCTCGTCGAGGCCCGCGCCTCGCTCACCCGCGCCGAGACCGAGGCCGCTTGGGCCGCGACGCGCGCGTGGCTCCTGCTCGCCGTTCAGGAGAGCGCCCAGGAGGGGCCGTGATTCGCGTCGGGCGGCTCACCTCTCGAGCGCTGCCCCTCGCCCTGGTCTCGACGGCGCTGGGCTGCAGCGGCGGCCACGGCGCGCCGACGTCCACGACGCGTGAGGAGGCTGCCGCGCCGACGCAGCGGGTGACCGTCGCGCGTGCGCCGCACGATCTCTCGTTGCTCGAAGCCCCCGCGCGCATCGTCGCGGCGCCCGGCTCGGAGGCGCGCGTGGCCGCATCGCACGACGCGCGTGTCGTGCTCGTGCATGTGCGTGCCGGCGATCACGTCGAGGCGGGCGCGCCCGTCGTCGACGTCGTGATCCCCGAGGTCCTGGCCGCAGCCGCGCGGCTCGCCTCGCTCGGCCCCGCGCAGGCGCTCCGCACCGCGAGGCGTACGGAGCTCGCGGCCCTGCAGGGCGAGGGCCTCGTCGACCGCGGGGGTGTCTTCGAGCAGGAGGTCGAGCTCGCCAGCCTCGACGTCGAGCGGCGGCTCGCGCTCTCCACCCTCCGTGCAGCCTCGCTCACCACGGCCGAGGCGGCTCAGGCGCTCCGGCGCGGGGCGATCACGCTCCGGGCCCCGATCGCGGGCCCCGTCCGAGAGGTCAACGCCGTCGTCGGAGAGGTCCGCGCCGTCGGCTCGGCGCCCTTCGCGGTGATCGCGGGCTCCTTCGCGCCGCGCATCGAGGCGCGCTTCGCGCAAGGCCTGCCGCGGGGAGCCCACTTCGTGTTCGTGGGCCTCGACGGCTCGACCCTCGAGCTCTTGGACGCACCTTCGGGCATGGCCCTCGACGCGCACGACGGCACCACCCTCGTGTGGCTCGAGCCTGCGGGCGCGATCGAGGTGACGGCACCGATCATGGGGCGGGTGCTCGTGGTGCCCGCCGGGGTCGATGCCGTCGAGATCGACGCGCACGCCCTCGTGCTCGACGGCTCCGAGACCTTCCTCGAGCGCCTCGACGAAAGGGACGCCGCGACGCGGGTGCCGATCGACGTGCTCACGGCGTCCGGAACGCGCGCGATCGTGCGCGCGCGGACTGGGGCGGCCCTCGCGGAGGGTGATCGCATCTCGCTCGAGCCCGCGCGTGCCGTCGTGGAGGACGAGTGAACGGCCCCGGCCCAGAGCTCGAGAGCGCCGGGCCGATCGCGCACCTCGCGCGCCTCGCCGTCGAGCATCGCGTCGGCGTGGTCGCCGTGACGTTGCTCGCGGCGCTCGCGGCGGTCTTCGTCGGTGCGAAGCTGCGCTTCGATGCCCTGCCCGACGTGACCGGCACCCAGGTGCTGGTCCTCACACGGGCGCCGGGCCTCACCCCCGAGGAGGTCGAGCGACAGGTCACGCGACCGATCGAGCTCGCGCTCGGCGGCGTGCCGGACACCGAGACGCAGCGAAGCCTCTCGCGCTACGGGATCTCCGCGGTCACCGTCGTCTTCGAGCGTGGCACCGACCTCGTCCGCGCACGGCAGCTCGTGGGCGAGCGGCTCGCCGGCGTCACGGGTGTCCTGCCGCCGACGGCCGAGCCGCCCGAGCTCGGCCCGATGAGCGGAGGCTTGGGCGAGATCTTCCAATTCGTCGTGCGCTCTCCTCGGCGCAGCGCTTCGGAGCTGCTCGAGATCGTGAACCTGGAGATCGCCCCGACGCTGCGGTCGGTGCCGGGCGTCGTCGAGGTGAATCCGTGGGGCGGTGCGCGCCGCACCCTCGACGTCGTGG
>JBKDQC010000585.1:0-13109 GCA_046342295.1 Deltaproteobacteria bacterium | reverse complement strand
GTCCACGGGTGCAGAGCGCGTCCGGCTTCAACAGCGCACCGCGGCCGAGTTGCCCCAGATGAACAAGGCGGCGTGACGCGGTGCGATCTGCACCCGAGTGAATCGGCGAGAGCCTCCCTCCCGCCGATTCGAGCCCGTGGCGCATCGATCCATCCAAGTGCCACGTGCTCTCAGTCGACGTCGGGATGATCGCCAGGGCCGCAGGCAGGCCATGTCTGCTTTCGCTACCGGCAGACCGTCGCAGCAGGGTACGTGGCGCAGGCGGCACAGGAGCCTGCACCTACGCTCTCCCACTCCTCCCTGGTCACACGCCTGTAAACGATCCAGACGTCCTCAGACTCAGCCTGGCCCAGGGACTCCCAGTATCCGAAGCGCTTGCACGAGCCGTTTGCGGGAATGTTGGAGCCGCCCTCCAAGGTCACGCCGCCCCCGAAGCCCCAGTACGCATTGACGCCCAGCCACAGCCGGTCGCCGACGAACCTGTATCTGCCGTACTGCACAGCGGGGCGGTCGTTCCAAGAGGTCCAGTCCGGGTGCGTGCACGAGTACCCGGCGGCGCTGCCATCGGCGTCGGCGGCGGCGGTGTAGGTCACCATGTCGCCCGAGATCGCGTACGTGCAGGGGGTGTGGAAGTCGGAGCCGGTGGTCTCGTTCCAGATGTAGTGACACGTGTTGCCGGTGCCAAACGCCATCCTCATCCTGGCCCGCCCGTCCAGATGGGCGAAGCCCAAGGACATGGAACCGGCGACCCGGTCCTCCCACACCCAGTAACCCTCGAGGGCCCCATCGGTGGGCATCGCGCTGCCTGCATCGACGCCCGGATCGATCGAAGCGCCACCATCGACGCCCGGATCGATCGAAGCGCCACCATCGACGCCCGGGTCGACCGAAGCGCCACCATCGACGCCCGGGTCGACCGAAGCGCCCCCATCACCCCCCGCCGAGGTACGAGCATCGCCCGCTCCCGTCCCTGCGGGCTGGTCGCATCCCGCGAGCCCCGCCCCCGTCATGCCCGCCACCAGAAGAACCGAGAATGCCGCCTTCATGTCGCCTCCTGGGCCGTCGTGGGCCGCATGCGCCCTCGGCGTTGCAACTCCGAGGCCACCCGAGAGAGGCAGCGACATGCTGGATCTTCAACATTTTCAGGTTCCTTCGGACCCCGTGTCGGGGTCGCTGCCCCCGGGCTCAGCGCTCGTCGGGGGCGCTGGACCATAGATGGATGCCGCCGCCGCGGATAGCCCGCCGCGGGCCCTCGTCCACCGCTGGGGACCACCGACCCGGCCAGCGGCGACCCGGGCAGCCACCCCGTGAGGCGTCTGCGACGAGATCCCAGGGCTTCTCGTCGCCCCAGGACTGGCCCGGGTCGTGCTGAGCGCTGGGCTGATGATCACGTCTTTCTGTGCGCGTGGGCTTGGCCTCGCAGTCATCCTCGCGGTCGCCGCGAACGCCTGCGACACCGAGCCGCTCGACGCGGACTTCGATCCTGCCGCCGACGCACCCGACCCCGCGGAGGTCGCCGCCGTCATCGAAGCGGCACACACCGACCGCCCCGCCGACGACCCGACCGCAGGCAGCCCGCTGCCCACCCTGCCCCTCGGCGGCTCCATCCGCGTCTCGATCGGTCGCAACCCCTGCAGCTCCGGCGACCCCGCCAGCGGCTGCAACACCGTCGTGCTCGCGCTGCGCCCCCGCGCCGGCGCCGCGGCGCTGCCCGCCTCCCTCGAGCTCGACGCACAGCGCGTCGCGGGCGGCGTGCTCCCCGCCGCCTACCTCTACCAGGGGCCCGAGAGCGCGCTGAGCCTCGTGGTCCCCACGCGCTCGGTCCCCACGCCGAGCCGGCTCGACCTCGACTACGCCCTCACCGCGCCGCGCGAGGTCCACTACGTGTACGTCGAGCCGCGCCGCGGGGGCCCGGGCACGGGCGAGATCGAGCTAACCACCACGTGCGTCTCGGACGCGGACTGCGACGGCGTCCCCACGGCCCAGGACTGCAACGACGCCAGCGCCAACGTCGGGGACCTCGCGAGCTCTGGAGAGAACGCCGCTCCCACGTGGATGCCGGCGCGTTCGATGGCGAGCTCGCGTTACCTCCACTCGGCGACGCGGCTCGCCGACGGCCGGGTTCTGGTGGCCGGCGGCCACGGCGGCTCATCGGGACTTCTGGCGAGCGCGGAGCTGTACGACCCGACCACCCACACCTGGTCGAGCGCCGGCTCGATGGCAAGCACTCGCTACTTCCACTCGGCCACGCTTCTCGCGAATGGCCGGGTGCTGGTCGCCGGGGGCATCAGCTCGTCTCCGATTCTGACGAGCGCGGAGCTGTACGACCCTGCCACGAACACTTGGTCGCGCGCCGGCTCGATGGTCAGCACGCATCTGAGGCACACCGCGACGCTGCTCGCGGACGGGCGGGTGCTGGTGGTGGGTGGCGAAGGGTCGACGACCGGGCCGTACCTGGTGACCGCGGAACTGTACAACCCAACTACCAACACGTGGTCGAGCGCGCGCTCGATGGCGACTGCGCGCGAACGCCACTCGGCGACGCGGCTCGCAGACGGTCGCGTGCTGGTTGCGGGCGGGGTCGGATGGACGGGCATCGCCGGAGCGCCTCCGGGACCACTCGCAAGCGCGGAGCTGTACGACCCGACGACGAACACCTGGTCGAGCGTGGCCTCGATGACGACCGGGCGTGGCGAGCACACGGAGACGCTGTTCGCGGATGGGAGGGTGCTGGTCACCGGTGGCGGCCGTACCTACTCGGGCGGCCGCGAGACGTCGGCGCCGCTCGCGAGCGCGGAGGTGTACGACCCGACGACCAACCGCTGGTCGCCGGCGGGCTCGATGTCCACCGTGCGCGGCGCGCACCGAGCGACGGGGCTCACCGACGGCCGCGTGCTGGTCGTGGGAGGCCAAAGCAGCGCAGCGGTTCTGGCGAGTGCGGAGCTCTTCGACCCGGCGACGAACACCTGGTCGAGCGCGGGCTCGATGGCCGCCGTGCGCTACTGGCACACGACGACGGCGCTCGAGGGTGGCCAGGTGCTGGTCGCGGGCTACGGCTCCTCGGCCGAGCTCTTCGTGCCCAGCACGCGTCGATGTCCGCCGACGTCGGGCCTCTGACTGCCCGCCTCACTCGCGTCGGTCGATGCGCGTCAAGCTGGCTCGATCCGGCGGGAGGGATACAACGCGGGGAACCGACGTCGCCGGTTCGCGCGCGCGGTCGACTGCGGAGCTCGCGGGGCGCCGCTCGCGAGCTCACGTCGCTGAACAGCGGGGCCGCCGGACCGGCTGCACCGTTGGCCGGTCCGCGTCGTGATCCGGTCGAAGTTCCCCTGAGTTTTCGAACAAACGAAGCTGGCCCGGGACGTGCTGCCTCGAGCCGCGTGACATGGCCGGCTCCACGACTCGACGCGCTGACTCCCCGCCGCACCATGGCGGAGCGAGGTGTTCGATCCCCGCGCGCGGGTCATGCGTACCGTGGCAGTCCGGGAGCCCTCCGATGACCCTCCGCCTCCTCACCCGCCGCGCGACCTCGTCGCGACTGACCCTCGCGGTCGCCGCGCTCACCGTGGGCTCGATGACGCGCTCGGGCGAGACGGAAATCCTCGAAGGCGAGCTCGAGCCCGAGACCGTCGAGCGGGCCGCGGTCTCGGAGCCAGCTCCGGCTCGTGCGCTGCGCGCGGACAGCCCGGTGGAGACGGGCGTCCGGCACCCCTCACCTCTCTCGTGGATCGTGGCGCTCCGGGGCTACCGAGAAGCGGCTCTGCTTGCGCCTGGACCGCCGTACGAGGCAGCGCCCGACCGCACGTGAGCCGGCGCCCCTGAGATTCGTCCTGGCCGAGCGGCTCTTCACCGCGCCCCGGCCGCGAGGCCGAGCGCGACGAGCAGGTACGCGAGCGGCGCCAGCAGCCCGAGCGCGAGCCCGATCGCCGCGCACACCGTGGCCGCCGGGAGCTGCCAGCCCATGCGCCGCCGAGCCTCGGGACTGCGGGCGACGTTCACGAAGAAGGCGACCGCGCTCCCGATCGCGAGCGCGGCGGGCACGAGGTTCCAGTACGGGATCCAGCTCGTACACAAGGTGACGACCCCCGACAGGAGCGCGCCGTAGCCCATCCCCGCGATCGTGCTCACCGCGCTGCGATCTCCGACCTCGATCACTTCGGCCGAGAGGCAGCGCTTGCAGACCGTCGCACCGTCCTCGGCGAAGCCCAGGGTGCTGCGCGAGACCGTGCGACCGCAGCGCTGGCAGCTCGACGTGGTCTCTTGGGTCGCAGGCGCCTGGGTCGCGGGCGCCTGCGTCTCGGCCTGCGGGAGGAGCTCCGCCGCGGCAGGCATGTCGGCTGGCGCCATCACGCCGAGCGGGAGCGTCCGCACCCCCGCGCGCGGTCCCGCGGGCGCCACCTCCCGCGCGCGCATCGCCTCGACAGCCTCCGACACAGCGGCGCGCATGCGCGCGTCCTCGAAACGTTCGGGAATCGTGACCACGCCCCCCGATCGAGCTGACGCCTCGCCCCCAGGTGCGGCGGTCCCTCGCCAGAGCGCCGGGTCGACCACCGTGACCTCGTCCTCGAAGCCGGCGTCGTTGCGCAACGTGGTGTCGCCCTCGAAGGGGAGGTCGACGGGCACCGGGCTGCGCGCGCGACTCGCCTCGAGAAGCCTCGTGATCGACTGCCCCGCCCGCGACTCCACGTAGCCACCAATCTCCAAGCGTTGTGGCGCTCGGAGGCCGGAGTCCCTCGCCGCGGCTCGAAGGCACCGCGCGAGCTCCTCCCCGGTCGCAACGCGCGCCTCGAGGTCCCTCTCGAGCGCGCGCGCGAGGACGCGCGCGACGGGCTCGGGAACCTCGGGGCGCCGGTCACGCACGTCCGGCACGGCCTGCGCGCTCACGGCGCGCAACACCTCGGGCAGCGAGCGCCCGGAGAAGAGTGGCTGGAGCGCGAGCATCTCCCAGAGCACCACGCCGAGCGCGAAGAGATCCGAGCGGCGATCCGCGTCCTTGCCATGCGCTTGTTCGGGCGAGAAATAGCGCGCCTTGCCCTTGAGCTCGCCCGTCGCCGTCCGGGTCAGCCGCGCGACGGCGCGCGCGATGCCGAAATCGGAGATCCGAGCCCGCCCGTCGAGACCCACGAGGATGTTCTGCGGCGAGACGTCGCGGTGCACGATCTCGAGGGGCGTACCGAGCGCGTCCTTCGCCTCGTGCGCCGCGTGCAGCCCCTCGGCCGCCTGCGCGATGAGCTCGACCGCGATCTCCAGCGGGACTGCCTTCCTCTCGAGGCCCGGATCGCCTCGGAGGAGATCGGCGACCGAGGCCCCGACGACCAGGTCCATCACGAGGTACGGCACGCCCTGCTCTGTGCGGCCGAGGTCCTCGAGCCCGACCACGTTCGGGTGCGAGAGGTGCGCCGCGATACGCGCCTCGTCCAGGAACATCGACACGAAGCGCGCCTCCCCGAGGAGCTCCTCCCTCATCCGCTTGATCGCGACGAGCTTGGCCGGGGCGGGGTCGCCCACCACCCGCGCGGCGAAGACCTCGGCCATGCCGCCAGACGCGATCGGTGCGAGAAGCTCGTAGCGGCCCAGCCGGGCCGGCAGCTCCGGCGCCTGCGCGTCCTTGTACACCGGCCGGAGATGCTACCAGGGCGCGCAACCCGGCGTCGCACCTTCGCGCGTCACCCGTGGAGCTCGCGCTCGGCCTTCTCGAGCTCCTCTTGCACGCTGCCCCATCGCTCGGTGAGCTCGTCGATCTTGGCCTGATCCGACTGAAGCGCGTCGAGCGTCGCGAAACGCTCCTTGTCGGTCATGGCGACGCTCGGATCGCAGAGCTGGTCGTTGCGCTCCTTCTGCTTCGCCTCGAGCTCGGCGATGCGCTTCTCGAGCTCCTCGGCCTTCTTCTTGAGCGGCGCGATCTTCTTGCCGCGCTCCTCGCGCCGCTTGGCCTCCTCGCGCTTTCGGGCTTTGTCGTCCTCGCGGCTCCGGTCGGGCGGGGGAGGCGCTGCGCTGCCCGACCTGGCAGCTTGGGTCGACCGGGCAAGGCCCGCGTCGCCGCCCTGGCTCGCGGCCTTGGCCCCCGTGCTGCCCGGTGCGCGTGCGGCGCCGCGGGGTCCCTCGCCTCCCTTGGTGTCGCCCTTCGCGAGCTCGGTCAGCCGCGTACGCTCCTGCTGCATGTAGTCGTCGAGGTTGCCGCGGTACTCGGTGACGGTGCCTCCCTCGACGACCCAGATCTTCGTCGCCAGGCGGCGTATGAGCGCACGGTTGTGCGAGACGAAGACCATCGTCCCCTCGTAGCCCGCCATCGACTCGACCAGGCTCTCGCACGAGTCGAGATCGAGGTGGTTCGTCGGCTCGTCGAGCAGGAGCAGGTTCCCAGGGTCGACCAGCAAGCGCGCGAGCGCGACGCGCGCGCGCTCGCCGCCCGAGAGCACACCGATCGGCTTGTCGACGTCGTCGCCGCTGAAGAGGAATGCGCCGAGCACACCGCGCACCCGCGTCTGCCCGAGCTCTTCGTTCGTCGAGGCGACCTCCTGCAGCACGGTGTTCTTGGGGTGCAAGAGCTCCGCGTGGTGCTGCGCGTAGTAGCCAGGCTTGACGTTGTGTCCGTAGCGGATCGCGCCGGCCGTCGGCTCGAGCTCTCCGGCGATCATCTTGAGGAGCGTCGTCTTGCCGGCGCCGTTGGGCCCGATGATGCCGATGCGGTCGCCCCGGTACACCGTGACGCTGACGTCGGGCAGCACCACCCGCTGTCCGTAGGCCTTGCGGACGTGCTCGACCTTGATCACGTCCTGCCCCGCGCGCTCGACGGACGGGAAGCTGAAGCGCATCGTCCGGCGCTTTCGGTAGGTCTCGACGGACTCCATCTTGTCGAGCGCCTTGATGCGGCTCTGGACGGCCTTGGCCTTGGTCGCCTGGGCGCGGAAGCGGTCGATGAACTCCTTGGCCTTGTCCCGCTCCCGCTCGAGGTTCTTGGCCTTGTTCTCGAGGATCTCCTCCTCCTCGGCGCGCTGCACGAGGTAGCGCTCGTAGTTGCCCGCGTACTGGCGCACGCCTTCGGTCTCGAAGGTCACCACGCGCCGGATCTGCTCGTTCAAGAACTCGCGATCGTGGGAGATGAGGACGAACGCGCGCGGGTAGCGCGCGAGGAAGTCCGAGAACCACGCGACCGACGGCATGTCGAGGTGGTTGGTCGGCTCGTCGAGCAGCAGCACGTCCGGACGCTGGAAGAGCAGCGCCGCGAGCACCGCGCGCATCTTCCAGCCGCCAGACAGCTCGCCCAGATCGCGGAGGAGGTCGGCGGTCGTGAAGCCGAGGCCTCCGAGGATCTTCGTCGCCTCGTGCTCCGAGTAGAGCGTGTCGAATCCCGCGAGCCGCTCGTGCACCTCCGAGAGCTCCGCGGCCGCCTCCATCAGCGCATCTTCGTTCGCCCGCCCTGCGCCCTCGACCTCGGCGTAGCGCGCCTCGGCCTCCGCGAGCCGCGCCTCGAGCTCGGCGCGGCCCGGCACGCTCGAGCGCACGAAGCCGAGGAGCGAGCGCCCTCCCTCGAGCGCGAGATCCTGAGGCAGCCAGCCGATGCGCGCGCCGCGCGAGGTGCGCACGAGCCCCGAGTCGACCTGCTGCTCGCCCGCGAGCACGCGCAAGAGCGTGCTCTTGCCGGAGCCGTTGGGGCCGATGAGGCCGATGCGATCACCCTCCGCGATGCGAAGAGACAGGTCTTCGAAGATCGCGCGGGCGCCGAAGGAGAGGGAGCTGTTCTCGAGGACGAGGACCGACACGGAGCGATGGGTAGCGGAACGCCGCCGCCGCGCCAGCGCAATGACCCGCACGGCGAGACCGACCGCGTGGCGCCGCGGGTCGCCACCGCGCTGGCCACTCCGCCACCCAGTGGGCCTCCGCCGCGCGAGGAGACCGCGCAAACGCTGGATGGAAGTCTCGCGAGACGCCGGGCACGGGCCCTGCGTACTGCGCCGGCATGAACGTCATGGTTCGCTTCGCGACAGCTCGCTCCGCGCCCCGCGTGTGGGGTCTCTCGTTGCTCACGGCGCTCGCGCTCGGATGCGTGGGAGCGCCCACGGCCGAGGATCTGTACCCCGGCCCAGACCCCGAAGATCCCATCTGGGAGACCGTCGAAGGCGCCGCCGATTCGTCGGCGAGCGCGACGGTTCAGGACATCGCCTGGGACAGCTTCGTCTACGTGCCCGCGGGCGCGCCGGACTCGGTCGCGCAGGACGCCGTGCGACGACAGGTCAAGAGCGCCCTCGGGGCGCTGCTCCACACCCCCGCGATCTCGCTTCGGGACCGCGACGCGCGCTCGAACCTCGACCCGCGCACCTTCACGCGCGAGCGCCTCGAGGTGGTCGCGGCCGACGGCACGCGGGGTCCCGCGATCGACCGGGTCACGTACCGCTACCGCGACCGCGCCCTCGTGCCGCGCACGTTCCGCGGCACCTCCGTCCGCTTCGCCGCGCTCTTCGGCGACTACGCGGCCCGGGCTGCGGAGCTGTCGGGGCCGTGTGGCGACACGGCGTCGATCGAGCCCGACTCGCTTTGGTTTCACTACGACCCGAGCCGCTCGGCGTGCCAGGCGCTGATCACGCGCGAACAGGCGGCTCTGAACAACGCCGCGTCGGGGCTGCCGGCAGGCACCGGCTCGCTCTCGGCACAGGATGCGAATCGCCGCTTCGTGATGATCCGTGCGCAGCTCACGAGCACGACCGCGCCTCCGACGACCTGGCCCGAGACCGATCAGCTCTTCGGCTTCGGCACCGACCGGACCAAGGTCGTGGTGTACTCCTTCTTCGGAGTGGACGCGGACGATCGCAACCCGCGCGACTACGGACTCGTCGAAGATCTCCGCTACGTGCGCACCCTCCGCGCCGCCTGGCCGGGCCTGCGCGTCACCGAGACGCAGCCCAACGCCTTCCTCCTCGACTTCACCGTCGATGGGCGCCCCCTCTCCGGCGTGACCTACGAGGACGTGGCCGCGTGGGTCCTCGACGGCGCTCGCTGGCCGGCGGCTGCCAACACCCGCGCCCAGCGCGACGCGCTCCTCGCGCAAGTCCGCGACAAATGGCTCGAGCGCTGGATCGTGTGGTCTCTTCCGGTGAGCGTGACGCGTGGCACCGAGACGCGCGCGATGACGATCGAGCTGCGCACCTACTACGGCCGAGAAGACGGCCGCCCCGACTGGCGCGCGGCCGCGCGCAACCGCTACCTCGAGGCCTTCTGGCACAGCGATGTCTTCACCTACACGGGGCACTCGCACTTCGGTCACGGACCGCTCGAGCCGGTCGCGTACACGGGGAGCAACTTTCCCGACCGCTACCAGGTGATGCTCTTCAACTCGTGCGTCTCGTACAACTACTACGACATCGACTTCCTCGACATGCACCCCGGAGCGAGTGCGCGCCTCGACGTCGTCGGCAACGGCCTGGCCGCGTACTGGCCCGGGATGGGCGCTTCGACGGCGAAGCTTCTCCTCGGCCTCCTCGACGGCCAGGGCCGCAACTGGGTGCAGATCCTCGACGGCATGCGCGTCGACATGCCCGGGCTGCCGCGCGGCTACGAGCCGATGCGGGCGGTGACGGGCGAAGAGGGCAACCGGTACAACGGAACGACGACTCCGATTCGCGTGACCCCGCGTTGAGAGCACGCTTCACTCCCATCGTTCGGTGCGGGTGAGGCAGGCTCGATCCGGCAAGAGGGCCGCTCCGAGCGAGCGCTCTGGACGCCGTCAGAAGCAGCCGCGCGCCACCGTCCAACTCCACGGTGCGCATGGGCACGGCGGTGGTCGCATCGAGGACTGCCCCGGGCTCCCGCGCCGCAGGCCTCACCGGACGTCGTATCCTCGCGTCATGTCGACGCTGCGCGAACGCTTCGAGGAATACTGGGAGGGCGAGCGCGACCCGCTCGTCGAGCCGCCCTTCCAGCCGCTGCTCGTCACCGAGGAGGTGGCGGAGGGCGTCTGCTTCGCGTCGAGCTTCGCGAACGCGACCGCGATCGAGACCGCGCGCGGGCTCGTGCTCGTGGACACCGGAAGCTTCCTCCTCGCGACGCAGGTCTTCGTGTGGCTGACGGCCTGGCGCGACGCGCCCGCGCACGCGATCGTCTACACGCACGGCCACGTCGATCACGTGTTCGGCGTGGACAAGTGGGAGGAGCACGCCAAGCGGCGGGGCGCTGCGACACCGCTCGTGGTCGCTCACGAGGCCGTCCCGGCGCGCTTCCGGCGCTACGAGAAGACCCGCGGCTACAACGGCTGCATCAACTCGCGGCAGTTCAAGGCGAACGTCGAGTGGCCTTCGGCGTACCGCGATCCCGACGTGACCTACCGCGACCGCATGGCCCTCGACGTCGGCGGCGAGCGCATCGAGGTCGTGCATGCCCGGGGCGAGACCGACGACGCAAGCTGGGTGTGGCTGCCCTCGCGCAAGGTGCTCTGCACCGGCGACCTCTTCCTCTGGGCGGCGCCCAACGCGGGCAACCCGCAGAAGGTGCAGCGCTACCCCGCAGAGTGGGCCGTGGCGCTGCGCGAGATGGCCGCGCTCGGCGCCGAAGTGCTCTGTCCGGGGCACGGCGTACCAATCTGGGGCGCCGACCGCGTGCGGCGCGCGCTCACCGAGACGGCCGAGCTCCTCGAGCATCTCGTGCGCGAGACGCTCGCGCGCATGAACCAGGGCATGCCGCTGCGGGAGCTGTTGCACGAGGTGAAGGCACCGGTCGCTCTCCTCTCGCGCCCCTACCTCACACCGATCTACGACCAGCCCGAGTTCGTCGTGCGCAACATCGCGCGCCTCTATGGCGGCTGGTGGGACGGGGACCCGGCGTCTCTCGAGCCCGCGCCTCCGACCGTCCTGGCCCGTGAGCTGGCCGATGCCGCCGGCGGCGCGCCTCGGTTGATCGAGCGCGCGCAGCGGCTGGCCGAGGCGGGCGAGCTCGCGCTCGCGTGTCACCTCGCGCAGCTCGCGGCAGACGCGTCTCGGGCGGATGCGGCGATCTGGAAGGCGCGCGGCGCCATCTTTCGCCTCCGCGCTGAGCGCGCTGTCTCGCTCATGGCCCGCGGCGTGTACGCGTTTGCCGCCGATGAGCCCCCTCCGGAGTGACCCCGCGAAGGCGGGTCCCCGTGGCGAATGCGGAGCTCGACGAGAGGGTCGCGCGCCTTCACCGCGAAAAGGGGCCGAGCAGAAAGAACCTGATCGGATCGGCGTTGCGGCGCCCCGCCAGTGCTGGCCGAGTGACCAGGAATACTGAGGAGTACTTCGAGTAGAGCGGATGGCTTCGGAGATGCCCCGGCGGCGATACGGATGGTTGTTCGTGCTCGGGCCCAAGGCTCGGCGCGAAGCTGACGTGAGCCCGCGCGACCGCCTACATTCTACCGCCATCCGAGAGATAGACCTGGCAGAGGACGAGATCGCTCCGAACCTCCGGCGAGCGACCCGCCGCCGACATGCGCAAGATGTGACGTCCGGCCTCGAGCGTCGTCGAGATGGTCAGACCGGACTCCCGAGCTACTGCCCGCTGGCGTTCGACGCCGTCCTCGTCGAGCAGGCTCATCGCGAGGTCATCCACGCCCGAGCCGATCACCTCTCCGGCATTGCAGAAGAGCTCCAGGCTGGCGGGGCCGCTGACCTCGAACGAGAAGTGATCGACGTCGCCCTCGGGGAGGCGAGTCACGAAGGGGGCGGGTCGCCCCTCCGCGTCCGGCGCCGGAACCCGGGGCATCGCCTCCGCCATCTCGAACACGTCGTTGCGCGCCTCTTCCGCCTCGACGAAGAACGCATCGGGTCCGTAGAACGCAGGCGGTCGGACCAGGACGATCGCGTGATCGTTGTCCCCGATGGACCCGCGGCCACGCAGACGGAGGCGGGGCTCCGAAAACGACGGATCGAGAAGTTGGCCAAGCGTGCCCCCCCGGCCCACGAGCACGTCCTCACTGCGGACCTCGAAGCTTTCCGCGCCCCCAGTCGCTCCGTGGCGGGTGTAGGGCACGGCCGAGAGCAACCTGAAGGGGGGGAGTTCGAGCGCGAGCACGTCGGTGTCCGACGCCGTCTCGAACGCGGTGAGCACGCAGCGGTGTGCCGCCGTGACCCGTGGCATGCCCGTCTCGGACGCGATCAGGGAGTTGGGTGAAGTCGCGAGGTCGAGGACACGCACGCTCCACTCGCCCCCGCCCCGGGTCGAGCCGCTCAGGTCGCGAAGTCCAACCTCCAGGTAGTGGGTCCCTGCGCGCGCCACCCGGGTGGCGACCTCCGCCCAGCCTGGCTCGGGCTCGCTCCCGCAGCCGTCGTGCCGAGCTCCCAGCTGCGTTGCCTGAGGGGAGCGGTCGCTGTCGAAGAGGGCGAACAGGGGCAATGTCAGACCGCCCTCGGACGGAGAGCCGGGCGGAGCCCGGAACTGCACGGCGATCCACTGCCCCGCCGCAACCTCGAACCGGAGGAAGTCACGGTCTCCGACTCCCACGAAGCTCCCGGTGACCACCGGCCCTCCGACCGTCACGACCTGGGCGGTGTCGAACCCGATGTTGCCGTCGTCGTCCGCGCGCGGTCGCGCCGCGTCCGGCAGGAACCCAGCCTCTCGAGGTACGGTCGCGTCCGCAGGCCCGTCCGAGACATCGGCGTCGCGGTCTTCGTCCGGCGCGTCGGGCGTGGCAGGCGCGCCCCCGCAGCCGGAGATCGACAGGAGGAGGCCAACGCCCATCGAAGTCGTCTTCATCGCAAGAGCTCCAGGTCCATGCCCGCGGCGTACGCGTAGCTGACGAAGGCATCGAAGCCCGACACCACCACTCCCACCGGCACGTCTGCGCGCACGCGGTGCACGCCATCTCCCTGGCTCCCCGCGCTGACGGAGAAGTCGCCGTTGACGATGGGAAACGACAGCGGGCAGCGGTGAATGACCCACGGAGCCATCGCCCCGGAGCTCCCGTCGGACCCCACGCGCTCGCACGTCGCCGGCAGCGGAGCGTCGTCGAGCAGCACCGTCGCGGCCGGAGGCGACACGATCGTCACCGCGTCGAAGCCGTACGTCGCAGGAGTCAAGAACACGTAGTCGCGGCGGAATTGATCCACGGGCGGCACCACGATCAGGGCCGGATCGCCGCCCGGATACTGACCCGGAATGCCCAG
>JBKDQC010000584.1:0-12760 GCA_046342295.1 Deltaproteobacteria bacterium | reverse complement strand
GCGGCGGGGCGCCGGGGGGCGCGGCTCCGGCCCCGCCCAGCCGCACCACACCGAACGTCCCGCCCCGGAGGCTGATGAGCCGCCCGAGCCCGACCCGCCGCGCGAGGACGTGCCGATCGTCGGCGTCGAGCGCGCCCTCATGAGCACCGTCTACCAGGTCAGTGTCGTGTCGGAGGACGAGCCCGCGGCGCGCGCCGCGATGAACGAAGCGCTCGACGAGATCGCGCGCCTCGAGACCTTGCTCTCGGAGTGGCAGGAGGAGAGCGAGGTGTCGCAGATCAACGCCTCGGCCGGTCGCGCCCCCGTGCACGTCGGGCCGGAGACCTTGGCGGTCGTCGAGGCCGGTCTACGGATCTCCCGCGACACGAACGGCGCCTTCGATCTCACGTGGGCCGCGTTGCGCGGCATGTATCTCTTCCAGCGCGGGAGCGAGCGTGTGCCGACCGATGCCGAGCTCGCCGCGCGGCTGCCCTTCGTCGGCCACGCGGATCTCTCGGTGGACGCCGACGCGCGCACGGTGTCGCTGCGTCGCGCCGGGATGGCGATCGGCACCGGAGGGATCGCGAAGGGGTACGCGCTCGACCGCGCCGGCGCGCTGCTGACCGCGCGGGGGTATCCGAATTTCATGATCTTCGGGGGCGGCCAAGTTCAGCTCGGCGGCCGTCGCGGCGAGCGGCTCTGGCGCGTCGGGATCCAGCACCCGCGCCGACAGGACTACATCGCGTACTTCGATGCGAGCGACGGCTCGATCTCGACCTCCGGCGACTACGAGCACTACTTCATCGACGACACCGGTCGCCGCTGGCACCACATCATCGATCTGCGGACGGGCCGTCCGGCGGAGGGCACGGTGCAGGTCACGGTGCTGGCCGATCGGGGCATCGACGCGGACGCGTACTCCACCGCGTGCTTCGTGATGGGCCCCGCCCGCTGCTTGGAGTCGCTGCCTGCGCTCGAAGGCCACCCCGAGGCGGTCATCGTCGACTCCGAGCTGCGCGTGCACATGACGCCTGGCGCGCGCGCCCGCGTGACATTCCGCGTCCCGCTCGACGACGGTCGCATTCCGCTCTGACCCTCGCGCCCTGCGCGGGCCTCGCTCGCGGAGACGTGCCCTCAGCAGGGCAGCGCGATCCGCATCCAGATCCTCCGGGGGCGCCCGCACTGCTTGCACACGAGCTCGAGCGTGCGGAGGTCGTGCTCGGCACGGTGCTCCTTCACGCGCAGCTCCGCATCGCAGGCCAGGCAGCGGTGGGCGAGCGCGCGCACCTCGACCACCGAGGCGCTCGGGACCTCGATCGGGCGCGCAGGGTCGCCGCCGACCTCCAGCCGGGCGAGACGCTCGCGTGCGTCGATCAGTTTCTCTACATCTCGATCGAGCTGCCGACGTAGCGCACGGGCGCGCTTTCGTGCGGCCATCACGGCCCTCCGCGACGCGGGCGCATCAGCTCGGCTCCTCGCCGGGCTCGCCCCAGATGCGATCCCAGCCCGACCGGAACTTGGCGCTGCTCACGCGGGGAGGGCGCCCGAGCGACTGCGGGCGCGTCGTCGCGCTTCTCGCGTCGTGGAGGACCTCGACGTCGAAGAGCGGCGTCCCCTCGCGCGGCGCGAGCTTCACGAGCTCTCCGTGCAGAGGCTGCCCCTCTCGCGCCGCGCGGAGGATCCCCGCATCGACCGCCTCGCCGCGCTTGCGGAGCACGTGGAAGCCCGCGCCGTCGTCCGTCCGCGCATGCGGCAGGAGGACATCCTCTGCGGCAGGCTCGGGCGAGGCCGGCCCGGCCGCAGGCGGGTGGGGTGGGGGGCGCGAGGCCATCGCTCCATGATGGCCCCGGACGGTCGTTCGCGCGAGCAGGCGTGAACCCCGAGATGGGACCTCGCCCAGGTCTGCCGACCGCGCCGTCGCGAACGGCACAGCGCGTCGAGCTCGCTATTCTACCGAGAACCGGAACGGTCCACGGTCGCCTCCGTCGACCGAGTTGTTCAGGTTGGCGAGTCCGATCGGGACGAAGCCGGCGTCATCTCCGATCGAGCGCGGGTCCCAGCATGGCTCGGCGACCTCGAGGCGAAAGACCGCAGCGTCGCATTGATGGCCGCCGGGGCACGGCCCGGACGCGTTGCTGTAGCCGACCGTGACCACCGCGCCCCGCAACCTGCCCTCGAGGAAGATCTCCCCCTCGAGGGGGCACCCCTCGTAGACCTCGGCACCGGTCCAGTCGCGGACGGTGACCCAGCCGACTTCGGAGTGACAGCCGCCCGGCACCGCGCACGAGAAGCGGAGCCCGTGGTCGGCGCAGCGCCGCGAGGCGTCGGAGCCCACGTCCAGCGGTCTGGCGTCGGGCGGTCCCGCGTCGGGCGGCTCCACGCACTGGTCGATGGGGATGTGGGCGCAGAGCCCTTCGAAGCTGCCGAGCTCGGCCGGCACGCAGCGGTCCGTGGTGCAGAGGAGGCCGTCGTCGCAGTCGTACGGGGAGTCGCAGAAGCCCTCGCGCGGCGGAAGGACCGGTGGTAGCGAGAGCGCGTCGATCCGGGCGTCGGGCCGCGCGACGTTGGCATCGCGCCGCGCGAGCGCGGCGTCGTCCTCCGGCGCAGCGACCATGCAGCCCGCCGAGACGAGCAGGCCGAGCGCCCCCCAGGCGCCGGAAGGGCGCTGCCTCTCACCGAGCCGACCTCGCGCCGTGAAGCCCACGATGAGCCTTTCTGGTCCCGACATGGTCCGTCGGTCTCCCTCTCTTCTAAAGGGATGCGTCGCGATCGGTCAAGCGACGACCGCGGTTCCTCTTCTCCGCGTGCTCCTGCCGCTTCTGGAGCATCGGCCAGCCATGGGTGCCGAGGACTCCGGCGCGAGCGAGAGCCGAGACGAGCGGTCAGAGTCGACCGACGAACTGCAGGAGCAACCCTTCGAACGGCGGGACCTCACGACAGACGCCGCCGGAGCAGATCGTCCCGCCGGGCGTCGCGCCCACGAAGCCGCGGACGAACGTGCCCGGATCGAAATTCCAGCGGATCTCGAGCGACGGGTAGAGCGTGCCGGGGTGGAACGCCCCTGGCGCCTCGGGCACGGTGATGCCGTACTGCCGCTCGCGCGCTCGGTTCTCGCCAGGCTTGTAGTCGGACCAGCGCAGCACCGCCGAGATCGCGAGCTGGATGTTGTACGTGTAGGTGAGCGAGAGACCGCCCACCTGGAAGTCGCGCAGCGAGTCGAACGAGAACTCCTGCTCGAAGCGGTGATCGAGCACGACGTCGAGGCTGTGCTCTCCCTGACCGAACGTCGCGTCGAGCATGCCGTGCACCATCCGGCGGTCGAGATCTCCGCGGCGACGCACGAGCGCGCCCATCGGACCCGACACGTCGTGCAGCATCGTCTCCTGTCGGTAGCCGGCGCTCGCGTTGATCGACCAGTTGATCTGGTTCTCCGCGTACTCCTGCCGCTTCTGGAGCGTGAGCCAGCCGTGGGTGACGAGGATGCCGTCGAATGGATCGCGCTGCGGCGCCTCGTTCAGCCCGAAGAACGAGCCGTTGACCGAGAACTGCCATGGGCCTGGAGAGAACGCGTAGTCGATGCGCACCGAGCCGCCGCGCTGGTTGCCGATGACCCGCAGGCGCTGCGGCCCGTCGAACTCGAGCGAGGGCGCGGCGCTGTAGATGCGCCACGGGTTGCCCTCGAGCGTGTCCCGGGCGACGAGGAAGTTCGAGTAGTCCTTCCACTCCACGAGGATGGTGAGGTCGTCGGCGAGCAGCTGCGCCGAGGCGTAGAGGCCTCGGCCGAACTGATGCTCCTCGGGGCCCGCGGTCGCCGCGCGCTGGATCGTGCGGCGCAGGCCGTTGGCCTCGGCGTAGAGCGCGAGGTGTCCGTCCGCGAGCGCCGGCGCCTCGAAGGTCCAGCCCAGCACGTCGACCGACCGGTCGTAGGTCAGCGCGCTCGTCTGCAGGAAGAAGTCGCGGCCCTCTTCCTCGAACCACACGCGGACGGCGTGGCCGCTCAGCTGGAACATGTCGCTCGGACCGAAGGTCGCGCCGATCGTCGCGGCCGCGACCACATCGGCGGGATCCTGGAAGATCCGGAGCGTGATCGGGTCCTGGTTCTGCGGGTTGGCGAGGCCCGTGTGCAGGCGGAAGCGGAAGTGCCCGTCGTCGAAGCGGACGTGCGCGCCGCGGAGCGCGTTGTCGACGCCGAGCAGGTCGACCTTGCGAAACGAGAGCGCGACGCCGCGACCGAGCACGAGCTGCGTGTCGCCGAGCTCGACCGACCAGCTCTCGTGATCCCAGCGCAGGACGATGCGCTCGGGGCGCACGTCCCAGCTCAGATAGCAGCTCGCCTCGCGCCCCTCGAGGCAGGCGTTCTCGGCCTGGTTGCCGAACCACGAGCCCAGCGGCGCCGCCATCCCCGCGCCGGGCAACGTCACGCTGCGCTCGAAGCCGAACGGAAGGAACGTGTCGAGCCGCACCTCGAGCCGCAGCTCGTCTCCCTGCAGCGCGAGATCGAAACGTTGCTGGAGCGAGCCGAAGTCGTCGTCGAAGAGGTTCGTGTCGTAGTTGTTGCCGCGGTAGCGCGCCGTGGTCGTGCTCGTCATCGAGAACGTCGAGCGGCCGAAGACGGGCAGGTCGAACGAGAGGTCGTCCGCGGACGCGCTCGACGCGATGCCCGCGCACGCGATGGCGAGGCCGATCGCGAGGCACCGAAACGAACGAGCGCCCACCTGAGGGGTGAGCGCTCGGGGCGATGACGGGGCCGTCACGTCGAACCGGAGGTGCTCAGCGCCCGCGCTCGGAGAGCGCGCGGTCGAGCTCGGCGCGGAGCGTCACGAGCCCGTCGGAGGCGCCGTCCTCGCGGAAGATGATGGTGCCGGTCTCGTCGAGGATCAGGGTCGAGGGCAGCGAGCCCGAGGGGAAGGCGCCGGCGGTCGAGCCGTTCGGGTCGATGACCTCGATGTTGTCCGTGAGGTTGAATCGAGTGACCCAGCGGTTGCAGAGATCGAGGTCCGGCGGGCCGTAGTCAGCGTTCTGGATGATGATCTGGATCACGCGGACGCCTTGGTCGGCGTAGGGGCGCACGATGCGGTCGGTGAGCTGGCGACTCTCCTCCTGGCAGGGCCCGCACCACTCGGCCGCGATGCTGATCACCGTGAGGGTGTGGCTCGGATCGCAGAAGTCCTCACCGTAGAGCGTGTAGTCCTCGTTGTTGCATTGCGGGAGCGTGAAGTTCTCGAGCTTGCGGCCCTCGCTGGCGCCGAAACCGTTCGTCGGCACGTTCGAGCAGAGGGGCGCCGAGCCCGAGTCCGGTCCGCCGCCTGCAGCAGCGTCGGTCTCACCTCCGCCGGCATCGACGGCGGCCGGCGCGGCGCTGCCGCATCCGAGCGCCGTCAGAGAGAGAAATCCCGCCACCACGGACATCGACTGGGCTCGCATGCGTTGCTCCTCGAGAAAACTTCGGACTGGACTTTATCTGGGCGAGCGCTGCTTGCCCAGCGGGCGGTCTTGTCGCTCAGCCGTTCGGCCAGCAGACCCCGTTCTCGAACGAGAAGGTCGGCCCGCCCATCTGGAGCTGGTAGTCCTTGCGGCAGAAGTAGCCGTCACGGCAGTCGGAGCTCTCGGCGCAGCCATCGAGGCAGACGCCGAGGTCCCGCGCGGCGAAGCTCCTGAACGGCATGCACACGCCCTCGTCGGGACAGCCTCCGCCCGGGAGCACCGTGCCTTCGAAGAACGTGTTCGTGTTGAAGCCCGTCGGAAGGATGCAATTCGAGACGCAGTAGCCACCCATGAAGCCGTTGGCGGGCGGCTCGCACGAGCCGCTCGCGCATGCTTCGTCCGAAGCACACGCCTCGCCGGTCAGCGCGCCCGTCGCCTCGCCGCCCGCGGTCACGCAGAGCCCGGTGTGCTCGTCGCACACGGCGCCGGCGCCGCACTGCGCATCCGCACTGCACAGGGGGATACAGAGCCCGCCCGTCGGCAGCTGGTCGGCCAGGCACGTGTAGGCCTCCCCGCGGCAATCGCGGCCGTTGACGCAATTCACCTCGCAGTACGTTCGGTCCTCGCCAGCGAGCTGGACGCAGTGGTTGTTCTGCGTGCCCAGACCCTCGCAGGGCGTGCGATCGTCGCACGGCACCGTGCAGTAGCCCCCCGGGAAGCCGTCCACGTTGCGACGGCAGATGGCATTCTCCCCCGGGCACTGCGCGTCGAGGCTGCACGGGCCGTAGAGCTCGCTCGCCGCGTAGATCATCGCGTCGGGGTAGGGCGCGTCGGGCAGCGCGGCGTCGGTGGGCGCAGGATCGGAGGGACAGCCAGCGAGCGCGGCGCAGAGCAGCGCGGACGCGGAGGACAGCCACGAAGAGGAAGAGAGTCGCATGGGGAGGCCGCAGGATTGTCGAGGGTCGACGCACTGTCAAAGGCCGTGCCGGCGTTTTCCTCGCCGATCGTTCGTGCTAGACGCGGTCCTTCCCTTCGAGGTCTCGCGATGCGACAGCACTCTCTCTGGCTCGGTGCTTCTTGGTTCGGGCTCGGCGCGCTCACGGCGATGGCGAGCGCGTGCGGTTCGACCCCGACGCCGCCGATCGACGCGCAGTTCCCCGACGCGGCGCTTCCCGACGCCGCGATCGTTCACCCGGTCGACGACCGCGGGGATCCATGCGAGGCGCCACGGCGCATCATGGGCGCGTTGGGCACTCCGAGCCGGGTGATGCTCGACACCACGATGGTCGACACGCGCCCGCGCGACCTCGGCCTCGTCTGCGGGAACGTGACCGCGCGCCAGTGGGCGCGGCAGGAGGTCCTCGAGTACGTCGTGCCCGGGACCGGCCCCGTCGGCGTCCGCGTGTCCACTGCGAACATGGGCACCGACGTGCGGTTCAACACGGTGCTCCAGATCCGCCGCGCGTGCAGCACCGTGCCGACCGAGCTCTTCACGTGCTTCGACGACGTCTCGGGCACCGATCCGCGCACCGAGGGCGGCTTCACCGCGATGGGCGGGGACACGGTGTTCATCTACGTCACCGGCTACAGCGAGCCCGAGGCCGTCACGATGCAGCGCGACGAGGGCGCGGTCGAGGTGACGATCGAGGCGGGGCCGAACACGGCGCCGACCCTCGCGGCCGCGCGCTATCTCGAGGCCGGGAGCAATGTGCTCATCACCGCGTCCGGCACGGACGCCGAGAGCAACTTCGCGGGCCTGAGCGTGTTCTTCTACAACGACGCGGGCCGCATCAACCTCGCGGGCGCCCCGAACGGGCTCGTGCTGCCTGTCCCCGACGGTGGGGCAACGATGGACTGGACCGCCGCGCTCCGTGTCGCGGGCTCTGACGTCCCGCTCGTCGACTTCTGCGCACGCATGGACATCGCGTGCACGGGAGTCGGCATCGTCGCCTTCGACGAGTACTACGCCGCGAGCGCCGAGCGCCGCATCTCGATCGACGGCGCGACGATCGTCGGCCTCGGCGAGGCGTGCAGCACCGAGCGCCTCTGCGGAGCGGGTCTCGTCTGCAACGCGACGACGATGGTCTGCGATCCCTCGCCCGAGGCGCTCGCCGCGTGCATGGACGCCACGGTGCTCACGATCCCCGCCGTCACCGACGCCGCGCAGAGCGCTTCGAGCACGTTCACGTTGCCAGCGAGCGCGGGTACGTTCACCGCGCCCAGCGGCTGCGCGACCGCGATGGGTGGAGATCCCACTGCGGGCGCCGAGCGGGTCTTCCGCGTCGATGTGCCCGCCGGCACGTATGACCTCACCTTCGAGACCGACCGGCCCGGGACCGGCGCCACCGACACGGTGCTCTACGTGCGCGGCGATTGCAGCGACCCAGGAGACGACCTCGGCTGCATGGACGACATCGACACGGCGGGCATGATGTACGGCAGCAGCGTGACGGTGATGGACGCGACCGAGGGCGATTACTTCGCGTTCGTCGAGACCTTCGGCGGGCGCGGCGGGATGGTCGAGCTGCAGGCCACGTTGCGGCCGGTGCTGGCGACGGGCGCGGCGTGTGACCCGGCGGGCGTGCGCAACCGATGCGCGATGGGCGCCTGCGCGGCCGCGACGATGGTCTGCCCCTGACGGAGACGGCCCGCGCGAACCGAGTGCCCTGGCTCGGCGCACAGGGCTCACCGAGCGGCGGTCGTGCCATGCTCCCGCGCATGGACGATCGCCGTGTGCGTTTGGTGCTGGGCGTCGCGGTCCTCGCGATCTCGTGCGCGTGCGGGTTCCTGCCGGGACCGCCCGCAGGGCAGGCTCCGCCGGCGCAGCCCGTCGCACCACCGTCTGCGCCCGTGGTGCCTGATCTCGGATCGCTCCCGGTCCCCGCGATCGCCCCTCCGCCGATGCCGGGACAGTCCCTGCTCTCGAGCCGGACGCCGGACTACGCGAGCCTCGCCGCACCTCCGCCCGGGGCGGTCGAGGCCTCGGGCGCGATCTCGCAAGCGTGGGCGGAGGCGCGCACCCGCGAGATCCACCGCGAGCTGCTCGAGGGGGTCTTGCCCGCGCAGCGCGCGCGGGTGCAGGGCATTCCGTTCCACGTCGTGAGCGACCGCGTGGAGCCGAACGCCGCCGCGGGTTGCAGCGATCAGCGCGCTCCGATGTTGATGATCACGAGCGCGATGATCATGGTTTGCGCCGCCTCCGCCGAGGCGCGCGCGTACGACGAGCTCGCGGGCGCGAACGCGCTCGAGTCGTATGCGCAGGCGCTGCTCGAGGATCTGCGGAACGGCCGCGCCGTGCGGGCGCTCGATCGCTCGCTGCTCTCGGGGCCGAACGCCTCCGATCCGCGCAGGCTCGCGCGCGCGATTCATCTCTACGACCAGCAGGTCGCGTTCATCCTCGGCCACGAGCTCGCGCACCACTACCGCGGGCACACGGGGTGCGCCGAGGACGGCGCGACGACCGCCTCCGCGCGGGAGGCCGAGGAGCTCCAGCGAGGGCTCGCCAACGCCGCCTCGCCGCTCGAGCAACCGTTCGAAGTCGAGGCCGACGTGTGGGGCGTCACGAGCGTGCTCGAGCGCGGGCGCACGCGCGCGGGCGGTGTGTGGACCGAGGAAGGCGCGCTGCTCTCGCTCGAGGTCTTCCGCCATTTCGGGCCTCTCGCCGGGGGCGGTGTGGACGTGGGCGTGTTCCTCAGCACGCATCCACCGAGCGAGCTCCGGGCGCCGGTCGTGTCCCAGGCCGCCGCGATGTACCGCCCTGGGCAGCCGCCGCTGCCGATCCCGACCTTCGACGGTCAAGGGATCAGCCTCGACCTCGGTGGTGGTGGCCCGCCGATCCGGTTGCCGATCCCGCTGCCGATCCCGCCGCCGATTCGATGAAGCCCGGTGGCCGCGCGTCAGCGCCCCGCGGCGACGCTCGCCCAGACCGCGGGGGCGCCGATGCGGAGAAAGATCGGATAGGAGAAGCCGGGGAAGGCGGCTTCGATCCTCGCGCGCAGCTCCGCGAGCGATTCCTCGGTGGCGCTCTCCCCACGCTCGCGCTGAACGGCCTCGGTGAGGGTCGCGACCGTCGTGAGGTACTGGTGCTGTGCCGCGAGCAGCTCCGGTCCGCCGCTCCGGCCCCGGCCCGGGTGGATCCGGGCGGGCGCGAGCGCAGCGATCTCGTCGAGCCGCGCATGCCATGGGGTGAGGTGCCCGAGCTCGAGCCAGGCGTGGCCACCTGGCGCAACGAGATCGCCCACGAATGCGTGGCGCCCATGCGTGACGACGACGTGCGCTTCGCTGCAGCCCGCGCCCATCACGTGAAGCCCCAGCGAGAGCCCGGCGACCTCGAGGGTGCGAGACACGTCGCCGAAGCTCTCGAGCGGCGGCGGCGCCTCCGGGTAGTCGGGCGCGTAGCGGTCGCGGAACGCGCGCGTGCGGATCTCGTGCACGTGCGGCACGTATGAGAGCACCTGGGACGAGCTGACGACGGGGATCCCGTGGGCCCGGAAGACCGCCGTGCCGTTGAACTTGTCGGGGTTGGCGTGGAGCACGATCGCCAGCCGCACGGGCGCGTCGGTGTGCGCCGCGATCGTGCGGAGCAGTCGCTCGGCCTCGCTCGGCATGAACTGCGTGTCGATGACGACGACGCCGTCGGGGCCCTCGATCCAGTAAGAGCGCGTGTGAAAGCCGAAGGGCACCGACTCGAAGGAGAAGACGCCGTCCTCTGCGTCGAGCGCGGCCTCGACGTCCTCGCGCCGCGGCTCGCTCCGCGCGGGGGCGTGGCCGCACCCCAAGCATGCCGACGAGATCAGGAGACCGACGATGGCCGGCGTGAGGAGAGGGTGTCGCATCTCGGGCAGCCTACCCACGCACACGCCAGAGGCCATCGACCAAGCGCCAAGGACCATCGACAGAGCGCCAAGGACGAAACGGCATCGCCGAGTCCTTCTCCATCGATGTGCCGGCGGATGGTCGTGCGGGGGAGCGGCGAGGTAGAGTCTGGGCGATGCCGTCGCTCAAGTGGATCCGGCCCGAGGGCCGCCCGAAGGTCTTCTCGATCTACAAGAAGATCACCTCCATCGGGCGCGCCGGGGGCAACGACGTCACGCTCGAGGACCGCGCGGCGGCCGAGCACCACGCGCAGATCGTGTTCGACGGCAAGGCGTTCAACCTGAACGAGGTCGACCTCGAGGCCGACATCCAGGTGAACCAGAAGAAGAAGCGCCGTGTTCGCCTCGAGCACGGCGACCGCATCGATCTCGGGCGCAGCGCGAGCGGCGGCGTCGAGCTCCACTTCTCACTCTTCGACGAGGGCGCGGTCGACCGCGAGGACGACGACGAGCGAGAGGATGAAGACCCGCGCCGCACGCGCGCGGAGATCACGGGCTTGCGTCGCCTGCACGAGCTGTCCGTGCGCCTCATGCACGCGACCACGATGGAGGCGCAGCTCGAGGCGCTGATGGACGCGGTCATCGACGCCACCAGCGCTGGCAAGGGCTTTCTGGTTCTCCTCGACGCCGCGCAGGGCGGTCCCACGGACGGGGCCGCCGACAGCCAGCCCCCCGGCGAGCTCTCTCCCCTCGCGCCAGGGAGCGCCGAGCCCCGCATCGCGGTCGCCCGCAACCTCGGGGGACGGAGCCTCGAGAGCGCGGTCAGCCAGCTCTCGGACTCGATCCTGCGCAAGGTGATCGAGACGCGTCAGCCGCTGATCGTCTCCGATGCGCTCTCGGACACCCTCTTTGGTCGCAGCGCCAGCGTGATGAACCTCCAGCTCGCGAGCGTCATGTGCGCGCCGCTGCTCGCGCGCGGCGAGCTGCTCGGCGTCATCTATCTCGGCAACGATGACGTGCGCGGCCTCTTCAGCGAAGCGACGCTCGACGTGCTCACGGTCTTCGCGGCCCAGGCGTCCCTGCTCCTTCAGAACGCGATGCTGCTCGACCAGCTCCGCACGGACCGGGATCAGCTCGAGGAGCAACTCCACGAGAAGACGTTCGGCGATCTCATCGGCACCAACCCTTCGCTCGTCGAGGTGTTCACGAGGGTCAAGAAGGTCGCGTCGACCGACATCTCCGTGCTCATCACGGGAGAGACCGGCACGGGCAAGGAGCTCATCGCGCGCGAGGTGCACCGGAGGAGCCAGCGCAAGGACGGGCCCTTCGTGGTCGTGAACTGCGGGGCGATCCCCGAGAACCTGATGGAGAGCGAGCTCTTCGGTCACGTGCGCGGCGCCTTCACGGGCGCCATCGCGACGCGGAGCGGCAAGTTTCAGCAGGCGAGCGGTGGGACGCTCTTCCTCGACGAGATCGGAGAGATGCCCGTCGCCCTCCAGGTGAAGCTCCTGCGTGCCTTGCAGGAGCGGGTGGTGAACAAGGTCGGCGACGGCAAGCCGGAGCGGGTCGACATCCGCGTCATCGCCGCCACGAACCGGAACCTCGAGGAGGAGATCAAGAAGGGCTCGTTCCGCGAGGACCTCTATTACCGGCTGAACGTCGTGAACCTGCACTTGCCGCCCCTGCGCGCACGCGGTGACGACGTCGTGCTCCTCGCGAAATTCCTCCTCTCCAAGTTCGCCGAGGAGCTCAACCCCAAGGTGAAGGGCTTCACCCCCAACGCCCTCATCGCGATCCGGAAGTACGAGTGGCCGGGCAACGTCCGGCAGCTCGAGAACCGCATCAAGAAGGCGATCGTCCTCTGCGACAAGACGCTCGTGGGCCCCGAAGACCTCGATCTCTTCCCCGAGACGCTCAGCGCCATCATGACGCTCGCGACCGCGCGGGAGGAGTTCCAGCGCCGCTACATCCTCGAGGTGCTCGAGCGGAACAACGGCAACCGCACCAAGACGGCTCGGGACCTCGGCGTCGACCCCCGCACGATCTTCCGCTACCTCGAAAAGGAGCCGGACGCACCGCCCCCCGGCGGCGACGACACCGAGCCGTGACGGGCCGTGGGCTCCGGGACAATCAGCTCCGGAGCGCGAGGTAGAGGCCCAGGAGCAGCGCCAAGACGGCTCCACCGAGCCCGAGGGTCACGGCGAACGCCGCGATGGGCGACAGCTCGAAGAAGCGATCGAGGAGCGTGCGGGGCTTGACCGGTCGCCGTGACGCGGGCGGCCGCGAGCTCAGGCGGTCCGAGGGTGAGAACGTCTGTGCCCACTCGGGCTGTCCGACGTCGACGGCGACGTCGGGCTCGGAGGACCTCGCGCCCGTGAGCGCGGCGAAGGTTCCCGTGAACTGCGCCGCGTTCGCCGGCAGCGGCTGCTTCTCGGCCGCGGAGAAGAAGCCGCCCACCGTCCGCGCGAGGCGCCCGTCGGCGATCGGACACACGTAGCGCGCGAGCCAGTCCTCGAACGCGCGATGCATCTCACCGGCCGTCG
>JBKDQC010000583.1:0-2677 GCA_046342295.1 Deltaproteobacteria bacterium | reverse complement strand
CGCGTGCGCTCTCTCTGTGGGTGAACGGTGAGCCGGCGGTCCTCGACGCGATGGGCAGGTTTCGCACCGAGGTGCCCGTGCGCCTCGGGGTCGAGACGCTCGAGGTCGTCGCGAGCGACGGACGGAGCCCGACGAGCCGGGTGTCGGTCGACGTGCTCGCCGCCCCGCGCTTCGAGGGAGGCGTGGCCGCGAGCGGTGAGCCCGCCGCGTGGCTCGCCGAGTCGCTGGTGGTTCGCGCGACCGAGGACGCGCTCGACGACGGTGAGGACAGCCCGCTCGCGGCGCCGGAGGACCTCGCAGACCTCATCCGCAGCGTGCTCGTGCGCGCCGATCCGAGCGGTCTCGTCTCGTCCCGCTTCGAGAGCGAGGGCGTGGACCTGCGGATCAGCCGGCTCGCGCTGCGAGACCCGGAGGTTCACCTCGCCCTCCGAGCGCGGGGCCTCGAGGCGTTTCTGCGGACGACCTTGACCCTCACCACGCTGGGCCGCGCCGATCTCGGCGGGCCGGTCGCGCCGCTCGACGGGGAGATCTCCGTGACGGCGGCGGCCTCCGTCACGCTGCGCGCGGACGCGGACGGGCTCGAGGTCGAGCGGGTCTCGTTCCGTCTCGAGTCGCTCGAGGCCCGGATGCGCGACTCCCGCATCGGGCCGATCCTCGAGCAGACCGGCACCAGCCTCCGCGCGACGCTCGAGCGCGTGGTCGAGGACGTGATCGGTCGCGCCGTGGACGCCGAGGTGGAGCCGGTCCTCGATGGGGCGTGGGCGACGCTCGGCGCCGGGATCGGCAGCCGCGTGGACGTCGCGCTGCCCGGCGGCGCCGTACCGCTCGAGCTCCGCGCGAGCCCGCTCGTGCCCGAGATCGCGGCGGGAGGCGCACTCACCCTGCCGGTCTCGCTTCGGGTCGGAGGCCGCGGGCTGCCGACGAAGACCACGCGAGGGCTCGCGCGCCAGGCCCGACCGCGCGCGGAGGGCCTGCCTCCGGGGGGAGCCCTGTCGGCGTACGTATCGCTCGACGCGCTCAACGGAGCGCTGCACGTCCTCTGGAACATGGGCGCGCTCGACGTCTCGCTCGACGAGGCCGTGAGCGAGGGCAGCGGCGGCCTCGTCGACGGCGCGCGGCTGGCGCTGGGCATGGCTCCGCTGGTGCGCGCGCCCCGCGCCGGGGAGGCCGGCACGCTGGTGCTCGAGGTCGGCGCGGCCAGCCTGGAGGTCGCGGAAGACGCGCTCCGCGGCCGCTTCGGGGTCCGGGCGCGTCTCGCGCTCACGGCGAGCATCGACGGCGAGGGGCGGCTCCAGCTCGCGCTCGCCGAGGAGACGCACCACATCGAGACGCTCGAGCGGCCGCGGGG
Organism: Deltaproteobacteria bacterium; assembly: GCA_046342295.1. Classification (GTDB taxonomy): domain Bacteria; phylum Myxococcota_A; class Polyangia; order Polyangiales; family Sandaracinaceae; genus JAFLCL01. The sequence goes on along the minus strand of JBKDQC010000583.1, from coordinate 1,329 downwards.
CCTCCTCGTCACCGAGACGGTGCTCGAGGGCCTGGTCCGGTCCGAGGTCGTGCCGATGCTCGAGACGGCGCTCGCGGGCGTCACGGTCGCGCTCGTCGGCGGCGTCGAGCGCTCGGTCCCGCTCGTCGCATCGGGCGAGCCGATCGAGGCTGCGCTCGTCGCGCGCGGGCTCCGGATTTCGCACGGCTGGATCGTGGTCGATGGCGCCTGGCGCTTCCGGCTGCCGTGACCGCGCCCTGATCAGGGCGTCCACGGTTACATCCGATTCAAAAGGGGCTGGACCGCCGGTATACTCCCCGGCTCCGCATGAGCGTCCCCGCGACCACTCCGGACACCTCCCTCGTGGAGCGGTCCGCGCCCCGCATCGACGAGCCACGACTCCAAGAGCTCCGCGCCGAGCTCGAGGCCCGCGAAGACAAGCTCGGGAAGGCCGTGATCTCGGACGCGATCGGGCGGCTTCTCCTGCGAGAGCCAGCCCAGGAGGGTGCGGCAGCGAGGGAGTTGCTCGCGGCGTTCAACCACGAGCCGAGCTTCCGGCCGCCGCTGCACGCGCTCGTCGACAGCTTCGAGCGGAAGCGCTCGCTCAAGAACCTCGGGCGCCTGTACGAGGCGGAGTACAGGAGCGCGACGGACGACGGCGAGCGCGTCGATGCCCTGCTCGATCGTGCCGTGTTGCTCTTCCTGACCGGGGGCGAGCCTGGGCAGCTCGACGCCTTCCTCGACGAGGCGCTCGCGCTTCGCCCCGCGCGCCCGGGCGCGTGGGCGATCCTCGAGTGGCTCGCGCGCCAGCGCGGTCGAGAGAGCCTCGCGGCACAGGCCGCCGACGCGCGCGCCCGCGCGGCCCGCTCCTCCCAGCTCCGCGCGACGCTGCTGCACGAGGTCGCCGTGGCGCCCGGCGTGGAGGCGGGGGCCGCGCTCGGGCTCCTCGTCGAGGCTTCGGAGGCCGATCCGAGCTCCGAGCGCATCCGGACCGCGCTCGACGGCGCCGCACGCGAAGCAGGTCGCTTCGCGCTGGTCGTCGATGCCCTCGAGCGGAGCGCGTCGAGCGAGCCCCTGGATCTCCGCGCCGGGGCCCTCCTCTGCGAGGCCTCGGCGCTCGCGCGGTCGCGGCTCCTCGATCCGGCGCGCGCGGTGCAGCTCAGCGAGAGGGCGCTGGCCCGGGCCCCCGAGGACTTGCTCGTCTGGATCGAGCGCGCCGAAGCGGCCGAGGCGGCCGAAGACGGGGGTCTTCTCGAGACGGCGTGCGAGAAGGTGCTCGCGCTCGCCGGTCCGGCGGCGACGGGTCCGCTCGTGGCGGTGCCCCGCGACCGCCGTGCCGAGGCCGCGACG
>JBKDQC010000582.1:0-1386 GCA_046342295.1 Deltaproteobacteria bacterium | reverse complement strand
CCGGCGCCGCAAAGCTCGCCTCGGAGCTGGGCGGCTGAAGCGCCCCATGCCGACGCGATGACCCGAATGGTCCCTCCTCGCCTGCCGACGCGCGCCCCCGCGAGGCGCGCGGCCGACGTGGTGCTCGTGATCCACGGGCCGAACCTCAACCTGCTCGGGGCGCGCGAGCCCGAGATCTACGGGACCCAGACGCTCGCTCAGATCGACGCCGGCCTCGTGTCCCTCGGCCGCGAGCTCGGCCTCACCGTGGAGTGTCTGCAGTCGAACCACGAGGGCGTGATCCTCGATTGGCTGCACGCGGCTGCGCAGCGCTCGGACGTGCTCGGCGTGGTGCTCAACCCCGGCGCGTACACCCACAGCTCGCTCGCCATCCACGACGCCATCGCCGGGATCTCGCTGCCGTGCGTGGAGGTCCACCTCTCGAACGTCGCGGCGCGCGAGGAGTTCCGGCGCCGCTCGGTCGTCGCTCCTGCCTGCGTCGGGACGATCGCGGGCTTCGGCGCCGACAGCTACGCGCTTGGCATCCGCGCGCTGGTGGGGTACAGGGCTCGCGCGTCGTAACCGGGCCACCCCGGCCCCGCGCCCTGGACGCCGCCCCGCGCGTCCCCTCACCACGACCGAGGAATGTCAGCGATGGAGATCGACCTCAAGCAGCTCCGCGAGATCATGCGCTCGCTCAAGCAGTTCGACGTCACCGAGCTCGAGATCGAGAAGGACGGGGAGCGCATCTACCTGCGGCGAGGTCCCGACGCTGCGGGCGTCGGGACCTCCATCGCGCCCGGGATGGTTGCTCCCGCAGCCTTTCTGCAGGGAGCGAGCGTTCTGCCTCCTGCCGCACCTTCGGCGTCGCCGTCGGTGCCTCCGCCGCCGCCCGTGCCCCGGGTCGAGGACCCGAACGTCGTCGCGATCACCTCGCCGTTCGTGGGCACCTTCTACCGCGCGCCCTCGCCCGACGCCTCGCCCTTCGTCGACGTCGGCGCCGAGATCCGACCGGGGACCGTGCTGTGCATCGTCGAGGCGATGAAGCTCATGAACGAGATCGAGTCGGAGATCTCCGGCACGATCGTCGAGGTCGTCGGCGAGAACGGCAAGCCGGTCGAGTACGGCGACGTGCTGTTCCGCGTCCGCAAGGGTTGAGGATCCGTGTTCAAGAAGATCCTCATCGCGAACCGCGGCGAGATCGCGCTCCGCGTCGTCCGTGCGTGCCGTGAGCTCGGCATCCAGAGCGTGGCCGTGCACTCGACGGCGGACACGAACGGGCTGCACGTTCGTTACGCGGACGAGGCGGTGTGCATCGGGCCGGCCAAGTCCGCACAGATCTACTTGAACATCCCGTCCATCATGGCGGCCGCCTAGATCAGCGGAGCGGACGCTATCCACCCCGGC
>JBKDQC010000581.1:0-12442 GCA_046342295.1 Deltaproteobacteria bacterium | reverse complement strand
GACGCCGAGGCGCTGCGCGTCCAGACGTTGCTCGCCGAGGTGCGCGCCGAGGCGCGCGACCGCACCCACGCGCGGGTCGTGAGCCGCAATTTCTTTCCGACCGCGAGCGGCCTGGCCTCGAGCGCCTCCGGGTTCGCGGCGCTCGCCGCGGCGGCTCGCGCCGCGTTCGGCCTGCCCCGTGACGACCGCCGCGCGTCGATCCTCGCGCGACGCGCGAGCGCGTCGGCCGCGCGCTCGGTCTTCGGAGGCTATGTCGAGCTCCCGGCGGGTACGATCGGTGACGACTCCGTCGCGGCGTATCCACTCTTCGGCGCCGACCACTGGGATCTGCGCCTCGTCGTCGCGGTCATCACCGAGGGCCGCAAGGACGTGAGCTCGCGCGATGGCATGGGCATCTCGCGTCGCACCTCACCCTACTACGACGCCTGGGTCGAGAGGGCGCCGAGGATCGCCGCCACGATCCGCGAGGGCCTGAGCAAGCGTGACCTGGGGATCCTCGGCGAAGCGACCGAGCAGAGCTTCACCGCGATGCACGCGCTCGCGTTCGCGTCGAGCCCGTTCACGCTGTACTTCCAGCCGGGCTCGCTCGCGGCGCTCGCGACCGTGCGTCGCCTTCGGGACGTCGAGGGGCTCGCCGTCTACGCCACGATGGACGCGGGTCCCCACGTGAAGGCGCTCTGCAGCGTCGAGCACGTCGAGCGCGTCGCGCACGCCCTCGGTCAGACGAGCGGCGTGCTCCGCACGATCGTGGCCGACCCCGGTCCCGGCATCGAGCTCGCGTGAGCTGCGGCTGAATGGCTCCACGGGCCGACGCAACGTTGACGCGCCATGAAAGAACGTGTCTCGCTCGCGCGCCGCGCTTCACCTGCGCTCACACTCCTCGTCGGCACCCTCACGTGGCAGGGTTGCGCGGGCGCGAGCCCCGAAGGGATCGACGGATTCTCCGGGGTCGAGGACGCGGCTGTACCGGGCGGCTCCGACGCCCGGTCGCCCGTGGATGCGGGTCTCGGCGTCCTCGACTCGTCTTCGCGCGAGGAGGACGCCTGGGCGCGTGCCGGCGAGGACGCGGGCGCGGAGGCGGAGCGCTGCACGGGCGGGCTCGACGAAGACCGTGACCGCGAAATCGACTGCAATGACGCGGACTGCGTCCGAGACGAAGTCTGCGTCGCGGCGGACGTCGCGCGCCTCGAGCCGGGGCTCGTTCCCTGCGGAGCGCCGATCGCGCTGGACGCGGACTCGACCCGCTCGGCGTGCAGGATGCTGAGGCCTGGTTCCGCGATGTGGCCCAACGACTGCGAGATCGGAGAGTCCACGGTCGCCGCGCGGATCTTCTGCGACTCCGACGGAGAGCCGACGGTCCTCTGGGTCGACCAATGGCTCGTTCCCCCGCCATTCCGCTCGAGGATGATCGACGCGCAGACGTTCGAGCTGTCGAGCCACGAACGGGCAAGTCCGGCCGACTGGGAGCGAAAGGAGAGTGGGTTCTCGAGCATCGAAGGCGGCCTGGGGCCGACACGCGAAGTCAGCGTCGTCGCGGGATCCGTGATCACTTCCCACGTCGTGACCGTCCGTCGTGTCTCCGGCGGCGACGTGTTCATGCGACTTCTCGGGATGAGCCACGTCGTCAGCGTGGTGAACAGGGACAGCGGACGGTCGACGGAGACCCGAACCACCTTCCGCACGGCGGGAATGCGGATCGAGATCCCGCGTCGATGATGCGTGCCCGGGCTTGTCGAGCCGGTGCCCCTTCGCGGGATCGGTCCGCAAGGACCGCTGACCAGCCCTCAGCTCAGCGGTAGGCGGACTGGGGAGGGTGCTCGAGATCCCGCGGCGCGTCCGTGCGGAAGCGTGTGCGGACGAGCGCGCCCACGCCGACGCACGCGATGACCGCGACCAGGATCGGGCCCACGAAGGGGACGAGGGAGGCTGCGAAGAGCACGCCGACGCCCGCCGCCAGGCGCAGGATCGGACGATCCGACAGCTTCTCGCTCGGGAGCGCGGCGCCGATCACGGTCGCGCATGCCGCGAGGCCCACGTAGGTCGCGATGGGCATGCCGAAGGCGAGCACCACCGCCGCCGGGATGCCGAGGATCGTGATGGTCAGCGCCACGATCAGCACCACGGCGGCCACGTAGCTGCCGAGCCCGAGCGCGCCCGAGCGCATCGGCTCGCGGATGATCGCCTTGTGCAGGTTCGTCATGCGCTCCGGGAACAGACCGGAGAGCACCAAGGCGAGAAGGAACAGGAGACCATGGGCGATCAGGCTTTCGAACATGTCGTGCGCTCCTCGTGCGAGCCAGCCGCGCTGGCGTGAGCCCCCGTGGGAACCGTGCTGGCTCGGCGTTGCTTCCAGACGATGCGGCGCCATCGGCGGGCCGCTCCAGGACGGCGGGGTGTCGTTGCCCGCGAAGGCGACCATCTGGCCGTCGACCTGGGCCCGGGGGTCGCGCGACATCGACCCTCCGAAGCTCGCGACGTCTCCGTGCACGTGCGCGTGGGGCCCGAGCACCACCGAGCCGCCGAGGCTCGTGACGTCGCCGCGCACTTCCCCATCGACGCTGACGCTGCCTCCGAACGAGACGGCCGAGTCGACGACCTCGTTCGTGCCGACGACGACGCCGTTGCCGAACCCGACACGCTCGTCGGCGAGCGCGACCGTCGGGGGACCGAGCAGGAGCGCGCCCAGGACCGGCGCACCGAGAGCGAGCGAGCCAACACGCATGACGAGCCTCCTCCGCCGGGGAGCGCCCCGAGATGGGGAAGCGCCAGGCGACCTGAAGCCTTACGAGCGTGTTCGCGCGGTATTTCGTCCATCGTCGCGATCGCTCCCGGAGCGCGCCGAGATGCTCACCTGCACCTCGTGCAGGCGGTCGATGCGGTCGCCTCGGAAAGTGAAGCGGGTGCAGATCACACCGCGTCGGCCCAGCACGAGATCCCCCTCCCGCTTGCGGGCGGGGGAGCCGGATGCGCACCGGCGGATCTGGGCTGAGCTGCACCCAAGTGAAGCCGCCTTCCTACGCGGACACGACCGCGGCGGTGGTCTTCTCGAGGCCGGCTGCCATGGCGTCGAGGGGGAGATCGTTCGCGTCGCGGCCGAAGGGGTCTTCGATCTCGACGCCGATCTCGTCGATGCCGAAGAGCGCCAGGCACAGCAGCGTCGCGGCGATCGGCGTGTACCAGCCCATCGCCTCCGACATGGTGAAGGGCGCCGTGTAGCAGAAGAGCACCACGAAGAGCTTGATGTGCTGCGCGTAGGCGAACGGTACCGGCGTGCGCAGGATGCGCTCGCAGCCGGCGAGCGCGTCCGTCATCGCCGTGAGGTTCTGATCCATCGCCAGCTGTTGCGTGTCGGTGAGCGCCGCGTCCCTGCGGAGCGAGTCGATCGCGCGCGTGAGGTGCGCCATCACGGCCTGCGGTCGCGCGCTCGTGGCGAGCACGGCGGCGCGCGCGTCGTCCGGCAGGAGCGCCGCGAAGCTGCCGTCGTCGTCTTCGCTGCGAAGGGTCTGCGACACGGCGCGGAAGTACGCGCAGGCCAGGTCCCGCACGCGCTGGCGGGCCGCGACGTGCGCCTCGCCCGGGGCCCAGCCGGCGACCTGCCGCACGAGGTCGCGCACGCGGATGACGACGGCGCCGAGGAGGCGTCGACCCTCCCAGTAGCGGTCGTAGCTCGCGTTCGTGCGGAACACGAGGAGCAGACCCAGCGCGACCCCGATCATCGTGTGCGCGATGGGCGCGAGCTTGGTGCCGTGCTCCGCGAAGGCCCATGCGGCCCCGGCGCCGATGCAGCCGCCGACGAGCGCGCGGGGCAGGAGGCGCGGAAGCACCGAGCCGCGCACCCTCAGGATGACGTCGAGCCAGCGCCGTCCCTCGTAGTCGATCATGGGGCGGCGGAGGATACGCCGGTCCTCGTCTGGATGCCCGGCCTGCCGACCCACGAGGCCGTCTTGCCGGGGAACACGTGAACCGCGCATGCTCGCAGGCATGCAGACCCTCGAGAGCGCGTCGCCTCCGAACGTCATCGTCAAGAAGAGCCCCGTGACCGGCGAGAAGCTCGGAGAATTCCCGATCGTCGATCGCGCGGGCGTGGAGGCTGCGGTCGCGCGTGCGCGCTCGGCGTTCGCGTCGTGGAAGCTCACGACGGTCGAGGAGCGCCTCTCCATGCTCTCGCGTCTCAACGAGGTGCTGCGAGCGCACCGCGACGAGTATGCGCGTCGCATCAGCGAGGACACCGGCAAGCCCCTCGTGGACTCGGTGATGACGGAGCTGCTCGTGGTGCCCGCGTTCCTCGAGCACTACGGCAAGCGCGCGCCCAAGCTCCTCGCGCGTCGGCGGCTCCCGGGCTCCGTGTACTTCCCCGGAAAGGCGTCCTACCAGGAGCACTTCCCCATGGGCGTGATCGGCATCATCAGCCCCTGGAATTTCCCTTTCCAGCTGGCGATCGTGCCGGCGCTCTCCGCCCTCATCGCGGGCAACACGGTCGTGATCAAGCCGAGCGAGGTCACCCCGATCACGGGTGAGATCATCCGCGAGGTCTTCCAGCGCATCGGCCTTCCCAAGGGTGTCGTCGAGGTGGTGCAGGGCGACGGAGCGACGGGCGCGGCGCTGAGCGAGGCGCAGGTCGACAAGATCTTCTTCACGGGCTCGGTCGCGACGGGCCGGCGCGTGATGGCGGCGGCGGCCAGGCGCCCGATCCCCGTCGAGCTCGAGCTCGGCGGCAAGGACGCGATGATCGTCTGCGCGGACGCGAACCTCGAGCGCGCGGCCAAGGGGGCCGCGTGGGGCGGCCTCGTCAACTGCGGGCAGATGTGCACGTCGGTCGAGCGCATCCTCGTCGAGGCGCCCGCGTACGACCGCTTCGTCGCGCTGCTTATGGCCGAGGTGCGCAAGGTCAAGGTCGGCGGTCCCGACGAGGCCGCGGACATGGGGCCGATGACCTTCCCCAAGCAGATCGAGACGGTTGAGCGGCACCTCCGAGATGCGGTCGAGAAGGGCGCGACGATCCTCTTCGGCGGCAAGCGCGTCGATCGACCGGGCCAATTCCACGAGCCCACGATCGTGACCGAGGTGCGGCCCGACATGGAGATCTACGCCGAGGAGAGCTTCGGCCCGGTGCTCCCGGTCGTGAAGGTGCGGGACGTCGAAGAGGCCGTTCGCCTCGCCAACGATCACCAGTACGGTCTCAACGGCAGCGTCTGGACCCGCGACATGAAGAAGGGCATGGCCATCGCCTCACGCCTCGAGTGCGGGCAGGTCACGGTGAACGACGTCGTGACGAGCGTCGGCAATCCGGGCCTTCCGTTCGGTGGCGTGAAGAACAGCGGCTTCGGTCGCTACCACGGGGACGAGGGCATCTTGTCCTTCACGCATACCAGGGCGATCATGGCCGACCGAGGCCTCTTGTCCGCCGAACCGTTCTGGTTCCCCTACCGGAAGAAGTACGACTCGCTGAAGGAGGCCTTCGATGGCCTCGCAGCCGGCAATCTCCCCAAGACCATCTACCACTTCATCGGCATGCTGCGCGCAGGTCGCTGAGCGGCGTCTGCGCCGCGCGGCTGTCAGCGTCGGCGCCTCCGTCGCGGCGGTGCGGCGGGCGCTCCGGCGCCGCCACCGGAGAAGTCGAAGGTCTGCGTGCCTCCGGTCGAAGGCACGATCTCCTGCGGCATCCCGTTGTAGATGTTGATGATCCACACGCCCGGCAGGCCCACGTTCGATTGGCGGCACAGCGAGAGGACGGCGTCGGTGCGCGAGCCGGGGAGCATGCGCGCGATCTGACCGTCGCCCGCGTTGAAGCCCGCCTGCGCAGGTGTTCCGCCGCGTCCGCCCTGCCCGCCGCTCGCGTCCCCCGTCGTCCATTCGCATCGCGCGTAGCGCAGCTCGACGCGCCAGATGTGATCCTGGTCGAGCACCTCGTTGCTCTCGATCACGAGCTGGAACGAATTCTGGTGGTCGTCGTGCGAGCCGTAGTAGCCGACGTTGTGCCAGGTCACCACGACGCGGCCGGGCCTCACGTCCCAGTAGACGCCGTTGTGCGCCGGGCGGCCGCCGCCGCGCGTGTCCACGTCGCCCCAGAAGGGCGCGATCATGCGCGTACCGACGATCGGGAAGGCCTCGGGCGTGTAGCTGCCGACCGCCTGGCCGAAGGTGACGTTGCCGTTGTTGTTCACGAAGAAGCTCGTGAACCGCTGCCCGAAGTACTCGAGCCCATGCGGGAACGCCGCACTCAGATCGATCTCCGCGCTCGAGCCGTCGTCGTTGTAGTCGAGCACCCCGCTGCCGAAGCCCGCCTCGCCCCCGAGCCCCGTGATCAACTGCGCGTGGGCGCCGGAGGCGGCGCCCAGGACCCCGAGCCAGACCAGACAGGGCCACACGAGACAACCCAGACAGAATCGTCGAGAGGGCATGCGGGCTCCATGGACGCGCGGGGCGTCGAGATGTTCTACGGACCGGCCCCGACCGGGCTTCCTTGGCCCGCGCGGGCCCTCCGCGCGCGGAGCCAGGCCCTCAGCTCGTCCAGGCTGCGCGCGTTCAGCACGTCTTGGGCGGTGAGGCCCGCGCGGCGCGCGATCGCGATCCCGTGCGCGAGCTGCGCCAGCTCGGCCGTCGCGTGCGCGTCCGCCGCGATCGACACGAGGACCCCGCGCGCCCTCGCCATCGCGAGGTGGCTCGCGGAGAGGTCGAGGCGGTGCGGGCTGCCGTTCAGCTCCACGGCGCATCCGCTCGCGGCGCAGGCGTCGAGGAAGGCCTCCATGTCGAAGTCGTTCGGTGGACGGCCGAGGAGGAGCCTGCCCGTGGGATGACCGACGATGTCCGTCCGCGGATGGCTCGCGGCCCGCACCATCCGCGCGGTCGTCTCGTCGCGCGGTAGACCGAAGCGGCGGTGTCCGCTCGCGACGACCACCTCGAGCGAGCCGAGCTCTTCGTCGGTGTAGTCGAGCGAGCCGTCCGCGAGGATGTCGCTCTCGACGCCGGTGAGCAGCGTCGGCCCGGACGGATCGCGCGCGTTCTCCTCCGCGATCTGGGCCTCCTGCGCGCGCAGCCGCGCCGCGCTCAGGCCGCGCGCGTAGTCCGCGCTCTGGCTGTGCTCGGAGATCCCGAGATAAGCGAGGCCCGCGCGCCGCGCTGCCTCCCGCATCTCGTTCAGCGTCGCGGTGCCGTCCGAGTCGACCGTGTGGTTGTGAAGCGCCCCGCGCAGATCCTTCAGCTCGATCAGGCGTGGCGCGAGCTTGCCGAGCCCGACGAGCGGGGTGTCGTCCTCGCGACGCTCCGGCGGCGTCGGATGGAGCCCGATCGCCCGGTAGACCGTCTCCGCGTCGGCAGCGGGGATGACTCCGTCGGCACCCGCGAGCGCCGTCTCCGTCAGCGAGAGTCGCTCGTCCCGTGCGCGCGCGACGAGCGCAGCGAAGTGCCCCGGAGACGAGGTGAGGATCAGCTCCGCGACGCCGGCGTCTTCGGTCCGCGCCATGTGGATCACGACCTTGGTCCCCTCGAGCCTCCCGCCCGCGACGCCGACCTGCGCGAGCGCCTCGGACGACGGTCCCACGGCGCCCACGACCAGGACCTCGAGACGCTCGACCGTCTCGTCGCCCCGGACGAGCCCACCGACCGGGCGCGCGTCGAGCCCGGCCTCGCGCAGGGCGCCGAGCAACCGCGCCATGCGCTGCTCCGCCGCGTCGCGGAGGAGGACCCCCTCGTGCGCGCGCAGCTCGGCGATCGCCGAGGACACGTTCTCCTGTGTCTTCTTGCCGAAGCCCGCGAGGGCGAGCAGTCGATTCTCCGCGCACGCTTGCTCGAGCTCGCCGAGGTTCGTGATCTCGAGCCCCTTCCAAAGCGCTCGGATCTTCGCGGGGCCCAGGCCCTTGATGCGCCGCAGCTCGAACAGGCCCGCGGGGATCTTCGTCTCGAGCTCCGCGAGCTCGGGCCGCAACGCGCCGGCGAGCACCGTCGCGATGACCCCGAGCGTCACCGGCCCGAGCCCGCGCACCTCCGCGAGCGCCCCCGACGCGAGCATCGCGGCGAGGTCGCCCTGGAGCTGCCACACGGTGCGTGACGCTGCGGCGTAGGTCTTGGCCCGCGGGCTGTTCTCCTCGAGCAGCTCGTGCGCGAACGCGAGCCGCCCGAGCACGTCCGCGACGCTGCGCTTGTCGTTCATCCGCTCACTCCATGAAGCACGCCACGCCGCCCTCGGCGTCGCATGCGACGAGATCGGTCGTGCTCCCGCGCCATGCGAGCCCGGTGACCTCGGCGGGCATCGAGGCGAACGCGAGCGGCTTGTTCGACCGCCGCGGCTCCCACACGAAGATCGAGCCGTCCTGGCTCGCGCTCGCGAGCAGCCCCTTCTTGGGATGAAACGCGAGCTTCGTGACGGTCTTGCCGTGCCCCGCGAGCTGCACGGGGGTCGTGCCCTCGGGGCCTCTGCCCGTGAAGCTCCACACCGTCACGCTCGCGCCGCCGCCCGTCGCCAAGAGCGTCCCCGACGCGTCCCACGCGAGCGCCTTCGGTTTGCTGGGGTAGCCGCTCATCTCCGAGTCGTTGCCCGTCGCGAGGCGCCAGAAGTGCACGGCCGCGTCCTGCGTCCCGCAGGCGATGATCTTCTCGTCGCTGCTCCACGCCACCGAGATCAGCGAGCCCTTCCACGCGAAGTACTTCGCGCGGGCGCCCGTCGCAGGCCGGTACGTGCGGAGGCCTCCATAGGCGGCGATCGCGAGCTCGGTGCTCTTCGTGTTCCACGCGAGGCCCGCGATCGTCGAGGGGGCCGCCTCGATGCGATGAAGGACCTGCCCGTCGCGGTCGACGAAGCGCAGCACCTTGCCCGACGCCACGGCCAGCGCCTTGCCGTTCGGTGCGAAGAGCGTGTGCTCGACCCATGCGCGCGGCTCTCCCTCGATCACCGCGCGCTCGGCGCCGCCGTCCAGCTCGAAGAGCCTCGCCTTGCCGTCGTTGCCGCCGGACACCCCGAGCCCGCCGGACAGGTCGAGCGACTGCACGCCGCCCGCGTGCGCCTCGCGCCCGAAGCGCAACGCGCCGCTCGCGCCGTCGAGCACCGTCAGCCCACCCGCGCCGTTGCCCACGGCCACGTGCATTCCATCGGACGAGACCGCGAGGCAGGTCGCGTACTCGGCGGCGTCACCTCGGAATCGGTAGCGGAGATCCTCCATGGCGGCCTCGTACCACGACGGCGCGTCCCGACCGAACGCCCCGAGCTCCGGACGATCTCGAGGCGCAAGATGTCCTCTTCGCGCGAGGTTGCTCTTGCAACACGGATGCGATAGTTGCTCGCCCGATGTACCGCTGCGAGCACGCAGGAGCTGGCTGTCGCCGCCACCGAGGTGGCGCGTGGTGGGTGCTCGCCGCGGCGCTCTCGAGCGGTCTGCCCGCGCACGCGGTCGCAGAGGACGCACCCGCCGGGGAGCCGCGGACCGATCCGGCGCCGACGCTCGTGCCGCCTCGTCTGCTCGAGGCCAGCGCGCCGGCCTATCCCGACGAGGGGGAGCCGGCGCTGCCCGAGCCCACCGTGCTCGTTCATTGCGTGGTCGAGGCCGACGGCTCGGTGAGCGCCGCCCACCCCGAGGTCCCCCACGACGAGGCCTTCGACCGCGCCGCGGTCGAGGCCGTCCGCACGTGGCGCTTCGCGCCGGCCACGCGCGGGGGCGTACCCATCCGCGCGGCCATCCGGGTGACGGTCCGGTTCGAGTCGCCGCTGCCGCACTTCGACCTGTCGGGCACGCACGACGCGTTCGGGGAGGGCGAGGAGGCCCACAACCTCGATGACGGAACGCCGCACGTCGACGCGCCGCTCGGCGCAACTGCAGCGGGCGCGGCCCCCGCGCCGGATCCCGACGCAGGCTCTCTGCCCACGTTCTCGGCCACCGGCGCGGTGGACCCCACCCGTGAGGCGCGCACGCCGCGCGCCGCGTCCACCTACGAGCTCGATCGCGCGGTGCTCGAGCTCGCCCCGCACCGGGACGCGAGCGACATGCTCAACGTCGCGCCCGGCATGTTCGTCGCACGCGCCGAAGGCGACGCCGTCGCCCCTCGCATCTTTCTCCGTGGCTTCGACGCCGAGCATGGACAGGACATCGCGTTCTCGGCCGCCGGCGTCCCGATCAACCAACCCTCGCACCTGCATGGCCAGGGCTACGCCGACCTGGGCTTCGTCATCCCCGAGGTGGTGCGCAGCGTCCGGGTGACCGAGGGAGTCTACGACCCTCGCCAAGGAGACTTCGCGACCGCGGGCTCCATCGACTTCGACCTCGGTGTCACGCGCCGCGGCGTGCACGCCTCGGCCGCCTACGGGATGTTCCACACGTTCCGTGGCCTCGCGCTCTGGGCCCCAGCCGGGGAGCGCGAAGAGACCTTCGTGGCCGTCAGCTACCGGCGCACGGACGGCTTCGGGGCTGGACGGGAAGGTCAGTCCGGCGGCCTCCTCGGACAAGCGGTCTGGGGCGATGACCGAACCCGCTTTCGTCTCCTCGCGACGGTGCACGCCGTCAGGGCCGGAGTCGGCGGCGCGCTTCGTCGAGACGACGTGAACGCAGGTCGCGTCGACTTCTACGGGCTCTATCCGGTGCCGGCGGCACAAGGCCAGTCGGCGCTCGCCATCCGCGCGCTCACGGCAGGATCGGTCGAGCTTCGCGGAGAGCGAGGGTCCTTCGGTGAGCTGATGGTGTTCGGTGGTTGGACGGGCTTTCGCTACCAGGCGAACTTCACCGGATACACCGAGACTTCCTCCTACGACCCAGATTGGCGCGGGCGCGGCGACATCGTCGAGCAGATGGACTCTGCCTTTCAGGTGGGCGCGCGCGCCCGCTACCGCACGGAGCGCTTCGAGCCCCTCGCGTGGCTCTCGGGCTTCGTCGAGGTGGGCGTCGAGGGCCGGGTCGACCTCCGAGAACAGGACCAGAACCTCCTCCAGGCGCCGCTGAACCAGACCTGGGATCAGCGTGTGGATGCCAGTGTCCAGGGTGTCGACGTCGGGGCCTACCTCGACGCGGATCTCCGGCTCGGTGACCACGTGAGACTGCGCGGTGGCGCGCGGGCCGATGCGCTCTTCTATTCGGTCGACGACCGCCTCGGGAACTTCATCCCTCGCTTTCGACGCGAGTCCTACATCCTCGGTTTCCGGCGCAGCGCCGCAGGGGTCGCCGTCGGCCCCCGCGCCAGCCTCGAGTGGACGCCCGTTCGTGAGCTCACGCTCTCCGTGGCCTACGGGGAGGGCTACCGCTCTCCGCAAGCGCGTCAGTTGCAAGACGGCGAGTCCGCGCCCTACGCCAAGGTGTGGTCTGGAGACGTGGGCGCGCGCGTCCGTCTCGGAGAGCGTGATGAACTGACAGCCTCCGTGTCGGGCTTCGTCACGGCGCTGTCGCGCGACATCGCGTTCGATCCGAGCGAAGGACGCCTCGAGCCTCTCGGTCCTTCGACGCGCGTCGGCGCAGCGGCGCAGTTGCGCGTACAGCCATGGTCGTTCCTCACGGGCCAGGTCTCGGTCACCTACGTGCACGCCACGCTCGACGCGCCGCCGATTCCCACCCTCGAGGAGCCCTTTCCGCCCTACCAGCCCGGGCAGCTCCTGCCCTACGTGGCCCCGTTCGTCCTTCGGGCCGATCTGGGCGTCCGAGAGCGCCTTTTCGACCTCGACGGTGTGCCTCTCCGCGGGCGCCTGGGGGCTGGTGTGTCCTTGCTCTCGTCGCGGCCCCTCCCCTACGGAGAGCGCTCCGAGCCGGTCGGGCTGCTCGATGCGAGCGCCGGCCTCGAGTGGCACGGCGTCGAGCTCTCTGCCGATGTCTACAACGCCACCAACACCCGCTATGCCGCCGTCGAGTATGCGTATGCGTCCGACTGGCAGGATCCGACGTTCACGAACCAGCCCGGCGGCGTGACTTCGCGCCTTCCCTCGCGCCACTTCGCGGCTGGACAACCTCTCACCGTGATGGTGCAGCTCGCGGTGGCGATCCCATGACGGGCCTCTTCCACAGGTCTCGACCCTTCGTCGCGTCGTGGCGTGTCGGCCTCGCCGCCGCGCTGACGCTGCTCGCAGGCTGCGGCGACACCGGCCAGTCGCGGACCACGTTTCCCATCTCAGCCGCGGGCACGGCGCCCGAGACGATCACCGTGGGGCCGTGGGAGGTGACCGTGCGGGAGGCGCGCGTCGCGCTCGGGCCCGTCTATCTCTGCAGCGCCCAGAATGCAGGTCTCGAGAGCTGTACCCACGCAGCCGCCGAGCACCTCGAAGCGACGAGCTTCGACGCCCTGAGCGCGGAGCCGACCCCCATGGGCTCGATGACCGGTACCACGGGTGTCACCGTGCTCTCGGGCATGTGGGAGTACGGCCGCACCTGGCGGCTCTCGGAGCTCGCGCCGCGCGCCCGTTCGGGCGCGGGCGACGGCGGGCACTCCCTCGGGCTCGAGATCGCTGCGGCGCGCGCCCCCCCGCCCGGCGCGCGGG
>JBKDQC010000580.1:0-5457 GCA_046342295.1 Deltaproteobacteria bacterium | reverse complement strand
TTCCTCTCCCTCGGCCCCGACGTGGTCGTGATCGACGACCTCTCGTCGGGCCGCCGGGAGAACGTGCCGAGGACCGCGCGCTTCGTGGAGCTGGACATCCGCGATGCCGGCGCGGTCGACCGCCTGTTCTCCGAGACCCGCTTCGACGCGGTCAGCCACCAGGCCGCCCAGACGAGCGTCTCGGTGAGCACGCGCGAGCCCGTCCGTGACGCGCAGGTCAACGTTCTCGGGACGCTCCACCTGCTCGAGGCCGCCGTGCGGACGGGCGTGGCGCACTTGGTGTTCGCCTCGACGGGGGGCGCGATCTACGGCGAAGTCGCCGCCCCTGCCAAGGCCACGCTCGAGACGCCGCAGCGCCCGCTCTCGCCCTACGCATGCAGCAAGCTCGCGGGTGAAGCGTACCTGCGGCGGTACGCGCACGACTTCCCGCTGAAGACGACCGTACTTCGGTACGCCAACGTGTACGGCCCTCGCCAGGATCCCCACGGCGAAGCCGGCGTCGTCGCCATCTTCTCCCAGCGCTTGCTCGCCGGTGAGCCGATCCGCGTCAACGCTCGGAGGCTCGAGGGCGACGAAGGCTGCGTGCGCGACTACGTCTTCGTCGGCGACGTCGTGAAGGCCAACGTCCGGGCGCTCACGAGCCAGCTCACGTTGCCGGTCGTCCACTGCGCGACGGGGGTCGAGACCACGACGCGCGCGCTCGCCGAGCGTATCGCGGCCGCGGTGGGGGTGACGCCCGCGATCGGCGTCGGCCCGCGGCGCGAGGGCGACGTCGAGCGCTCCGTGCTCGAGCCCACGTTCGAAGCGACGGGCGCGGCGCCAACGGGCCTCGACGAGGGTCTGGCGGCGACGGTCGCGTGGTTCCGCGAACGGCGCAGCCGCGCGACCTGACGCGCTCCTCCGCGGCGAGGTTGACGCGGCACGCGCGCCGGTCATGCTCCTCGGGTCGGAGAGGCTCGGGTGGTCGCTGGCGAGGCGTGCGCGAGCACGTCGCGCGAGAGGAAAGTCCGAGCTCCACAGGGCAGGATGCCAGCCAACCGCTGGTGGGGGCGACCCCGAGGACAGTGCAACAGAGAACAGACCGCCGCGACCGTTCGCGAGAGCGCCCGCGGCAAGGGTGAAACGGTGAGGTAAGGGCTCACCGGGCCGGTGGTGACACCGGCCGCGTGGCAAACCCCATCCGGAGCAAGACCGAATAGGGAGGCGTTCGAGGGCTGCCCGCCCGAGGCCTCCGGGTGTGTCGCTGGAGGCCTGCGGTGACGCAGGCCCTAGAGGAATGATCGCCACCGGCGCTGCGGCGACGCGCGCCGGGACAGAACTCGGCTTACGAGCCGTCCGACCACGGAGCCCCGAGGCGTGAGCCGAGGGGCTCCGCGCTTTGGCCCCTCTCGACGACGCCGGACGCCGAGGGCCGGGCTCCACGTCTGCCGGGAGGGTGCGTCCCGGTGGGCCTGTGGCATCCTCGCGCCGCGTGAGAGACCGCTCGCCCTTCGAGACCCTCGGAACCGAGGCTTCCCCCGTTTCGTTCGAGTTGCAGGGATGAGCCTCTCTCGCAAGCGCTGGTGGACCAAGAAGATCGCGCGCGGCTCGCTTGCCGCGCTCTCGACCATGCTCGCTCGTTCACACACGCCTCGGGTGCGGGTGTTGACCTACCACCGCTTCGGTCGTGTCCCCCGGGATCCCTTCTGCGTCACCCCGGAGTCGTTCGAGGAACAGGTCTCGCTGCTCGCCCGCGAGGGCCGCGCCGTGTCGCTCGAGGATGTGGTCGAGTACGCGCGCGGGAGGCGCGCGCTGCCCGGAGACGCTTGTCTCGTCAGCATGGACGACGGCTTCGCGAGCATGCTCGAGGTCGCGCTGCCCATCCTGACGAGGCACCGCGTGCCGGCCGTGGCGTTCGTCACGGCGAGCTTCGTCGGGGCCGGACGCTGCTCCGCGCTGCAAGAGCCCTTTCTCTCGGTCGACGGGCTCCGCGCCTTGCATGCCGCGGGCGTCTCGATCGGCTCGCACGCGCTCACGCACCGAGCACTCGGTCGCCTGGGGCCGGACGAGGCACGCTCCGAGATCCGAGGCTCGAAGCAGCGCCTCGAGGATCTGCTCGGCGCTCCGATCACCAGCTTCGCCTATCCGTTCGGAACCCACGGCCACTTCCACGAGCGCACGGACCTCGAGGTGGCGTCGGCGAGCTACGAGGTGGCCTTCCACAGCCAGCACGGCGCGATCCGGGCTGGCGAGCTCGCGCGCTGCTGGCACAGCCTCCCGCGCGTCAAGATCGAGTCTGGGAAGCCCCTCTGGCAGTTCCGCGCCGCCACGCATGGAGGGCTGGACGCGTGGTCGGTCGTCGACAAGAACCTCTGGCGCTTCCGGCGGGACCCCGACGACAGCTCGCAGTAGGCCCCGTTTTCTTGACCGGGTGAGGCGGCCTTGCCGATCCCGAGGCCATGCTCCGTGTCTCCGCGCGCGCGCTCTCACCGGCGCTCGTCCCGCTCTCGCTCTTCGCGTGCGCCGAGCGCGCCGCCTCGGGCTCGGCTCCCTCCGGGACGGCTGCAACCCCGGCGCCGACCGCGCCGTCACCGACGGCGCGGTCGCCCGTCGCGTCGAGGTCGAGCCACACCGCGAGCGCCTCCCCGTCGTCGGCCCCAGCCGTCGGGGCCGCGCGCGCGCGGCTCGACGGCCCCCGAGCGGAGATCCCGGCGGGCTCGTTCGAGGTCGGCAGCGTCCCCGGAACACGGTTCCGGCGCAGCTCGCGCGAGGCCGACCGCGTCCCGGTCGCGATGCCCGCCTTCTCGATCGACCGCCGGCCCTACCCCAACGATCCCTCGCTCGCGCCGCTGCTCGTCGCGACGCGCGCGGAGGCCGAGTCTCTCTGTGCGGAACGCGATGGAAGGCTCTGCACCGAGCTCGAGTGGGAGCGCGCGTGCGGCGGCCCCGAGGCGGCCGTCTACGCCACGGGCAGCGCGATGGACCTCGACGCGTGCATGCGCGATCCAGCGGCGTGCGCGAGCGGCTTCGGTGTCCTGGCGATGGGGGTGGAGCGGCCCGAGTGGACGGCGTCGGACGTCGAGACGCGGCTCGGGGCACGCGCCGTCCTCCGCGGCGCGCGCAGCGATCAAGCGCTGGAGCTGCACCGGTGCGCCGCGCGCTCCGAGCAGCCTGCGGCCCCCGGGCCGGAGCTGCCGAGCGTGCAGCCCGCTGCGTTCCACTGCTGCCACGGCCCAGCCCCCTCGCTCGTCTACCCGAGCCCCGAGATGCACCGGCAGTTCACGGACGTGAGCATGGGCCTCGATGAGCTCCGAGCGGCCCTGCGCTCCGTTCCGGAGCTCGCTCCGTGGGCCGACGCGTTCGAGCCGTACGACGCCGCCGACGGCGACCGTGCGCTCGCCCGAGGCAACGCGACGCGCGGTGCGCTCCAGGGCTGGGAGCTCACGAACGGGCCCTTTCGCTGGTCCCCTGCGCAGGGCGAGGAGGCGCTGGTCGTGTCGGGTCGCAGCGGCGAGGACACGCTGATCGCGGTGCTCTACCCGCGACCCGAGCGGGGCTACTGGCACGCGGGCTCGTTCGTGCTCGAGAACGAGATCTCTCCGATCGCGATCTCGCGCACGCCGCCCTCGCGCGAGGAGCTCCTCTGGACCGCATGCCAGGGCTGCGGCGCGGAGTCCGGCGCGATCCGCCTGGGAGACGACGGCGTGATCCGGGTAGCCGCTCGCTGAGCATCCCTTGATTCCAGCCGAGGCTCCGCCGACCCTCGGACGATGCGGCACTCTCCTCGCCCGGTCCTGGGCCTGTTGCTCGGGCCCATGCATTTGGCACTGATCGCCCCGCGCTCGGCCGCCGCGCAGAGCACGCTCGTGCGCCCTCTCTTCTTCTTCGCCGTCGACAACTCCACGTCGATGAACGCCTCCACCGGGGCAGGGACCAACAGCTGCGGCTACACGCGCACGCGCATCAACGACGTCGGCTGCGTCATCCGCAACGCGACGGACGGCATCGGCGACGCGACGTTCGGCCTCGGGATGTTCAACTTCGGCTGCCGCGCAGCCTCACCCCGCTACCCCAACGGGGTGGCGGGATGCGGGACCGGAAGCTGCCCGAGCGCCGGGACTGCGCCGGCGGCCGCGGCGTTCCCTTCGCTCCCATACCCGAGCTTCTACGGTTGCCAGAACGCAGCGGTCATCGTGGTGCCTGCCGAGGAGCGCCGGCGCTACGAGCTGCGCTCGTGGGTCGACGGCGTCTGGGACTCGTGCACGACGGTGCCTGCGCTCGGCGCGCTCGGCGGCAACGAGATGTGCATGGTCCCGAGCTCTCCGAGCGGAGCGCTCCGGGGCTCGACGCCCAACGCCGGCAACCTGCGCGAGGTCTACGACTACCTCTCGAACGCGATCGCGGGACAACCGAGCCCCTACGTCGACTTCGACGGCACCGGCGGCCCCGACCGCTTCGCCTCGTGTCGCCCCGTGAACATCATCTCGCTGACGGACGGCAACGAGACCTGCGCGGGTGCCTTCGGCGCGCCGCTCAACGCGGCCAACCTCGGGTGCCTCCAGGTCGACCTGAACCGCAACGGGGTGCTCGAAGATCCGATCCCCGACACCGACCCGCGCCCCGAGCTGCGAGGTCGCTTCGAGCGCAACCGCGACCTGAACGGCGACGGCGACTGCTACGACACGGGTGAGCAGCGCGCGTTCCGGACCCGCGTGTACGCGGTGCAATTCGAGGGCACGGCAGGCACGGACTGCGGCTGCGACGCCGCGATCGAGAGCACCGGGCTCTTCGGCGGCGTTCCGGCGCACCCGGTGGGCTGCTCGGCGACGGCCTGCTCGGGGCTCACCGGAGGCCGTCGCTACGGCTACTACGCCCGGAGCGAAGAGGAATTCGCGACCGTCGTCAGCCAGATCGTCGCGGACTCGGCGCTCGTCGCGACGTGCAACGGGCTCGACGACGACTGCGATGGCGGCATCGACGAGACGTTCTCGGTCGGCGGCGCCTGCTCCGCCGGCGTCGGCGCCTGCCAGCGCACGGGCGTCCTCGTGTGCAGCGCC
The DNA here is from genome assembly GCA_046342295.1 of Deltaproteobacteria bacterium. Lineage (GTDB taxonomy): Bacteria > Myxococcota_A > Polyangia > Polyangiales > Sandaracinaceae > JAFLCL01. The sequence goes on along the minus strand of JBKDQC010000580.1, from coordinate 421 downwards.
GGAGGTCTGCGTGTGGAGTGTTCCGTCTCCGCGGGCCCCGGCAGCGCCGAGGACACGGCGCCAACGTGCAGCAACGGCGCCGACGACGACTGCGACGGCTTCCTCGACTGCGCCGACGACGACTGCGTGACGACGCCCGCGTGCGCGAGCGGCTGCGTCGCCGGCATCGAGGTCTGCAACGGCGCCGACGACGACTGCGACGGCACGGTCGACGAAGGCGGCGCCGTGCGAGCGTGCGGCTCGGCGGTCGGTGTCTGCACCCCTGGCACCGAGACGTGCCGGGAGCAGCCTTTCCCCGGCACGGGGAGCCCCATCTACGGCGCCTGCACCGGGACCACGGGCACACCCGCGGAGGGCCCCGGCCTCGACGACGACTGCCACGGCACGGTGGACGGCGGCATCCCCCTCGGCGGCCCCTGCG
>JBKDQC010000579.1:0-11131 GCA_046342295.1 Deltaproteobacteria bacterium | reverse complement strand
GGATGATGAACGTGACCTTCCCGCGTGAGGTGCGCGGGAGCCTCTACCGTGATCGTTGGCCGCGTCCCGACGACAACGGCAACAGCGGCTCGGTCACCGCGCGTGTCACGTTCCTCTACATGTGCGGCGTCCCCATCGTGAACCGCATCCTGTGCGAGGATGGGCTCTCGCTGATGGCCGGCAGCGGTGCGCCGGGCCTGGAGGAGTCGCTCGCGATCTACAGCCGCGACGGCCGCATCGACACGAACGAGCTGCGCTCGCTGCGCCAGCAGCAGGAGCGCAGCTCGGGACACTTCGACCGGTGGAGCGAGGAGATGGGGGAGATCTCCGACGGCCCCGGCTTCGACAGCGCGGTGTCGATCTACAGCGCGACCTTCGCGACGATGGGCGGCGGCGCGCGCTTCCGACCGCTCCAGGCGGAGGCGACGCTGCCGGTTCAGGCCGCGAACTACTGCTACCGGAGCGGCAGCGGCGGCGGCTGCTGGACGCAGCGCTGAGCGCACGTGGCGCCCGGATGGGTCGATGCGCGTGCCGCGGGCTCGAATCGGCGGAAGGGAGGCTCTCGCCGATTTACTCGGCGAGAGGGAGGGTCTGCGACCAGACCGTCCGGCAAGAAACGATCAGAGCATGAGTCAATCCAAGTGACCCATGCTCTGAGGGCCCTCGCATCCGCGCCCGAACAGGGGTATGGCCTGGGCGCATGCGCGCCCTCGTCCTCGGAGCCACGGGCACGGCTGGCTCGGCGATCACCGCCGCGCTCCTCGGCGCGGGGCACGAAGTCCATGCGCTCGTCCGCCGCGCGGACGCGGCCCTGCCTCCCGAGGTTCGCGTCCACCGCGGCGAGATCGGTGACCCCAACCAGATCGCGGCGGCGGCGGCGGACACAGCGGTGATCTTCGTGGCGGTGGGTCTGCCGGTCGGGGAGCCCGCCGAGCGTCACCGGTGGCTGCACGTCGCTGGGATCGAGAACGTCCTCTCGGCCGCGCGCCACGCCGGGGTGCCGCGCGTGGTCCTGATCTCGTGCGCAGACGTGGTGCTCGCCGACGAAGCGCGGGTGCACTGGGACGAGAAGCGGGATCTTTCTCATCCACCGATCGGGGGGCGCGCGCGCGCGCTGAAGCTCTCCGAGGAGATCGCTCTCTCTCAGAGCGACGCCGAGCTCGCGGTGACCGCGCTGCGGCCCGGATGGATCTGGGGGCCGCGCGATCGACGGCTGCTCGGCCTCGTGGCCGAAGCGAGGTCGGGAGGCCTCGACCTCTGCGGCGACGGGCGAAACCTCGTGGCCACGACGTACGTGGAGCACCTCGCCGAGGCGGCGCTCCTCGCCGCGGTGTCGCCGAACGCCCCTGGAAATGCCTACTACGTGGGCGATCCGGAATTCCTCGAGGTCCGAGAATTCCTCGGATTGCTCTCGCAGACGCTCGGCCTGCCGGCGCCGCGCCCCGGTGGGCCCTACTGGCTCAAGCGCCTCTGGGCGGGCCTGGGGCGCGGTGCGCTGCCGTTGGAGGAGGTCGTGCGACGTGGCCGCGCGACGTACTTCGACACGCAGAAGGCGATGACGGAGCTCGGCTTCGAGCCGAAGGTGAAGATCGACCTCGGCATGAAGAGGCTGGCCGACTGGTATGCCGCGGGCGGACACGCCGCGTCGGAAACGAAGTAGTCTCGGGCGTGATGCCCGCCGACGAGCCCAGGCCCGTGCGTCTGCTTCTGGTCGAGGACGAAGAACACCTCGCAGCGGGGCTTCGTCTGAACCTCGAGCTCGATGGTTTCGAGGCGGTCGTCGCCGCGAGCGGCCGTGAGGCCGCGGAGGCCCTCCTCTCGCCGCGAGGTTTCGACGCGATCGTGCTCGACGTGATGCTGCCGGACATCGACGGTTTCACCCTCTGCGAACGCATCCGGAGCGCGGGCAACTACACCCCCGTGCTCATGCTCACGGCGCGCAACGACCCCGAGGATCGGGTCCGTGGCCTCGAAGCGGGCGCGGACGACTACCTCGCCAAGCCCTTCGAGCTGCCCGAGCTGCTCGCGCGCGTGCGCTCGATCCTCCGGCGGCGCCGGTGGGATCGGCGCGAGGAGAAGAACGGCGGACCCCGCGCGATCGTGACGATCGGTGAGGTCCGGGTGGACTTCGAGTCGCACGAGGTGAGCGTGCGGGGCGAGCCGGTGAAGCTCACTCGGCTCGAGCTCGATCTCTTGCGCTACTTCGTCGAGCACCCAGGGAAGGTCGTGTCGCGCCAGCAGCTGCTCGAGGAAGTGTGGAAGCTCCACAACTACTCGACGGCGCGGACCGTCGACAACTTCGTGTCGCGGCTGCGCCGCCACCTCGAGCCCGATCCGCAGAGCCCGACCCACATCGTGTCGGTGCGGGGCGCCGGCTACAAGTTCGTCCCATGAGGCAGCTCCCGCGCGCGACGCTCCTCGCGACGTTGCTCTCGACGGGTGGCTGCGAAGAGCTCTTCGAGCCCGCGCCGCCGGACGAGGAGGCGCTCGCACGCGCGGCCGCGGCGTTCGCGGCACAGGCCGAGCCCGAGGCCGTCCCCGTCGAGCCTCACGGCGAATCGATCGAGGCCTGTCTGGCGCGGGTGCAGCGCGAGACTCCCGGCTCGGTGCAGGAGACGATCGAAGCCGTCGGCTACTCCGAGCTCCTGCGCGACAGCTGCCGCGCACACGTCGCGGAGGAGGAACGGAGCATCGAGCCGTGCCATCAGATCGAGGCGCGCCTCGTGCGGCGCGCGTGCGAGAGCCGGGTGGCCATCGCCGCGCGCGACCCGGGCCTCTGTCCGTCCGGAGGAAGCGCGCACGACCCGCTCTGCCTCGCGCTCGCGTCCCGTGACCCGCAGCTGTGCCGCGCCGCCCCGCACCTCGAGCGCGAGGCGTGTCGCGAGCTCCTCGGAGAATCCGACGCGTGCGAGGCCTCCATCGCGCCCGAGCTCTGCCGCGAGCTCGTCGCGCGGCATCGACGGCGGCTCGGCGCGGTGGAGCCGATGGCGCAGGTACCGGAGGCCACGCGCATCGAGCCGGAGCTGGTGGTGAGCTTCGTGCGGATGCCAGAGGGCGCGCCCGAGGAGCCCGTGGGAGGCGAAGAGGCCCTCGTGTCCTTCGACCGCGGCGCGCGCATCCGCCTCGAGAGCGGCCGCCGGACGCTCGAGCTGGCCGACCCGCTCGGGCTCTCGGCGGTCTCGCACGCGGGGCATCCGTCCGTCGCGATCCGGATGCCTCTGCCGCCCGACGACGGCGCCGAGGACGCACGGCTCGAGGCGCGCGTCGGCACGCTCGCGGCCGAGGTCGAGGTCACGCACCCGGAGCTCGGCCCGCTCACCGCGCGCGAAGGGCGCGTGGTGCTCGCGCACCTCGCGCACACGCTCGGTGGCCTGGTCGAGGGGCGCTTCACGGTGACGTGCACGAGCGCGGGCGGAGAGGTGCGGGTCGACGGGCGCTTCCGCACCTTCCTCGGAGACGTCCCGCGCGCCTCGGATCCGAGCGAGCGGTAGGAGTCCCTCTCCGTTTCGCAAGTCCAAGTTTTCCTTGCGCTCTTGCGGGCAAGATGAAGCGAACTGGGTCTGCCGGCTTGGCCCGGGGGTCGCTCTCCGCCTGGCCAGACGGCCCCGCTCGGGCGCTTCGGGCCGTGCCGTCTCGCGAACCCGATGACGGAGCCGACGCCGTCGCGCTATGTGTGCGCGCATGATGCGCACACACCTCGCACTCTTGGTTCTGGCGTCGCTGCTCGCGACCGCTTGCGGCAGCGGGAACGTCGACGGTGCCTCTGCCGAAGCGAACGAGGGCACCTCCGGTGTCGAGGTGACCGCGACCGAGGAGGCAGCTCCGGTCGATCCGACACCGACGGGCCCGCTGCCCGAGGGCGTGACCCCGACGCGCTACGCGCTCGATCTCGAGGTCGTCCCGAGCCAGGAGACCTTCCGCGGGACCGTCGATGTCCGCGTGCGTCTCGACCGGCCGACGCAGCGCATCTGGATGCACGGCTCCGGCATGACCGTGAGCGAGGCCTGGATCGCGACGGGCTTCGAGGGCGACCTCGCGGGGGGCCCGCTCCGCGCCCGCCCCGGCTCCGCGCTCGATGCGCGCTGGGAGCCGAGCGACCGCGAAGGCGTGAACCGCCTCGTCACCGACGCGCCGGTCGGGCCCGGGGACGTGACGATCCACCTACGCTACGAGACGCGCTTCGACCGCCAGCTCAAGGGCCTCTACCGCGTCGACGTGGGCCAGGATCACTACGCCTTCACGCAGTTCGAGGCCACGAGCGCACGCTATGCGTTCCCGGGATTCGACGAGCCGCGCTTCAAGACACCCTTCGACATCACGCTGCGCGTGCCGGAGTCGGAGCGCGGCGTCGCGAACACGCGCGAGATCGAGAACGTGGTCGAGGGGGGTCTTCGCCGGTTGCGCTTCGCTCCGACCGAGCCGCTGCCGACCTACCTCGTGGCGGTGGCGGTCGGCCCGCTCGACATCGTCGAGGGCACCGCGATCCCAGCCAACGAGGTTCGCGCGACGCCCCTGCCGTTCCGTGGGATCTGCGCGCGCGGGCGCGGGCTCGAGATGCGCTACGCGATGGAGCACACGGCGCCGATCGTCGCGTCGCTCGAGCGCTGGACGGGCGTCGCGTATCCGTACGACAAGCTCGACATCGTCGCGGTGCCCGACTTCGCCTCCGGAGCGATGGAGAACGCTGGGCTCATCACGTTCCGCGAGACCTTCCTCCTCCTGCCCGCGCAGCCCGGCGAAGATCACGTGCGCGCCTTCACGTCGATCATGGCCCACGAGCTCGCGCACCACTGGTTCGGCGATCTCGTGACCATGCCGTGGTGGGACGACATCTGGCTCAACGAGGCCTTCGCCACCTACATGGCGTCGCGCACGGTGGTCGACGTCGCCCCCGAGCACAACGCGGCGATGTCGGAGGTGGCCTCGACACAGTTCGCCATGGGCTCCGACTCCCTCGGCTCCGCGCGTCGGATCCGACAGCCCATCGACAGCGACCACGACATACGGAACGCCTTTGACGCGATCACCTACCAGAAGGGCGCCGCGGTCATCGCGATGTTCGAGCGCTTCGTCGGCCCGGAGGTGTTCCGGCGAGGCATCCATCGCTACCTCGAGGAGCACCGGTTCGGAACCGCCACGGGCGAGGACCTGCTGGTCGCGCTGAGCCGCGAGGCCGGCCGCGACGTGACGACGCCCTTTCGCACGTTCCTCGAGCAACCCGGCGTCCCCCTCGTGCATGCAGACCTCGCCTGCGGCGAGGGCGGCAACGTGGTCCTGCTGTCGCAGGAGCGCTTCACGCCGCTCGGGTTCTCGGCGGAGCCGAGCCCACCGCCAGCCGAGGGAGAGGCGCCGACGCCGGCGCCGCGCTGGCAGGTCCCGGTGTGCGTTCGGTACGGCCGCGGCCGCACGACGGGTGAAGTCTGCACGCTGCTCAATCAGACGAGCGCACGGCTCGAGCTGCCGGCGGGGAGCTGCCCCGAATGGGTGCACCCGAACGCGAACGCGTCGGGCTACTACCGCTTCGCGCTGCCCGGCGACGATCTCGACGCGCTCGTCACGCGCGGCTACGCACAGCTCAACGCGCGCGAGCGCCTCGCGCTGGCGAACAACGTGCGCTCGATGGTCAGCGCAGGGACCGCGGACGTGCGCGACGTGATGACACTCCTGCCTCGCTTCGCGGGCGACGCCGAGCGCCTCGTCGCGCTCGAGCCGATGGGCCTGGTCTCCCACGTGGTCGACGACCTCGCCGACGCCCGCTACCGCAGCGAGGCGCGGGCCTGGGCAGGCTCGCTGTATGCGCCGCGCTTCGCACGCCTCGGTTGGACCGCACGCAGGAATGAGCACGGCGACGAACGCCTGCTCCGCCGCGATCTCGCATCCTTCATGACGCGCATCGCACGCGACCGCGCGGCGCTCACGCGCGCCTCGGAGCTCGGGCATGCGTACCTCGGTCGAGGGACCGGCCGCGCCCCGAGCGATGGTCAGCTCCACCCCGAGGCCGTCGAGCCCGAGCTTCTCTCGGTCGTGGCCATCGCGGCGATCAACGACCCGCACAGTCCGCCCTGCCCGCGCGGGGAGACCTGCGTCGCCGACGGCCCGAGCCCCGAACAGGTGGCGACCTTCGACCACGCGCTCGCCCTGCTGGTCGCGAACGACGACGGGACCGTGCGCCAGCGCCTGCTCGCCGCGCTCTCGAGCGTGGAGGAGCCCTCGCTCGCAGAGCGCGCGCTCGCGCTGACGCTCGACCCACGCCGGCGCGTGAACGAGCTCGGACCGCCGATGGGCATGCAGGCCGAAACACCCGAGGGCCGACGGCGCGCGCTCGCGTGGGTCGCGGCGCATCTTCCTTCGCTGCGCGAACGCTTCGCGACCACGCGCCTGGGCGCGGTGCCGTGGACCTTCGGCGGACTCTGCTCGCTCGAGGAGCGCGCACAGGTCTCCTCGCTCTTCTCGCCCGTGATCGCCGACTGGCCGGGCGGCCCGCGCAACCTCGCGGGCAGCCTCGAGGCGATCACGATGTGCGCGGCGCGGCGCGAGGCCCAGGGCGCTGCCGCAGGCTGGTTCTTCGAAGCGCGCCGGCCGCTCGCGCGCGGCGAAGTGCGACCCGAAGCGCCGCCGCCGGTCGGTCGCGACCGACCTCGGCCCTGAGAGTTCGCGCAGAGACGGCGGGGAGACGGGCGGGTTGTGCCCGTACGGCTGTCTCCGTGCGGTCGTCTCCGCACGGGTACTCTTGTCGCTCGCGCAAGCCTCGGGCTGCGCGAGCCACGCCCCGCGCATCCAAACGTGGCCGGCCGGTGCGCGGCGCAATTTCGACTACGCTTGCCAGCCATGCAGATCCGCGAGCGCATCGAGCGCCTCATCGCGACCCCATCCGTGAGCGCAGTGGTGCCCGAGCTCGACATGCCGAACCGGCCCGTCGTCGATCTCCTCGCCGGCTGGCTCGAGGACGAGGGCTTCTCGGTCGAGGTGCTCCCGGTCACCGAGGACGGGAAGAAAGCCAACCTCCTCGCGACCAAAGGCCGAGGCCCAGGCGGGCTCGTGCTCTCGGGTCACACCGACACGGTGCCCTTCGACGAGGGCAAGTGGCAGAGCGACCCTTTCCGCGCGACCGAGCGCGACGGCTTCCTCCATGGGCTCGGGAGCTCGGACATGAAGAGCTTCTTCGCCGTGGCGATCGAGGCTGCGCGCGGCTTCGATGCGGCCGGGCTGAAGGAGCCGCTGATCATCCTGGCGACCGCCGACGAGGAGTGCGGCATGAGCGGCGTGCGCGCGCTCGTCGAGCGCGGGATGCCCAAGGCCCGCCACGCCGTCATCGGCGAGCCCACGAACCTGCGCCCGATTCGTATGCACAAGGGCGTCTCGATGGAGTCGATCGCGCTCTCGGGACGCTCGGGTCACTCGAGCGATCCCTCGCTCGGCCGAAACGCCCTCGAGGGCATGCGCCGCGCGATGAACGCGCTCGTCGCCTACCGCGAGGAGCTCGATCGTACCCACCGGCGTGACGATCTCGTGCCGCCCACGACGACGATGAACCTCGGAAACATCCGGGGCGGAGACAACCCGAACCGCATCTGCGCCCATTGCGAGCTGCAGCATGACATCCGCGTCCTTCCCGGAATGGACGTCGAAGCCGTGCGCGGCGAGCTCCACAGGCGCGTGCTCGCGGCGATCGAGGGGCTCGAGCTCGCGATGAGCGCGGGCCCGCTGCACGAGCCGGTGCCGCCCTTCGAGACGGAGGCGAACGCCGACATCGTGCGCGCCGCCGAGGCGCTCACGGGCTTCTCGGCCGGCGCCGTCTCGTTCGGGACCGAGGCGCCCTTCTTCAACGCCGCGGGCCTTCGCTCGATCGTGCTCGGACCGGGCGACATCGCCGTCGCACACCAGCCCAACGAGCGCATCGAGCTCGCGACGATCCCGCGCGCCGTCGAGCTGATTGCCCAGCTCGTCGGTCGCTTCTGCGTCTCGGCGCGCTGAGCCTCGACGGACATCGCCCAAGTGAGCGCATCCGTACCGGACGTGCGATGCCGCGGTCGATGCCGGCGCCGCGGCCGATGCCGGCGCCGCGCCCTGCGCCCGCGACGGCCGCGAGGCGCTCGTCGTCGCCGCCCGCAGCGCGCGTCACTCGGACATGCCGACGCCGATGGACGAGACGGCGGCGCGCCTCTTCCCCTTCCAGTGGCGGTCCTGGCGCGCGATCCCCTCGCGGTGGGGGATGCGGAGCGGCGCTGTCGCGCAGTTCGCGTCACGCTCGCATCATGCCGTGTTTCGTGAGCCGCACCGATGGCCAGGCGCCGACCGCGCTCCGTGATGCGCGCGAGCGCGCGGCGGCCTCGCTTCGCGCGGACGAGGTGAACCTCGACGAGCTGGGCAAGGCCCTCCGCGCGGTGATGGCCGCGGCGCGCGAGACGCTCCGCGCCGCGGGCCTTGCGTCGATGCGCATGGACGCCTCGCAGCGGGCGCTCGATCTGCGTACCGCCAGGAGCGCGCCCGAGCGCTTCGTGCAGGAGGACGCGTGAGCCCCACGCGCGGCGTGGTCTCGCTGCTCTCCCTCGCGACGTGGAGCGCGTGCACGCCCGTGGCGGTGCACGACGCGGGCGAGGCAGGGGCCGACGCGGGGAGAGCCCACGCGTCGGGCCTCGACGTCGCGCTGGACGCGCCCGATGCGAGCGAGCCTTCCCCCGACGCGAGTGCGCCCATCTCGCGCTGGCGCAGCGAGCCTCCGCTGCCGGTCCCGCTCCAGGAGATCAGCGCGATCACGCTCGACGAACGCATCTGGGTGGTCGGTGGCTTCGAGCCGGGCGGCGACGTGGGCACCGTGCGCGTCCTGGATCCGACGACGGGCGCGTGGTCGCTCGGCCCGTCCCTGCCGCGCCCGCGGCATCACGTCGCGCTCGCCGAGGTGGGCGGCGACCTCTACGTGCTCGGCGGCATGGAAACCTCGCGCTTCACGCACGTCGACGACGCGTACGTGCTGCGCCGCGGGGCCGACGCGTGGTCGCCCATCGCGCGGCTGCCCGAGGAGCGCGCGGCGGCGATCGCAGGGGTCGTGGGCGGTCGCATCCACGTCGTCGGTGGCCAGGGCCGCGGTGGGCTCGCGCGCACCACGCTCACCTACGATCCGGTGAGCGACGCGTGGTCGACCGGCGCGTCGATCCCCACGCCGCGCGAGCACCTCGCGGGCTTCGTGCACGATGGCGAGCTCTGGGCCGTCGGTGGGCGCCGGCTCAGCCTCTCGAGCAACCTCGACGTCGTCGAGATCTACGACCCGGCCACCGACGCGTGGCGCTCGGGGCCGAGCCTCGTCCTCCCGCGCGGCGGCTTCGCGGCGGCCGTGCTCGACGGAGTGGCATATGCGGTCGGGGGTGAGCAGCCCGATCGCGCACTTGACGAGGCCGAGGCGCTCGCGCTGCCCGCGGGGACGTGGACGGAGATCGAGCGCGTGCCGACCCCGCGCCACGGCCACGCGATGGCCGCGGCCGCGGGTCGCGTCTGGATCATCGGCGGGGCCGATGCGCCGATCTTCAGTGCGGTGCCGGCGGTGGAGTCGCTCGCGCCATGAACGCGCGCCGGGGCGGGCACCAGGTCGCGAGCGCGAGGCCGACCGCTGCGTCGGGGCGCGCCGCTACGCGCCTTCCGACCGCGGAGCGCTCGAGTTCGTCGAGGTGAGCTCCCGCGAGGGCGCGACAGTCCGCGAGGACGTCGTGATGGGAGCGCCGATGCGACTGGGCGCGCTCGCCCGTCGCCCAGCTCGTCGGACGCTTCTGCGTCTCGGCGCGCTGAGCCTCGACGGACATCGCCCAAGCGAGCGCATCCGTGGGAGAGTCGCGCGCCGCCATGAACGACGACACCGCGCTGTCTCTCTCCGAAGGTCCCGTGAGGTCGGAGGCCAGGAGCCCCGCACGACCACGGGCGCCGGCGCCGCCGAGCCCCTTCGTGGAGTTCTTTCGCGCGTCCGCGCCCTACATCCACGCGCACCGCGGGCGCACCTTCGTCGTGATGTTCGGCGGCGAGGCGGTCATCGACGCGGACTTCCCGAAGCTCGTCACCGACCTGGCGCTCATGCACTCGCTCGGGGTGCGCCTCGTGTTGGTGCACGGCAGCAAGCCTCAGATCGAGCGCCGCATGCGCGAGCGCAAGATCGGGCCGCGCTTTCACCAGGGCCTGCGCATCACCGATCGGGCCACGATGAGCTGCGTCGGAGACGCGGTCGGCTCGATCCGGGGGCGCATCGAGGGCCTCTTCTCGATGGGCCTGCCGAGCTCACCCATGGAGCACGCGCGGCTGCGCGTCGCCTCGGGCAACTTCGTGATCGCGCGGCCCTGGGGGGTGCGCGACGGCATCGACTTCCAGTTCACGGGCGGCGTGCGGCGCATCGACACCGAGGGCGTCCAGCAGCGCCTCGACTCCGGCGCGATCGTGCTGCTCTCGCCGCTCGGGTACTCCCCCACGGGCGAGGCGTTCAACCTCTCGTCGCACGAGGTTGCGGCCGCCGCCGCCGCCGCGCTCAAGGCCGACAAGCTCATCTCGCTCGTCGAGGGTCGAGGCGCGGTCGATCGGCGCGGGCGGCTCGTGCAGCAGCTCAAGCCCGCGGAGGCCGAGGCGCTCGCGAAGGGCGGAAAACATCTGCACCCCGACACCGCCAAGCACCTCCTCGCCGCCGCGCGCGCCTGCCGCGACGGTGTGCGGCGCGTCCACCTCGTGGAGCGACGCGCCGACGGCGCGGTACTTCAAGAGCTCTTCACGCGCGAGGGCCGCGGCACGCTCGTCACGGCCGAGCAATACGAGGGCCTGCGCCCCGCCAAGCTCGACGACATCGCGGGCCTCCTGCGCATCCTCCAGCCGCTCGAGGAAGCCGGCGTCCTCGTACGCCGCAGCAAAGAGACGCTCGAGCACGAGGTCGAGCGCTTCGTGGTCGTCGAGCGCGACGGTATGGTCATCGGCTGCGCGGGCCTCGAGGTCTTCGAGGACGACCGCAGCGGGCGCGCGAGGGTCGGCGAGCTCTACTGCCTCGCGGTCGATCCCACCTACCGCGAGTCCGGCCGCGGCGAAGCGATCGTGGAGTACATCGCCGAGCGTGCGCGGGCCATGGGCCTCTCGCACCTCTTCGTCCTCACGACGCAGACGGCGCACT
>JBKDQC010000578.1:0-10239 GCA_046342295.1 Deltaproteobacteria bacterium | reverse complement strand
TCGACATGGAGATGCGGGACGCATGGCTGCGCGCGATGTCGAGGGCCCTCGATGAGCACGGCGTCGAGGGCACGCTGCGGAGCTTTCTCGACGCGAAGCTCCGCGATCTCGCGGACCACATGCGCAACATCCACGGCTGAGGCCCGAAGGGGAGCGGCTCAGCTCAGAGCATGGGCGAGACGAGGCGGCCGAGGCCTTCCCGGATGCGCGGGATCCAGCCGCGGGCTTCCCAGGATCCATGCGAGAGCTCGCGGCTCGAGCGCTGGTCGCTGGCGTGGAGCTCCGTGAGCTCGAAGACGATGTCCTCGTCGTACACGACGACGACGAGCTCGAAGTTCAGTCGGAAGCTCCGCACGTCGAAGTTCGCGCTACCCACCGTCGCGAAGCGACCGTCGACCACGAGCGCCTTGGTGTGGAGCATCTCGGGGCCGTACTCGAAGATCCGAACGCCCGCGCCGAGCAGCTCGTCGTAGAAGCTCTCACCGGCCCACTTGGCGATCGGGTAGTTCGAGTGCGCCGGCACCACGACGCGCACGTCGACACCGCGGAGCGCCGCGGTCTGGAGCGCGAGGAGGACGGCCCGATCGGGGACGAAGTAGGGCGTCGAGATCCACACGCGCTCGCGCGCCGCGGCGATCGCCGCGAAGTAGACGCGGTGGATCGACTCGACGGTCTGATCGGGGCCGGACTGCACGCACTGGAGAATCGAGTCGCCCTCGGGCTCGAGCACCGGAAAGCAGGCATCCTCGTCGAGGCTTTCGCGCGTGGCGAAGAACCAGTCTTCCACGAAGACGGCCTGCAGCTGCGAGACGGCGGGGCCCTCGATGCGCAGCATCACGTCGCGCCAGCGAACGAACTCGTCGCCGACGTTGATCCCGCCGCAGTAGCCGAGCGCACCGTCGATCACGACGAGCTTGCGGTGGTTGCGGAGGTTGATGGTGGCCGCGCGACGGATGGGGTCGAGCGGAAAGAACGGCGAGGCCTTGCCGCCGTGCTTGCGAAGGCCGCGGAGCGCACGGCCGACCCCGAGCGAGCCGAAGGCGTCGTAGAGCAACCGCACCTTGACGCCGCGGTCGGCGGCGCGCTCGAGCGCCTGGATGACGCGGTCCGCGGCCTCGCCGCGTCGGAACGCATAGAATTCGAGGTGCACGTGCAGCGCGGCGGCGTCGATCGCAGCGACGAGCGCGTCGTAGGTAGGCAACGCGCCGACGAGGAGCTCCACGCGGTTGCCCTGCACCAGGTCCGCGCGACCCATCTTGGTCGCCAGGCGCATGACCCCGCGCAGCTCCTCGGGCTGCGCCTCGAGGAGGGAGGTCCGGACGTCCGCCGGCATCGTGACCGAGCCGGTGATGCGGTCCTCGAGGCGCTGGCGCATGGCGGAGCTCACGGCGAGCCGCGCGCGCACGGGTCGCCGCACACGGTCGCGGCCGAGATACCAGAAGAGGACGATGCCGAGCGCAGGGAACGCGAGGAGCACGAAGATCCACGCGAAGGTCGAGCTCGGCTCCTTCCGGCGCAGGAGGACGAGCGGAATGAACGCGACCGACACGATCTCGGCCAACGTGAAGAATGCCGAGATCAGCGTGGGCGCGTCGAGCTCCGGCATGGTGCGCGACGTCTATCACGCGGCTCCCCGGGGCCGCTGTCCGACACGCGGGGATCCTCTTGGGTCCCGACCAGCGTCCGTGCGAAGATCCGTCCCCGCATGTCGCACGAGCGCAACCCCGGAACCTCTCTGAACCTCGGCTGGGTCGAGGACATCCACGTGAACAAGAGCGCCGTCGAGCGGCGCGCCGCGACGATCGGTACGCGCCGCACGGTCAAGAAGGAGTGGCAGCTCGCGTGGCTGCTCAAGGCGATGACGCTCATCGACCTGACGACGCTCGCCGGCGACGACACCCCGGGCAACGTGAAGCGGCTCTGCGCCAAGGCGCGCCGTCCGGTCCGCGACGACCTCCTCGAGGCGCTGGGTGTCCAGCACAGGAGCCTCACGACGGGTGCTGTCTGCGTCTACCACGACCTGGTGAAGACGGCGGTCCACGAGCTCGCGGGCACGAAGATCCCCGTGGCCGCGGTCTCGACCGGCTTCCCCGCCGGCCTCGTGCCGCTCGACACGCGCCTCGAGGAGATCCGACGTTCGGTGGCGGACGGCGCGCGCGAGATCGACATCGTGATTCACCGCGCCCACGTCCTCACGAACGACTGGCAGTCGCTCTACGACGAGGTCCGGGCGATGCGCGAGGCCTGCGGCGACGCGCACATGAAGGCGATCCTCGCGACGGGCGAGCTCGGCACGCTGCGCAACGTCGCCAAGGCGAGCTGGGTCTGCATGATGGCCGGCTCGGACTTCATCAAGACCTCCACCGGCAAGGAGAGCGTCAACGCCACGCTGCCCTTCACGCTCGTGATGGTCCGCGCGATCCGCGAGTACGCTGCGCGCACCGGCTACAAGGTCGGCTACAAGCCCGCAGGTGGCATCCGAACTGCCAAGCAGGCGCTCGAGTACATGTGCCTGATGAAGGACGAGCTCGGGCGCGAGTGGCTCGAGCCCGACCTCTTCCGCTTCGGCGCGAGCGCGCTCGTCGCCGACATCGAGCGCCAGCTCGAATTCCACGTCACGGGCCGATACGCGGCCTTCCACCGTCACCCGATGGCGTGACGTCGAGAGAGACGAACATGGACGGTTCCTCCAAGAGCACGGTCAAGCAGGACCTGATCAACCGGATCTTCGACACCATGGAGTACGGCCCCGCCCCCGAGAGCGACGCTGCCGCCAACGAGTGGCTCGACCGCCACCAGAGACGCTTCGGCCAGTGGATCGACGGCAAGTGGGTGCCAGGCACCGAGCACTTCCCGACGATCAACCCCGGTCGCAAGCAGAAGCTCGCCGACATCACGCAGGGAACCGAGGCCGACGTGGACGCCGCGGTGAAGGCCGCGACGCGCGCGCTGCCCGGCTGGCAGTCGCTGGGAGCGCACGGCCGGGCGCGCTTCCTCTACGCCATCGCGCGCGCCATTCAGAAGCACTCGCGGCTCTTCGCGGTGCTCGAATCGCTCGACAACGGAAAGCCGATCCGCGAGTCGCGGGACATCGACGTCCCGTTGGCCGCGCGACACTTCTACCACCACGCGGGCTGGGCCCAGCTCATGGAGAAGGAGCTGCCCGACCACGTCCCGCTCGGCGTCATCGGGCAGATCATTCCATGGAACTTCCCCATGCTGATGCTGGCGTGGAAGATCGCGCCCGCGCTCGCGATGGGCAACGCGGTCGTGCTCAAGCCCGCGGAGCTCACGCCGCTCACCGCGCTCTTCTTCGCGGAGATCAGCCAGGAGGTCGCCCTGCCGCCCGGCGTGGTGAACCTCGTCACCGGCGATGGCCGCACCGGCGCTGCGATCACCAAGCACCCCGGCATCGCGAAGATCGCCTTCACGGGCTCGACGGAAGTCGGTCGGATCATCCGCGAGGCGACGGCCGGCAGCGGCAAGAAGCTCTCGCTCGAGCTGGGCGGCAAGTCGCCGTTCGTCGTGTTCGAGGACGCTGACCTGGACAGCGTCGTCGAAGGCGTCGTCGACGCGATCTGGTTCAACCAGGGTCAGGTCTGCTGCGCGGGCTCGCGCATACTCGCGCAGGAGAGCATCGCCGAGCGGTTGCTCGTGAAGCTACGGGCGCGCATGGAGACGCTCCGCATCGGCGACCCTCTCGACAAGGCGATCGACGTCGGCTCCATCGTCGACGACGTGCAGATGAACCGCATCGCGGGCCTGGTGTCGCAGGGCGAGCGAGAGGGCGCCAAGCGCTGGCAGCCGTCGTGGTCTTGCCCGACCTCGGGCTGGTTCTACCCGCCGACCATCCTCAGCGAGGTCCAGCCCGCCAGCACGGTCGCTCAGGTCGAGATCTTCGGGCCCGTCGTGGTCTTCATGACCTTCCGAACTCCGGAAGAGTCGGTCGCGCTCGCGAACAACACGGCCTTCGGGCTCGCCTCGAGCGTGTGGACCGAGAGCATCAACCTCGCGCTCGACATCGCGCCGAAGATCAAGGCCGGCACGGTGTGGGTGAACTGCACCAACGTCTTCGACGCCGCGGCCGGCTTCGGCGGCTACCGCGAGAGCGGATATGGCCGTGAAGGCGGCCGAGAAGGCCTGTTCGAATACGTGCGCCCGCGGTGGATGGCGGAGGCGCATGGCACGCTGGAGGAGCCCATCGTGGCGAGCGCGCCCGGGATCGCCGCGGAGGAGCACCCGTCGGGCTTCGGGGGCACGGGCCTCGGGTTGCCGGCGATCGACCGCACCGCGAAGCTCTACATCGGGGGGAAGCAGGCGCGGCCCGACGGCGGCTACTCGATGCCGGTGCACGCTGCGGATGGCACCCTCCTCGGCCAGGTGGGGCTCGGCAACCGCAAAGACATCCGCAACGCGGTCGAGGCTGCGCACGCGGCGAGCGGCTGGGCGCGCCAGACCGCGCATCTGCGCGCACAGGTCCTCTACTACCTCGCGGAAAACCTCTCGGCCCGGCAGGGGGAGCTCGCGGCGCGCATCGCGAAGATGACGGGGCACCGCTCACGAAGCCAGCTCGAGGTCGAGCTCGCGATCGAGCGCCTCTTCACGTACGCCGCGTGGGCCGACAAGTACGACGGCCTCGTGCACGCGACGCCGCACCGAACCGTGACGATCGCGATGAACGAGCCGATCGGCACCATCGGCATCGTCACGGGCGATGCCGCGCCGCTGCTCCAGCTCGTCTCTCTCGTCGCGCCCGCGATCGCGATGGGCAACACGGTCGTCGTCGTGCCGAGCGAGCGGTGGCCGCTCGCCGCGACGGATCTCTACCAGGTGCTCGACACGAGCGATCTGCCCGGCGGAATCGTGAACATCGTCACCGGCACGCGGGCAGAGCTCGCGCCCGTGCTCGCGGGCCACGATGGCATCGACAGCCTCTGGTACCATGGTCCCGACGGGCTGACCGCGCAGCTCGAGAGGCTCTCGGCTGGCAACATGAAGCGCACGTTCGCCACCCACGGACGTGAGCGGAACTGGTTCGACGGGCGAGAGGGCGAGGGGCGCGAGTTCCTCCGCGAGGCAACCCAGGTGAAGAACATCTGGGTGCCGTACGGCGAGTGAGCATGGGTGGCGCGCCCATGAATCGAATCGGGTGCGGCACGCACGGCTCGCCGTGCAATGCGCTCGTGCGCGATTCCCTCGTGCGCGCTGCGCTCACCCTTCTGCTGGTCGCTTGCGAATCTGCCCCTCTGCCGCCCGAGCCCGTGGGCCGAGACCGGTACGGCGATGCGTGCGCTCGCGCCCGCGAGGTGTGCAATGGCCTCGACGACAACTGCAACGGCATCGTCGACGATGTACTGCAGGTCGAGGTGTGCAACGGAGAGGACGACGACTGCAACGGCATCGTCGACGACGACGTCGGCTCGACCGAGGTGTGCAACGGGGAGGACGACGACTGCAACGGCATCGTCGACGACGTCAGCTCGTCCGAGCTTTGCGACGGCATCGACCAGGACTGTGATGGGTCCTTCGACGAGGGCGCAGCGTGCGATGAATTCGAGGCTCCGGGGCCCGAGGGCTGGCAGCTCGGGCCGACCTCGCGCGGGGTGCTCGTCACCGAGGACGGCGCGCTCGTCCTCGAGCCCGCGCGGATGGACATCGTGCAGCCCGCCCTCTGGGTCGCGAACACGGGCGAGGGCACGGTCTCGCGCCTCGATGCGAGGACGGGACGCGAGACGGCTCGCTACCCCTCGGCCACCGAGTCGAGTGGGCTCCTCGCTCTGGACGAGGCAAACGCCCCGTCCCGCACTGCGCTCGATCAGCGCCTCGATGCCTACGTCGCGAACCGAGCCTTCGGAGGGCAGGCGTCGGTCTCGAAGATCGCAGGGGACCTCGAGCGCTGTGTCGATCGCGACCTCGATGGAGTGATCCAGACCAGCGCCGACCTCGACGGTGACGGAGTGATCTCGACCGACCCGACGTCCGGAGAATTCTTCGCCGACGACGAGTGTGTGCTCTGGACCGTCCCCGTCGGCGCCCGAGACGCGATCGCGCGCGCCCTCGCGATCGGGCTCGCGGGGCCGGACGGCGAGCCAGGCACGGTCTGGGTCGGCCTCTTCAACGAGCAACGAAGCGTCGCCTTGTCGCCCTCGGACGGGCACGAGCTCGCCTCGGTGCCGCTCGGCCTGTCGCCCTATGGGGCCGTGGCCGCGGCGGATGGTCGCCTGTGGTTCACGCCCGGGCCCGCCGGGCCCGCCGGAACCGGCGACGAGCTCGTTGCCGTCGATCCTGGGACGTTCGCGGTCGAGCGAGCGTCGATACCCGGTGACGGGACGCGGACCTACGGCATCGCGGTGGATGGGCTCGGCAGGATCGTGCTTGCGGCCAACGACTTCGAATGGAGCGGCGCGCTCGCGTACGATCCACGCGGCGCGAGGTGGACGCGGAGCTCGGACCTGCCTGCGGGCTTCATGCGCGGGGTCGCGGCGAGCAACGACGCCGTGTGGGTCGCGGGCCCGGCCGAAGCAACCGGCGAGGGAGCCCTCTTCGAGCTGTCGCTCGCGGACCTGTCCCTCGTGAGCCAGCACGATCTGCCCGGCGCGAACGACCTCGTCGGCGTCGGGATCGCCTTCGACAGGCGGGTCTGGGGCATCGCGCAGGGCGCCGACCGTGCTTTCCGGCTCGACCGCGCGACCGGAGAGATCTCGAGCTTCCCGACCGGGCGCCAGCCCTACACGTACTCCGATTTCACCGGCTTCGGCCTCAACGGCATCTTGGGCGCCGTCGGTACCCACCAGGTGACGATCGAGGGATGCGAGGCAGCGGTGTGGACGGCCATCTCCCTCGACGCCGACATCCCTCCCGAGACCTCCGTGGTGGTCCGGGCGCGCTCTGCGGCGACCTCGGCGGGTCTCTCGGGCGCCTCGTGGTTCGGCGCCTTCGAGACAGCGCCCACAGCGTCGCTCCAGGCGCGGCCCGGCCCCGTTCCCGCGGGGCGGCTGCTCGAGATCTCCCTGCGCCTCTCCTCGAGCACACCGGGGGTCGTCCCCCGTGTTCGCAGCCTCGCGGTCTCCGCGCGCTGCGATGGCCTCGAGTGACTGTGAAGCCTCGCGACGCGAAGGCCGCCGGCGCGCGGCAGCTCTCGATGTTCGCGGAGCCTCGCGCCCAGAGCGCCGATCCGCCGCTCTGGGTGGGCGTCGACGAGAACGGCCTCGGTCCGCGTCTCGGCCCCTTGGTCGCGACCGCCTGCGTGCTGGAGACGGCTCGGCGCGATGCGAGCGCGACCCGGCTCGGCGCCGAGCTCGGGATCGCCGACAGCAAGGTGAGCTCCGGCTTCGGATCGATGGCGCACGCCGAGGGTCTCGCGCTCGCGCTCGCGGAGCGCGAGCTGGGCCGCGCACCCGAGCACGCCGACGAGGTGCTGGGCGTGCTGTCGCTCGATGCGCTCGACACGCTGCGCGCGCCGTGTCCCACGAGCACCCAACCGCAGTGCTGGTCCCGGCACGCGGTGCCGGCGTTCGGCGGTGGGGCTGCCGAGGGACACGCCATCCTCGACGCGCTCGGCGACGCCCGCGGCCGAACGCAGGTCGTGCGCGTACGCTCCGCGATCCTGTGCGCGAGCACCTACAACGCGGCGGTGGCCCGACGCGGGAGCAAGCTCGATGTCGACCTCGAGCTCTTCGAGCGTCTCTTGCTCGACGCGCGTGCCGCCACGGGCCGTGAGCTGCGCGCCGTGTGCGGGATGGTCGGCGGCATTCGTCGCTACGCACCGCGTTTCGCGCTCCTCGACGCGACACGCACGACGGTGGTCGAGGAAGGGCGATCCCGCGCCGCGTACCACGTCGAGGATCTCGGCGAGATCAGCTTCGAGGTCGATGCCGACGCGCGCTCGCTCCCCGTCGCGCTCGCCTCGATGGTCGGCAAGTACGTGCGCGAGCTGGCCATGGCTCGACAGAACGCGTTCTACCGCGCTCGAGACCCCGAGTTGCCCGAAGTGAGCGGCTACCACGACGCCGTCACGGGTCGCTTCGTCGAGGCGAGCCGCCTCCTCCGCGCACGGCTCGCGATCGCCGACGGCTGCTTCGAGCGGACGAGCTGACCCAGCGCGCGCGGATGCGGGCCGCGCGTGCGGGGCCGCACGTCGAGCGGCGAAGGTGATTGCCAGCTCACGTGAGAACCGTTATCAGCACGAGATGGAGACCACGCCGACCCTGGCTCGAACGGTCGCCGACCTGCGGGTGGGCCAGACGGCGACGGTCGAGCGCATCGTCGGCGGGGGCGCGCTGCGACGGCGTCTCCTCGAGCTCGGCATGCTGAGCGGCACGTCTGTGCGCGTCGTGCGCATCGCGCCGCTCGGAGATCCGATCGAGCTCGAGGTGCGCGGCGCGAGCCTCTCGATCCGGCACTACGACGCGCACTCGATCCGCCTCACGCCTGAGGCCTCGCGGGGGGAGAGAGCGTGAGCGCGCCCCTCCGCGTCGTCGTCGCCGGCAACCCGAACGCCGGCAAGACCCCCCTCTTCAACGCGCTGACGGGCGCGCGCGCGCGCACGGGGAACTACCCCGGCATCACGGTCGAACGGCGTACGGCGAGCCTCTCGCTCGGCCCGCTCTCGGTCGAGCTCGTCGACGTGCCGGGCACATACTCGCTGACGGCGCGCTCGCCCGAAGAGCAGGTCGCGATCGACGAGATTCTACCGCGCGCTGCGCACGGGCCGGCCGCGGCGGTCTTCGTCGCAGACGCCGGCGCGCTCGAGCGACATCTCTACCTCGCGGTGCAGATCCTCGAGACGGGGCTGCCGACGCTGCTCTGCCTCAACATGATCGACGAGGCCCGCGCGACGGGAACGCGCATCGACACCCAGGCCATCAGCCGCGCCCTCGGCGTACCCGTGGTCGCCGTCTCCGCGCGCACGGGCGAGGGGCTCGATGCGCTCCGCGACGCTCTGCGCGCGCTCCTCGAGCGCGACACCGACGAGGCGCACGCGTCGGTCGCCTCGACGGCGGTGACGCGGGAGCTGTCGCCGCGCGTGGCGGACGCTCTCGCGGTGCTCGAGACGACCGTGGAGTCGGTGTGGCCGGCCCCGGCAGGCTTCCCGCCGCATCGGCTCTCCGCACGACGCGCCTCGCTCGCGCGATGGGCCCTGCTCTCGATCGGCGAGGACGAGCTCTCGGACATCCCCGCGCCACTTCGAGCCGCCGTCCTACGCGCCGAGCGAAACACGACGAGCCAGGCGAGCGCCGAGCCTCCGCTCGACGAGCAGTTGATCGCCGCGCGCTACGCCGTCGTCGACCGCGTGGCCCAGGCCGCGGTCGCGCGCACACCCGGTCGTCGCCGCGCGAGCGAGCGCATCGACGCCGTGCTCACGCACCCCGCGTGGGGGCTCGCCGTCTTCGGGGTGGTGATGGCCGTCCTCTTCGAGGCCCTCTTCGCGTGGTCCGAGCCGCTCGTCGGAGCGATCGAGTCGGCCGTGGCCGCGGCACAGGATCTCGTGCGCGCGGCGATGCCGGAGGGACCGCTCTCGGAATTGCTGACCGATGGCGTCGTCGCCGGCGTGGGCAACGTGGTCGTGTTCGTCCCGCAGATCGCGCTGCTCTCGCTCTTCGTCGTCGTGCTCGAGGACTCGGGCTACCTTGCGCGCGTCGCGTTCGTGATCGACCGCGTCATGCGCGGCGTGGGCCTGCACGGCCGCGCCTTCGTGCCGCTCCTCTCGGGCTTCGCGTGCGCCGTGCCCGCGATCATGGCGACGCGCACGATCGAGAGCCGGCGCGACAGGCTGGTCACGATGCTGGCGCTCCCGCTGATGTCGTGCAGCGCTCGGCTGCCCGTCTACGCGCTCGTGGTCGCCCTCGCGTTTCCTCCGGGCACGCGCACGGCGCTCGGGCTCGAGGCCGGGGCCGTGGCGCTCTTCGCCATGTACGCGCTCAGCGTGCTCGCCACCCTCGGGGCCGCCGCGGTCCTCAAGCGGACCGTGCTGAGAGGCCCGCAGCCTCCCCTGCTGCTCGAATTGCCCCCTTACCGCTGGCCGCAGCCACGGAACGTGATCCGAACCGTGGCCGATCGGACGTGGGCGTTCCTCTCCAACGCGGGCACCATCATCGCGGCGATCACGGTCGTGCTCTGGGCCGTGCTCTCTTTTCCGCGTGACGACGCGCGCGAGGCCGCGCTCGACACGCGCGTTCTCGCGGTCGCGTCGATGACCGACGAGACCGCGCGCGACGAAGCGCTCGCGGAGATCGAACG
>JBKDQC010000577.1:0-8702 GCA_046342295.1 Deltaproteobacteria bacterium | reverse complement strand
CGAGCTCTCCTCTTCGCGGCAAGGCCCGAGCTCGCGGGTTCGGACCGACTCTCCGTTGCGGTAGACGACGTCGTCGCGGATCTCCACACGATCGCCGGGCACACCGATGACCCGCTTGACGATGTCGACGTTGTCGGCCGGGCTGTGAACGATCACCACGTCGCCGGCGGCGGGCAGGCTCCAGCTCACGACGGCCTCGTTCGTGAACGGGAAGAAGAGGCCGAAGGGATACTTCGCGACGATCACACGATCGCCGTTGACGAAGGTCGGTTCCATCGAGGGCCCCTCGATCTCGAAGGCCTCGAAGACGACGATCCGGATGAAGATGGCGACGAGGAACGCGCCCGCGATCGTTCGCACGTTCGAACGGAACGAGTCGTTCGGTGGGACCGTCGTCTCGGCCGGGGTCTTGTCGGCGCGCAGGGTGTTGGACCCGCCGGCCTTCGATTCCGCCTTCGTGTCGGCGGCTCCTGCGTCGCTGACCTTCGCGTCGCTGACCTTCGCGCCGCGGGCCTGGGCGTCGCGCCGCGCATCGTTGCGTTCGCCTTCGCTCACCCGTGCACCGTGGGTCCGAGCGGAAGTGACCCTGCGAGGTCGGCCTCTCGCTCCGCGAGCGTCGCGAGGCGCGCCCGCGCATCGAGCTCGCCGAATCGCTCTTCGGCCAGACGCGCGAAGAGCCGGAAGTGTCGCGCTTCGGAGGCCATGAGATCCTTGTAGAACGTGCGCAGAGAGGCGTCCTTCAGGCGCTCGGCGAGGAGCTTGAAGCGCTCGCAGGAGCGCGCCTCGACGAGGGCCGAGACGAGGAGACGGTCGAGCAGCACGGGCAGATCTCCGTGATCCTTGCTCGCCGCCTTGCGGAGGGAGGCGACGTAGAGGTCGCTGTCAGGGAGGCTGAGGGAGCCCCCTCGCGCGCGAAGGTGGGTGTGCACCTGGTCGAAGTGCTCAGTCTCTTCGTGCGCGAGCGCGACGAGCGGCGCGACGAGCTCGGGCTGCTCGCCGGCGAAACGCGCGACGAGCGAGAGGGCGCTCTGGGCGGCCTTGAGCTCGCAGTGGGCGTGGTCGCGCAACATGCGGTCGAGGTCGCCTTCGACGGCGTCGACCCAGCAGGGGTCGGTGGGAGCGAGAAGACCCAGCATCGGGGGCGCCAACGCTATGCGCCGCCCCGGTGGGGGTCAAGGCATGTTCACGATCGCGCCTGCCGGGGAGTGAAGCTTCGTTCACTCGCGCGAATCACCCTCTTGCGCCAGCGTCGTCCGATGCGGGACAACCTTGAAGATCGCGTCTGGCATGGACGTCGCACACGCGCTTCGAACCCGTGCCCACCGACGGACGACGCTTCGTCCCGGCGCGCACCTTCCCACCGAGCCCACGACCATGACGTATCTCCTCCGCACCCCTGCCTCCCACGCAGCCCTCGGCCTCCTCGCGCTCGGCGCCCTCGCTGCGGGAGGCTGCGTCCGCCGCTATTCTCAGCCGAGCGCCGAAGAGCCCCATGCCGACGTTCAGATCCGCGTGGTCCACCACGCGACGCTCGGCGCGAACGTCGACGAGCTCGTCACCATCAACGGGGAGGCGGTGACGCTCGGTCAAGCCGGCCCCAGCGTTCGCCAGGGGACCATGCGCGTGCGGCCCGAGGGCCTGCAGTACGGCTTCGAGACCGAATTCTACCACTTCATCCAGACGCAGGAGTGGCGCACCGTCTACGACACCCAGCGCTACCAGTGCGGCTACAACCGCCAGGGGCCGGTGTACTGCACGCGCCAGGTGCCGCGCCAGCAGCTCGTCACCGTGACCAACCGCGTCTCGGACGGCGGCTGCGGTGCGGCGCTCGATCAGTTCCCGCTCGCCGGGGCTGTCTACCTCGTGCAGTACGAGTTCGCGGGCGTCGGTCAGTGCCAGGCGAGCTGTCAGCGCCTCGTCCAGGACGCGAGCGGCCAGATGCAGGCGACCGCGTGCGGCGTGACCGAGCCCCAGCCGGCCTCGCCCTTCCCGCCCTCGGCGGGCTACGTGAGCGAGGTCGTCCCGACGGGGCAGGCCGGCGCCACGAGCGGCGGCGAGGCCGTGATGCAGCCGGCGCAGTGAAGCGCGCCGGGCGTACTGATCTCCGGAAGCGGGGACTGGCGACGCGCTCGGCCGGCGCGCAGTCGCTCGGGCCTGGGGGGCCTCACAGGTCCTGCCCTACGAAGCGCTCGAGCGCGCTCTTGCCGGTGCGCAGATCGAGCGCCTTCTCGGCGGCGTCCATGCGCACCGAGGGCAGGCCTGCCGCGCGGAACGTCTCGCGTGCGGCAGCCATCACCGCGTGGAGCACCTTGCCGAGCTCGTGCAGGTCGACCGCGTCCTCGCGGAGGACGCCCGCGGCGCGCTCGAGGGCGCCGCGAAGCGCCTGCGGCGCAGGGCCATCGGTGCGGAGGAGATAGCGGGGCATCGCGCCAGGGTGCCCTGCCCGAGCGCGCGCTTCCACCGACGAGGCCTCAACCTTCGTAGGGCACGAGGCCGATGGGGCAGCTCGTGCCGGTGCCGCCGTGGCCGCAGTACCCGTTCGGGTTCTTGGCGAGGTACTGCTGGTGGTAGTCCTCGGCGAAATAGAAGGCCCCGGCCTCGCTCGCGGGCCTGACCTCGGTCGTGATGCGACCGAAACCGTCGCGGGTCAGGGCCTCCTGGTAGACCTCGACCGAGCGCCGGGCGGCGGCGAGCTGCGCGGGCGTCGTCGTGTAGATCGCGGAGCGGTACTGCGTGCCGACGTCGTTGCCCTGCCGCATGCCCTGGGTGGGGTCGTGGCCCTCCCAGAACGCACGGAGAAGCTCGGGGAAGCGCAGGCGCCGAGGGTCGTATGCGACCTGCACCATCTCCGCGTGACCGGTCTCGCCGCTGCACACCTCCTCGTAGGTCGCGTTCGGTGTGTAGCCGCCCATGTAGCCTGCGGCGGTGGAGACGACACCGGGAATGGTCCAGAAGCGGCGCTCAGCGCCCCAGAAGCAGCCCATACCGAAGTACACGCGCTCGGTGCCGGCGGGGTAAGGGCCGGTGAGGGGCGTTCGGAACACGAAGTGCTCGGAGGCCGTCGGGATCGGCGTACTGCGCCCCCGAAGGGCGCGCTCCCGAGAGGGCAGGGTGCTCGTGCGCTGGCCCAGCACCGCGGGCGTCATCATCGTGGTCGAGGCCAGCGCACCGAGCCCGGCCACCACGAGCAGCGCCGTGAGCCACGGGAAGCGACCGCGCGGGATGTGCTGGAGCTCACGACCCGCGTCGGACGACGGGGCTCGGGAAGGCTGCGGCTCGGGCTCGGGGGGCATGTCGTCGGTACGCATGGGTCTACTCCACGGATCGGGCCCGTTCGAGCGGCTTGCAAGATCTCATGCTGCCCGACTTCGCGAGAAGCGCGAGGCGCGAATCGAGCGGGCGCCGCCTTCGCAACGTCGTGCCCGGCGGCTACTGTGGGCGCCTCTCGGAGGACAGCCATGGACCGCGATTACCTCGACCACCTCTCGCGCGAGCTCGAAGGCCTCAAGGAGCAGGGGCTCTTCAAGGAAGAGCGCGTGATCGCCTCGCCCCAGGACGCGGTGATCCGCGCGGGCGGTCGCGAGGTGCTCAACTTCTGCGCCAACAACTACCTCGGCCTCGCGAACCACCCACGTCTCGTCGAGGCCGCGCTCGCGGCGCTCCCCAAGCACGGCTACGGCATGGCGTCGGTGCGCTTCATCTGCGGCACGCAGGACGTTCACAAGGAGCTCGAAGCACGCCTCACGCGCTTTCTCGGCACGGAGGACACGATCCTCTACTCGAGCTGCTTCGACGCGAACGGCGGCCTCTTCGAGACGCTCCTCGGCGAAGAGGACGCCGTGGTCTCGGACGCGCTCAACCATGCCTCGATCATCGACGGAATCCGCCTCTGCAAGGCCAGGCGTTACCGCTACGCGAACAACGACATGAACGACCTCGAGGCGCAGCTCAAGCAGGCGCGCGCCGACGGGGCCAAGCGCATCCTCGTCGCCACCGACGGAGTCTTCTCGATGGACGGCGTGATCGCGGACCTCCGGACCTTCTGCGACCTCGCGGACGAGTACGGCGCGATGACGATGGTCGACGACAGCCATGCGGTCGGCTTCGTCGGTGAGAAGGGCCGCGGCACGCACGAGCTCCGCGGCGTGGTCGGCCGCCTCGACGTGATCACTGGGACGCTCGGCAAGGCCCTCGGCGGTGCCAGCGGCGGCTACACGTCCGGGCGCAAGGAGATCGTCGCCTGGCTCCGGCAGCGCAGTCGGCCCTACCTCTTCTCGAACACGCTCGCGCCGGTGATCGCGGCGACCTCGATCGCGTGCCTCGATCTGCTCGAAGAGGGCGATGCGCTGCGCACGCGGGTGCGCGACAACTCGCAGCGCTTCCGCGAGGGGATGTCCGAGGCGGGCTTCACGCTCGCGGGCGCAGGGCATCCGATCGTTCCGGTGATGCTCGGCGACGCGAAGGTCGCGAGCGAGATGGCCTCGCGCATGCTCGCACGCGGCATCTACGTGATTGGTTTCTCGTTCCCCGTCGTACCGCGCGGCCAGGCGCGCATCCGCACACAGATGTCCGCGGCGCACAGCCCCGCGCACGTCGAGCGAGCGATCGCGGCCTTCACCGAGATCGGCCGCGAGATGGGCATCGTGCGGTGAGCTTCCCGAGGGCCGAGCGGGACCCCACCTGCTCCGGCCGCTCCCGCGCGGCGCCGAGCCGCCGGGGCGTCACTCCGTGCGGACCGCGGCGGCCGCGAGGATGCCGCCGGCAGCCTGGATGCGGACGAGCGCGTCGTCGTCGTTCAGCGCGTCGCCCACCTCCACGGGGCGAAGCGCGTCGCGGGCGAGCGCGCGGACGACGACGCGGCGGACGAGCGCGTCGCCGTTCGTGCGATCCGTCCGCAGGCGGGCGAGCCCGTCGTCGTCTCCCGCGCCCGCCAGGAGGGCCGCCGCCTGCGCGCCCGTCATGCCGTGATCCTCGCCGAGGAGGCGATGGAGCGCCGCGCGCGCGGCTTCGGTCGCGCTCGGCAGCAGCGCCCGCGCGAGCGAGAGGCGCACCACGACGTCGGGCTCGGTCTCGACCCTCGCCCTTAGTACGGCGGTCGTTTCGTCGTCGGGCGCTACCGCGACGAGCGCGATCGCGGCCTGGTTTCGCAGCGCGGCGTCGGGGTTCGTCAGCGCGCCGAGCAGATGCGCCCGTGCGCTCGCGCGGTCGGCCGTGCTCGGCGGGATGCCGGGGTCGAGCGTCGTGGCGAGGAGCCGGGCGGCCTCCAGCGTGCTTTGGCTCGTGGGCGTCTCGAGCAGAGACGCGGCCGCGCCGCGGCCTTCTTCGCGATCGGCGCGGAGGAGCGACTCGAGCGCCGCCGCGCGCACGCGGGGCTCTGCGTCCGAGAGCCGGTCGCGCAGCGCGAGCACGGCGAGCCCGCCGAAGCGGCCGAGGGCTCTCACCGCAGCCGAGCGGACCTGCGCGTCGGGGGCGATCCGCGCGCGCTCGACGAGCACCCGGAGGATGTCCGTGTCCGGGGCGAGCTCGCCGAGACGGCCGCAGGCAGCCTCGCGGACTTCGCGCGCGGGGTCCGCGCACCAGGCCACCACGAGGGTGCGGTCGCCCTCGACCTCCATCCCGAGCACCGCTGCGGCGCGCACCTCCGGAGCGGTCGAGTCGGCCAGACCGCGGAGCACGCGCCGCGCGTCGCGCTGTCCCGCCCGCGCGAGCGCGACGAGCGCCTCGGTGCCCACCGGCCCCATGTCCGCGGCCAGCCGCTCGAGCGGCTCGCGGCCTCGGGTGCCGGCGAGCGCGAGCTGCTGCACCGCGGCGCTTCGGCGAGATGGCGCGCCCGAGCGCGCCTCGGACACGAGCAGCGCCTCGGCGACGAACGCGAGCAGATCCGCGTCGTCGCCGTCGCTCGCACGGAGCGTGGCGTAATGCCCCGAAGCTGCGACGAAATCGCCTCTCTGCGCGGCCTCGGCGATGCGCCCGCGGGGCCCGGCGCCGCAGCCCGAGAGCGCCGCGAGGAGGGCGAGCGCTCGGAGGAGCGTGCGCCCGCGCGGGGCGCGAGCGCGGTCTCGGTCGCGGCACATCGCGCCGAAGGTACACGATCGCTCCCCGGCCCGCGGGGGAGCTTCGCGCGAGCACGTCACGGTCCGCGGTCGACGATGAGCCGGAAGCCGTGCGGCCCAGGGCTCGGCGCGTCGGGGTCGAGGCCGGGCCGGTGCAGGCGCCCGGCGATCGTCGCGTCGCGGCTCGCGCCCACCTGCGCGTCGCGATCGTCGTCGTCGTCCGGCAGGTTCGTGACGACCAGGACCACCTCCGCCGTCTCGCCGGCCCCGAGCTCGACGGGGATGTAGCCACGCGCCCGTCGTGTCGGCGGGGCGCGGGTGCGACCGCGCTCGCGCCCGCCGGCGTCGAGGCGGACTGCGATGAGCGACCACTCGGTCCCGAGCTCGCCGTCGAGCCACACGCGGAGCTGCGCGCCGCTCGGGGCGCCGCGGACGTCGAGGCGCGCGTAGGCGCTGCCCCATGGCTCGAGGGGCGCGGCGTGCTCCGCGGGGCGCAGCGTCCGCGGCAGCCGCTCCCAGGTCGAGCGCGCGAAGACCGGCACGGTCGCGTCGGTGGGAAGCTGCGCGAGCAAGGGAATGTCGGCGCGGCCCGTGACCCCTTCGTGTGTCCCCGCGAAGAAACGGGCCACCGCCAGCGACTCGACCACGCGGTCCATCGGGTCGTGCGCCAGCGTCGAGGCTTGCATCAGCACGCGCACGAGGTCCGGCTCGCCTCGCAGACCTTCGCCCTCGCGCGTGCGCTGGCGGGCCATGAACCACGCGTCTCGGAGAAAGCCCGTCTCGAGGCCGTCGTGGCGCGCGGCCATCGCGCCGATGAAGAGCGCGGCGCCCTCGCCGTCGCGCGGATCATGCGCGAGGAGAGCCCGTTCGCTCGCGTGCTGCTGGCGCACGAGCGCGTCCTCGTCGCAGCCGAAGTGCCCCGTGTAGCTCCACGCGAGCCATGCGGCCGTCGCCTCGCGCAGACCCTCCGCCTCCGCCGGGTCGTGCGCGAAGAGGCCCGCGCTCGCGAGCACCTGCAGGGCGCAGCTCTCGACCCGATCGCGGGGGACATCGCGCGCGACGAGCGCGTGCACGACCGCCGCGTCGTGGCCGTCGTCCGGCCGGGCGCCGGCGAACCAGGGCGCATCGAGCCGGCTCGCGCTCCGGCGCGTGTGTCGGGTCCGCTCGATCGGATCGAGCAGGCTGTCGGGCTCTCGCTCGGCGTCCCCGAGCTGTTCGACCAGAGATTCGACCAGATAGACGTCGAGCCCATCGGTTCCCCCGCGGCCCCCGTCGGGCGGGGGCAGCGGCCAACCGTCATGCGTGAGCAGGACGTGCGCGGCCTCGAGCGCCTCCAGCCACGCCGCGCCGATCTCGGCGTCATGCGCGCCCCCGTGCACCGCGACGGGCCACGCTTCGCCCTCGAGCCGAAGCGCTGATTCGGGGCGCGGCGACGCGACCGGAGAGGGGACGCGCTGCCCCGTCCACGGTCCGGTCTCGGCGACGAGGGCGTCCACGTAAGCTGCCATTCCCCCGGTGAGGATGCCCACCGGCGTGAGCTCGTCGGCCGCGGGCTCGGATGCCTGGGCCTGCACGTTTGCGCAGCCTGCTCCCGCCAAGCCTGCCACCCACGCGAGGGCACCGACCACCCGCAGGAAGTGCGGGACCCTGGCGTGCGGGGCGACCGAAGTTGACATCGGAGGGTGCATCCTTCTACCAAGGACCGTCGGAATCCGCCGCCGTTCCCGCGGACGGACCCACCGACGAGGCAGGAGCGCATGAGCCAGCCCACCTTCGACCCCGGAAGCTTCTTCACGTTCGACCTCCGCGGAGGTCAGGTCGCCACGCGTGGAGGTCGCCGGGTCCTGGTCCTGACCGACACCGTGCTCGCGCCCCTCGTGGGCGCGGCCGTCGCCAACGGCGACCTCACGGTCGTGCGCCGCCGCGGTCGGCACCTCGGCGAGGAGGTGCGCGCATCGCTCGGAGGCAGCGCCGACAAGGTGCCGGTCGACGTGGTTCTCGGGCACCTCGGCGGCGTGCTCTCGCTCTTCGGGTGGGGGCGGATCCAGCTCGATCGCTGGGGTCACGCGCTGGTGGCGAGGATCGAGCACGCTCCGGTGATCGACACCGAGCAACTGGCGCTCGCGGCCCTGCTCGGAGGGCTCTTTTCGTCCGTGACAGGACGCGACGTCGCGTGCGTGCCTGTCGGCGAGAACGTCGAGTTCGTGCTCGTGGCGCCGCCGATCGCGGAGACCGTCTGGGGCTGGGCTCGATCTGGCGAGACAGTCGCGGGGATCGTCGCTCGCCTCGCGCCTGAGGGCGCCGTTGCGGGAGGTGTCGCGTGAGCCTCGAGGTGGTCGGGCGTCTCGAGTCGCTGCTCGAGCAGATCAAGCAACGAAAGCGAGCCGTCCCCGAGCCGCTCGAGAGTCTCTTCGCGCGCCTCGCGCCCGCGGGCGCCGCCTCCTTCGTGGACGAGGCGAGGGCGCGCGCGGAGTCGGAGGCGAGAGCGCGCGCGGAGTCGGCGGCGAAGGCGCGCGCGGAGTCGGAGGCGCGGGCGCGCGCGGAGTCGGAGGCGAGCGCGCGCGCGGAGTCGGCGGCGACGGCGCGCGCGGAGTCGGAGGCGAGGGCGCGTGCGGAGTCGGAGGCGAAGGCGCGCGCGGAGTCGGAGGC
>JBKDQC010000576.1:0-1256 GCA_046342295.1 Deltaproteobacteria bacterium | reverse complement strand
CCCCTGAACATCCTGCTCGTCACGGTGGATACGCTGCACCGGGGCCACCTCGGCGTGAACGGCTACGAGCGCGAGACCTCGCCGCACATCGACGCGTTCGCCGCCTCGGCGACACAGTTCGCCGAGGTGATGCCCCAGTCGTCGAGGTCGGTGCTGTCGATCCCCTCGATGCTCACGGGGAGCTATCCGAGCGAGATCGCCCGAGGCGACCAGTACTTCTGGCCCGAGATTCTGCCCGAGAACACCACCTTCGCGGAGGTTCTCGCGGCGGAGGGCTACCGGACCGAAGCCTACATCGGGACGAACTACTTCGCGCGGCTCCACGGCCTCTACCAAGGCTTCGCCGTGGTGCGCGAGAGCCCCCTCTTGCGCAGCCCGCGATCGGAGCCCGTCGATCAGACCCTCGAGGCGCTCGAGCGCTTGCGCAACGGCCCGCGCCCCTTCCTCGTGTGGACGCATCTGATGAACGTGCACGAGCCCTACCTCGGCGACGGCACCGCGTCTCGCTTCGGCCTCGACACGGTCGCGCAATACGACACGGAGATCGCGCTCGCGGACGAGCAGGTCGGTCGCCTGCTCGAGGCCCTCGACCGCCTGGGGATCGCGGGCGACACGGCGGTGATCCTCGCGTCGGATCACGGCGAGGCCTTCGGGGCGCACGACAGCATCTACTTCCACGCGAGCACGCTCTACGAGGACCAGCTCGCGTCGATGCTGTTCGTTCGGATCCCTGGCATGGGCCGCGCGGGGGCGCGCGTCGAGAGCCCGGTCGCGCTGCTCGACGTCATGCCGACGATCCTCAACCTCGCCGCCACGCGGGCGCCGGCGCCCGTGTCTGGACGCAGCCTGCTCGGGTGTCTCGACGGCTGTGATGCGACGCGTCCGATCTTCGCGGAGCTCATCCCGGACGGCCCCTTTCCGAACAACGTTCGCAAGGTCAGGCGCGGCTCGCGCACGCTGATGTGGGACGTCCGCCGCAACACGGTCCAGGCCTTCGACCTCGCCGTCGATCCGCAGGAGCGGGCGAACGTGATCGAGACGGCCGGCGCCGAGGAGCTCAGAGACCTCCTGCGAGCGTGGGTCGCGCACAGCGCGCGCGACGAGAACCGCGGCGATGACGCGTACGTGGCGCAGTTCCGAGTCCCCGCCGTGCAGGCGGGGGCGCGGCCCGTCGGGCTCCGCTCCGACGATCGGCGCGAGATCGTGGCGTGCGAGACCCCTGACGCGACGCTGCGCCCCGGCGATGCGTTCCGCGT
>JBKDQC010000575.1:0-1771 GCA_046342295.1 Deltaproteobacteria bacterium | reverse complement strand
GCCCACAGCGAGACACAAACCCAACGGCATGATGGCCAGGCGCATTCTCTTCTCCTCGGTTCGAGCTGCCGCACATCATCGACCAAGCGCCGAGCCAGGGGCCGTCGTACCCCACATGCGACCTTGCGCGAGCTCAGGGCGTCATCACGTCGATGCGGTACACGCGCCGCTCCTCCATCTGCACGAAGTAGACGCGACCGTCGAGCACGGTGAGACCGCCGAGACCTGGGCCTGTGCCGGTGTCGAGCGTGCGGATGGGAGCGCCGTCGAGAGCGAGCAGTGTCACCTGGCCCGTGGCGTGGTCGGCGACGACGAGCGTCTCGGCGTCGAGCAGCGCGAGGCCGCTCGGCTCGGGACTGGCCGTATTCCACGTCGCGCCCAACGCGGCGGCGTCGGCGACGACGCTGTACGCGATGCTTTCCATCATCGTCGCCGCCAGACCCTCGTAGGTCGTGAAGGTGGCGAATTCGGTGACCGGTGACGAGATGTCGAAGCGCAAGACGCGACCGTTTCCGGTGTCGGCGACGAACAGAGAGCTCCCATCGATCACCATGTTCGAGGGCACGAAGGGCAGCCTCAGGAGATCGTCGCCCTCCCGCAGCAGGAAGCGCGTCACGACACCGTCGTTGTGATCGTAGTGCCCTGCATGATGCGGCGCGACGAAGTCGTAGCGATCGAGCGAGCCCAACGCGCCGTTGAACGTCCAATAGACGTTGTCGCGCTCGTACGCGATGCCCATGCAGTACTGCGTCGCGTGCACCATGTCGAGATGTGAGCCATTCGACCACGTGAACATGCCGTTCTCGCCGTTGTAGATCGCGGGATCCGCGGTCCAGAGCGTCGGGCCGATGAACGGTGAATCGTCCGTGGTGTTCCCGGTCCAGTGCTCGTGGCATGTCGCGAACGTGTTCGCGTAGGTCCGCGGCTCGGTGAGCCCCGCCTCCATCGCGCCGGGGTCGTCGATGTCGAAGGGCAGGTCCGGGTGACCGAACGCGATCGCGCTCGGCCGGCGCATGAAATGCCACGAGTTCGCGTCGACCACGAGCCGCGCACGACCGTTGTCTGCGCGCGCAGGCTCGAGCGCGGCGGGCTCGATGATCGCGACGGTGCTCCCCTGCAGGCTCACGCAGTCGTTCGGTTGGCCCGCGAGGCCGCGCATGGTGCACTCGGTCTCCTCGTCGAACTCAGGGTCGCGCTCCATCCGCTGCACGACCCACAGCTCACCGTCCGGGTGAACGGCCAGATCGACGGGCAGCCATGGCCGCGTCACCCCGCGCCCGGCTTGGTACGACACCGCGTCGTACACGGTGGCGAACGTGACGGGAGCCCCGGTGGCCAGGGTCGACATCGACGGCACGCCGGAGTCGTCCTCGACGACTTGCGGCTCGGCGCACCCGACGAGGCCCAACGAGAGAGCGAACGGAGAGACACGAAGGACTTTCGACACGACGGGAGGGCTCATGTGTCGCGTATGAATCGGAAATCGTCAGCTCGCCAGCACCGCGGCGCCCCGTTCGAACCCGCGCCCTCGAACGGGAACGCTCCTGACGCTGTGCGAGGCCGCGGCCCCCACGAAGAAACTCGGTGGCCTGCGACGACGCAGAGCGAGCCAACCCCGCTCAAACGCGGCGGATGTCCGGTTCCTTCTCGAGGAGGCGATCGAGCACCGCGTTGCCGAGCTTCTCCTGCACGGTGTTCTGGCGCAGGCGGTCGTTCAGGTTCTGCCAGTCGACCTCGTCGAGGGGCTGATCCTGGTTGAAGCACGTGAACA
>JBKDQC010000574.1:0-7639 GCA_046342295.1 Deltaproteobacteria bacterium | reverse complement strand
CTCGACTACATCGAGAACTCGCTGGCCGGCGCTCAGTGGGCCGCGCTCAAGCTCTGCCAGTTCCAGCGCTTCGCGCCGGACATCGTGCACGCCAACGACTGGCAGACCGCGCTCATGCCCTTGATGGTCAAGACCGCGTTCGCCTGGGACAAGCTCTTCGCGCGCACCAAGAGCGTCCTCACCATCCACAACATCGGCCACCAAGGAGGCTTCGCGGCCGACATCCTGCCCGACACCGGGATGACCGAGGTGCGCGAGCACTTCCACCAGGAACAGCTCGAGGCCGGCCGCGTGAACTTCCTCCTCACGGGCATTCTCTACGCGGACGCGATCACGACCGTCAGCCCGACGTACGCGCGCGAGATCCAGACGCCCGAGCACGGCGTCGGGCTCGACCCCTTCCTCCGCAGCCGCGGGCCCGCGGTCGTCGGAGTCCTCAACGGCATCGACGAGGACGTGTGGAGCCCCGAGGTCGATCCGCTGATCCCCCAGCGCTACGACGCCGCGCACCTCGAGCTCAAGGAAAGGAACAAGAAGGCGCTCTGCGAAGCGCAGCGCCTGCCCTACCACCCCCGCGCGCCGATGTTCGGCATCGTGAGCCGCATGGCATGGCAGAAGGGCTTCGATCTCTGCATGGAGGTGCTGCCGCGTCTCTTCGCGCAACACGACGCGCAGCTCGTGGTGCTCGGCTCGGGCGATCCGAAGTATGAGGGCTTCTTCGCGGGCCTCGCGCGCCAGTACCCCCACAAGGTGGCCTTCCACCAAGGCTTCTCGGAGCCCCTCGCGCACCTCGTCGAGGCGGGCTCGGACTTCTTCCTCATGCCCTCGCGCTACGAGCCCTGCGGCCTGAACCAGATGTACTCGCTGCGCTACGGCACCGTGCCGATCGTGCACCGCACGGGGGGCCTGGCCGACACCGTGCGGCTCGTGCGGAGCGCGCGGCCCGATGGCGGCGGCGGCAACGGAATCGTCTTCGAGCACTTCGACGCGACGGCCTTCAAGTGGGCGCTGAGCTGGGCGCTCGAGCTCTGGGGGACGGGCGACGGTGTCGACCGCGCACGCTTCCGAGAGCTCCAGCGACGCGGCATGCGCGAGGAGCTCGGCTGGAGCCGCCGCGTGAACGAGTACGTGCGCATCTACCGCGGCCTGACGGGACGCTGAGCGTGCGGAGAGGCTCGACCATGCGGCGAAGAGCCCTGCTCCTGTGCCTGTCCGCGCTCCCCGCGGCTGTCGCGCGGGCAGATGCGCTGCCCCCTCCGGGGCCGAGCGCCGAGCTCGTGTCGGTCGACCTCGCGGCGAGTGTTGTCGTGCTGCGCCTCGGGCGCCGCGAGCGGCGCGCGCGCATCACCCGGCTGACCCGGGTGCGAATTCGCGGGATGCCAGGCGCGGTGACGGATCTCCGCCCCGGCATGCGCGTGACGGTGCGCTTCGCTGCGAGCGAGTCCGGGCGGGAGAGCGACACGCTGGTGTCGATCGACGCGTGACTCCGAGCTGGAGGGAGCCGAGGCGCGCGCCTCGCGCAGGGCCTGCGTAGGCACCGCGCGGCTCGGCGCAAGGCTTGCGCGTTCCGCCGGGCGCCCCTCGAGAACAGGCGATTTCGCGGGAGCGCGCGGCGTGGCACGAGGACTGCTCAAGGGGTCGGCATGTCCGCCTACGAAAGCACCTCGACCCTGCGAGCCCTGGCGCGTGCGAACGCGCCGTTGACCCTCGAGCGCGAGCGCGCGCTGATCGCCCGCGCACGCACCGGAGACGCCCGAGCGCGCGACGAGCTCGTGCGAGGCCACATGCGCCTCGTCATCGCGACCGTGCGCAAGCTTCGCCACAACGCCGACGAGGACCTCATCGCCGAGGGCGTCCTCGGCCTGCTCGAGGCCCTCGACCGCTTCGACCCGAGCTACGAGGTTCGCCTCGCGACGTACGCCGCGCCGTGGATCCGCGTGCGCGCTCAGCGCCACGTCCTGACCAACCGGCGCATCGTCGGGGCACCGGACACGCGCGCAGCCCGCAAGGTGCTGGCGCGCATCGGCCGCGTCGAGCGACACCTCTTCGCGACCACGGGCAACGCGAGCCCCGAGGCGATCGCGAAGGAGATCGGTGTCGAAGCCGAGGACGTCGTGCAGGTGATGGTCGCGATGCGGAGCTCCGACGCGCCCGTCGGGAGCCAGCGCGAGGAGGGCGGCGGCATGTACGAGCCGCCGGACGCGAGCCCGAGCCCCGAGGACGCGCTGGCCGATCGCCAGGAGCGCGCCCGTGTCTCGAGCGCCGTCGCGCGCGCGCTCGCGGTGCGCCCGCAGCGCGAGCGCGCGATCGTCGAGGCACGCCGCCTCGGCGAGGAGCAGCGCCACACCCTCGGCGAGATCGCGCAGAGCCTTCGCCTCTCGAGCGAGCGCGTTCGCCAGCTGGAGATCCGCGCGCTCCGACAGCTCGGCCGCGAGCTAGCCCACCTCGCGGCCTGAGAGCACGTGGCACTCGGATGGATCGAGGCGGGTGACAAGGGCTCGCATCGGCGGGAGGGAGGCTCTCGCCGATTCACTCGGCGAGAGGGAGGGGCTGCGGCCAGACCCTCCGGTCAGAAACGTCAGAGCATGAGTCAATCCAAGTGACTCATGCTCTGAGCCAGCCGAGGCGGCGCGCGCCGCGACCGCGGTCAGAGGTCGCTCACCGGCTCGGCAGCGAATGCGAGGTAGAACCACCAGCCGGGCTCACCGTCGAGCGTGTCGAGGTCCGAGGCCCGGAGCACCGTCGACAGGGTGTCCGAGGTGCCGAGCCGGGTCATCGTCGCCTCGGACTCGGGCAAGAACGCGCGCAAGAGGCCCGTGACGATCCGCGAGGCCGGATCACCGACGTACTGCCCCGCGATCTGGGCTTGGCGGAAGCGAATCGTCACGGCGTCGAGATCGAGGACGAATTCGTCGAGCGGGGTCGAGACGAAGCAGGGGCCTGACGGCGCGTTGACGACGCGCTCCGGCGGGATCGTCCCCGGCATCGGTCCCAGGCACTCGCCGACGTCGCGGTTGGTGAGGACGACGGGCAGCGGCGCGCGGGGCGTGCACCGGCTCGCGCCGATCGGCACCGTGCACGAGGCGAGGTCCACGGAGCCCATCGTGGTCGGCGCGCTCTGGTCGAGGGGCTCGAAGCGGAGGACGATGCTGAGGTCGAGATAGCCGTCCGGCACGCGCCCCATCGGACCGATCATGTCCGTGAAGATCGCGTTGCGCATCACGGTGTTGACCTCGGGGGTGACGTCCAGGCCCTCGCGGGTGAAGAGACGCGGGTCCTGCACCGAGAGAGAGGTAAATCGGAACGACCGCGGGGTGCGGGCGCACATGGGGCTGCAGCCGTCGTCCGTGATCGCGTTGCCGTCGTCGCAGGCTTCTCCCGGGCTGCGCACGCCGTCGCCGCAGCGGACGGGGCAGTCGTCGTCATTCGCGATCGTCGCGCCCGGCGGGCAGCAGCCGTCGCCGCCGATCGGAGGGAGCAACGAGTACGTACAGCTCGCAGTGCACGTGCCTGCCGCGACCAGCACATCTCGCGTGCAGACCGCCATGTCGTCGCACGCGATCGGGCACGCGCCCGGCGCGCCCGGCGCGACCGCCACGTCGCAGAGCTCGCCGCTCGCCGAGGTCCAGACGCCGTCGCCGCAGAGCGGCGAGCAGTCCGCGTCGGTCTCGACGGTCGCGCCGCGCGGGCAGCAACCGTCGCCCGCGCGCGCCTCGAGGATCTCGGTGGCCGTGCAGCGCGCCGCGCACGTGCCGCCCTCGAGCAGCGCATCGGACGTGCACACGGCGCCGTCGTCACAGGCCAGCGGACACGACCCCGCCTCGGTCGGTGCGATCGCGGTGTCGCACAGCTCGTCTTCCTCGAGCAGACCGTTGCCGCACACGACCGGGCAGTCCGCATCGCCGAGCGAGCTCGCCCCCGTCGGGCAGCAGCCGTCGCCGTCCCGAGGCAGCGTGATCTCGGTGCTCGCGCACTCGGCGCTGCAGCCCGCGCCCAGCAGGGTGTCCGTCGTGCACACCCGGCCGTCGTCACAGGAGGCGGGGCACGCGCCCGGCCGGCCCGCCTCGATGCCGGTGTCGCAGCGCTCCTCGCCGCCGACGCGGCCGTCCCCGCACTCGAGGGCGCACGCGGGGCTGCAACCATCCTCGGCGCGGCGGTTGCCATCGTCGCAGGCCTCGCCTCCCTCCGCGATCCCGTCGCCGCACCGCGGCCACGCGTCGGGGGGCACGAAGGCGTCGGGCGAGGCGGGCGCGTCGAGCTCCACCGCGTCGGGGCCGGCGTCGCGGACCTCGGTCCCACCGTCGCACCCACATCCCATGGCCGTCGCCGAGAGCACGGCGAGGCCCGCGGCCCGAAGTCCCCACGAAAACGCCGAGCGAAGCCCGTCCGAGATCATCGGGACACGATATCCGATCGCGGACGCCGCGTATCCAAACCGTGCGACGCGGGCGGCCGCGGACTGAACCGCGATTCAATCCCCAACTCTCGACACGGCGAGCCTCTCGGCGTATACGCGCCCGCGGAAGACCGCGTCTTTCGAGCCGACTTCGCGCCGCGGCGGCGTGCGCGCCGCGCACCCGCCCGGGCGAGCCACGGACGAAGCAAAGAGGCCGAGCGATGAACCCGATCCTGATGACCGTGATCTTCTTCCTGACGCTGGGCGCCTTCGCCTGGAGCGCGAACCGTCGCCTGCGGCTCCTGCTCGTCACGGGCAAAGACACAGACTTCCGCTTCGACTTCGAGCCGCTCGTCAAGCGTGTGGAGAACGTGCTCGTCTACGCGCTCGGCCAGAAGAAGATGGCCCAGGGCAAGTACCAGGGCGCCGGTCTCGCGCACATCGCGATCTTCGCAGCCTTCCAGGTCCTGCTGCTCAACACGATCCTCCTCTGGGGCCGCGCCTACGACCGAGACTTCGATCTGTTCGGTCTGCTCAACGAGTCGCACCTCGTCGGGCAGGGCTATTCGCTCGTGAAGGAGCTCGTCGCGGCGGGCGCCGTCGCGGGCTCGGCGGTCTTCGTCTACTACCGCGTGGTGACGAAGGAGCGGCGGATGACGCTCTCGGGCGAGGGCCTGGTCATCCTCGGCATCATCTCGACGATGATGATCGCCGACTTCCTGTACGTCGGCGGGCACCACCTCCTCGAGGCCCGCTTCCTCGGCCAAGCGCCGCATTGGGCGTGGTACGCGCCCATCGGCTCGGCGCTCTCGCTGGCCTTCGCCGGCGCCTCCGACGACACGGTCCTCTGGATCGAGGCCGGCGGCTTCTGGTGGCACGCGACCTGGGTGCTGCTCTTCCTGAACATCCTGCCGTACTCCAAGCACTTCCACATCCTCACCTCGCTCCCGAACGTCTTCTTCCAGCCGCTGGCCGAGCGCGGGAAGCTCCCGGACGTCGAGGACATCGAGGGCAAGCTCGAGCGCGAGGAGCCGGTCGGGCTCGCTCGGATCGAGCACCTGAACTGGAAGCAGGCCCTCGACCTCTACACCTGCACCGAGTGCGGTCGCTGCTCGGACAACTGCCCTGCGTTCACCACGGGCAAGAAGCTCTCGCCCAAGCACCTCACGCTGGCGCTGCGCGACCACCTCTACGACCTCGAGGAGCACTTCCTCGGCAACGGCGGAGTCGAGCGGCCGGCGGGGCTCGGGGAGAAGGAAGCCGAGAAGCACATCCACGGCGAGCCGCCCGAGGGCGCGTACTTCCGCAAGTCCGAGCCGGTCGACCTCGTGCCCGACATCGTCGCGCCCGAGGTCCTCTGGGCCTGCACGACCTGTCGCGCCTGCGAAGAGCAGTGCCCGGTCAACATCAGCTACGTCGACAAGATCGTGTCGATGCGGCGTGCGGAAGTGGTGGTGAAGAACCAGTTCCCGAAGGACCTGACCAAGGCCTTCCGCGCGATGGAGACCAACGGCAACCCGTGGAACCTCCCCGCGAGCGACCGCGGTGGCTGGCGCGACGGGCTCGCCGCAGAGGGCTTCGAGGTCAAGCTCCTCTCGGAGCACCTCGACGCGGAGGTCGTGTACTGGGTGGGCTGCGCCGCCGAGTACGACGACCGCGCGAAGAAGGTCGCGCGCTCGGTCGCCAAGCTCCTCAGCCACGCGGGGGTCGACTTCGCGGTCATGGGCAGCGAAGCGACTTGCACGGGCGACCCCGCGCGTCGCGCGGGCAACGAGTACCTCTTCGAGATGCTCGCGAAGCAGAACGTCGAGACGCTCAACGGCATGGGCGTCGCGAAGAAGACGGTCATCACCGCCTGCCCCCACTGCTTCAACACGCTGAAGAACGAGTACCCGAGCTTCGGCGGCAAGTACGACGTGGTGCACCACGCCGACTTCCTGAACGGCCTCCTCGCGCGCGGCCTCCTCAAGCCCGAGAAGCGCG
Source organism: Deltaproteobacteria bacterium (assembly GCA_046342295.1). GTDB lineage: Bacteria > Myxococcota_A > Polyangia > Polyangiales > Sandaracinaceae > JAFLCL01. The sequence continues at coordinate 1,260 of JBKDQC010000574.1, read as the reverse complement.
TGGATGCCAAGGTCGCCTACCACGACAGCTGCTACCTCGGCCGCTACAACGACGTCTACGAATCGCCGCGCAAGGTGCTCTCGTCGATCCCGGGCGTGAGCCTCGTCGAGGTCGAGTACTGGAACAAGAACAAGGGCCTCTGCTGCGGCGCGGGTGGCGCGCAGATGTGGAAGGAGGAGGAGCACGGCAAGGAGCGCGTGAACAAAAAGCGCACGCTGCAGCTCCTCGACACGGGCGCGACGAAGGTCGCGAGCGGCTGCCCCTTCTGCATGACGATGATCACCGACGGCATCCAGGGCATGGAGAAGCAGGAAGAGGTCGAGAACCTCGACATCGCCGAGATGCTCGACCGCTCCATCGACTACGCCCGCAAGCCCATCGCCGCTGCCGCGGAGTGAGCTGAGAGCACGTGGCACTCGGATGGATCGATGCGGGTGCCACGGGCTCGAATCGGCGGGAGGGAGGCTATCGCCGATTCACTCGGATCGGCATAGGGGCGGCGGGCGTTCAGCCCGCCGTCCCCTGCCACACCACCTGGCATGCGGGTCCGCACCAGGCGGTTCGAAGAGTTGAGGTCACGCGGCAAGCCTCGGCAGGCCGAGCTTGTCGAAATACGCGTTCGGGAGCGCGATGTGGATCTTCATCGCCGAGTTGTGCCACCAGCGCTGAGCGTTGCGCGCAACCGTTGCGGCGGAGCCAGCACTCATCCCGCGCGAGACGAGCTCGCGGTAGATGGTCGTGCCGCGTTTCCACTGCTTGAGCTGCAACGCACGCAGGCGATGGCGGATCCACTTGTCGATGTTGCGGAGCTCCCACCGTGTCTGCGCGAGTTGGAAGTAACCCTTCCAGCCCACGAGGTACACACGCAGGCGTTCGCACACGTGCGCGAGGCTCTGACCCGCTACGCGCCGGGTCAGGTGGCGCACGCGATCCTTCATCCTCGCAAGGGCCTGCGGGGCTACGCAACGCTTCACTTCGCGTTCTGAGCTCTCCCAGAACGTGAAGCTGAGGAACTTGCGTTCCGTGGCGCGCGCGACCGCGCTCTTGGATTCGTTCACGTGGAGGCAAAGACGCGCATAGAGACGACGCATCGCCTCCATCACGCGTTCGCCCGCCCGCTTGGACCTCACGTAGATGTTGAGGTCGTCGGCGTAGCGCACGAACGCGTGACCGCGCTTCTCCAGCTCTTTGTCCACGTCGTCCAACAGCACGTTCGCCAAGAGCGGCGACAACGGCCCGCCCTGTGGCGTGCCCTCGTGA
>JBKDQC010000573.1:0-4426 GCA_046342295.1 Deltaproteobacteria bacterium | reverse complement strand
GCCCCTCGGTTTGCGAAGGCCCGACGCTCGCACCTCCGGCGTCGCGGACGACTCGGGTGCCGTCAGCTGCGGTAGTTGGCGTTCACCGCGATGTAGCTCTTGCCCATGTCGCAGGTGAGGTACCGCGCGCGGCCGGGGCCGCGCCCGAGCGAAACGAGGATCGTGTACTCGGGACCGTTCATCACGGCCGCGGCCGAGCGTTCGGCCTCCTTGCCCACCGGCATGCCCCCACGAACGATCTGCACGCCCCCGACGTGGATGCTCGCGCTGCCCGGCTCGAACTGCGCGCCCGAGCGTCCCGCGGCCGCCAGGATGCGACCCCAGTTCGCGTCGACGCCATGCAGCGCCGTCTTGACGAGCGGCGAGGTCGCGATCGCCTTCGCGGCCTTGCGCGCGTCGGCGTCGCTGCGCGCGCCGGAGACTTCGAAGGTCACCACGTGCTCGGCGCCCTCTCCGTCCTGCACGATGCTGCGCCCGAGCGCTCCGAGCACGTCCTCGAGCGCTTCGCGGAGCCTCTTGGCCTCGCGGCTCCCTGCCTTCACCGTGCCAGCCCTGCCCGACGCCAAGAACACGATCGTGTCGTTCGTGCTCGTGTCACCGTCGACGCTGATCGCGTTGAAGGTCGCGTCCGTCGCCTCGCGCAGGAGCTTCTGAAGGAGCGCGGGTGAGGCCGCCGCGTCCGTGACCACGAACGCGAGCGTCGTCGCCATGTCCGGGTGGATCATGCCCGCTCCCTTGGCGATCCCGAGCACCGTCGCGGTCTCCCGGCCGAGCGAGAAGGTGCGTGCGGCGACCTTGGGCCATTGGTCCGTCGTCAGGATCGCGCGCGCGAAGTCGCTCGCCTTGTCCGCACCCACGGCGTCGAGGAGGCGCGGCAGCGCGTCGACGACCTTGTCTGCCGGGAGCAACGCCCCGATCACGCCCGTCGAGGCCGGCGCGACGAGCTCCGCCGAGATCCCGAGCCTCTTCGCGAGCGCCGCGGTCGAGGCGAGCGCGGCCTTCTCGCCTGGCTTGCCGGTGCACGCGTTCGCGTTGCCGCTGTTGACGAGCACCGCTCGAATTCGCCCTTTGCGCGTGCGTTTCTGCGCGATCTCGACAGGCGCTGCGCGCACCCTGTTTCGCGTGTAGACGCCGGCCACCGCGACGTCCTCGTCCGCGAGGATCAGCCCGAGGTCGGGCTTGCCGTTGGTCTTGATGCCCGCGGCGATGCCCGCGAAACGGAAGCCGCGCACCTTGGGAGGCGCGGCACGATCGATGTCGACGAAGGGCTCGGAGGAGAACGGCATGGGGCGGCGAAAGGTAGAGCGAAGCGGCGCGCCTCTTCAACCGGCCGCGCGCCGTCGCCTCGACCTCGACCGAACGAGACGATCCATCGCGGGGCACACTTGCGGGGCCCTCGGGCTCTGCTACCCCCCACCGCTTCCGTCGCCACGGGGGCTTTTTCGTTTGTCGACCGGGGAGCTCGAATGACCCAAGCAGTTCCGCCCTCGCAGCGCTCGTCCGATCCCGAGCAGGTGAAGATCGTCGGAGAGGAAGAGCGCACGCTCACCCGCATCCAGAAGCACCTCGTCGCACGCGCCGAGGAGATGCGTCTCAACGCGGCCTCGGACTATCAGATCGACTACGACGCCGAGCTCATCTCGCTCCGCAACCAAATCCAGGAGGCCCGCCTCGAGGACGTCCCGCCGCTCATCGAGGAGATGGAGCGCCTCACGGAGGTCGCGGCCCGCCGCGGCAAGGTCGCCGAGGGCGCGATCGACTCGGCCTCGCCCTACTTCGGGCGCCTCGTGCTCGAGGAGGACGGCAAGAAGCGCGAGGTCCTCATCGGCAAGGCGACCTACCTCGACGCGCGGACGAACGTGCGGATCGTCGATTGGCGAGATGCCCCGGTCTCCCGCATCTACTACCGCTACGAGGAGGGGGACGAGTACGAGGAGCGCTGCGGCGGGCGCGACGTCTTCGGCGAGGTCGTCACGCGCCGCGCGATCGCGATCTCGACCGGCTTGCTCCGTCGGATCGGCTGCCCGCAGGGCATCTTCGTGCGCGGGATGGACGGGGGCTGGCGCCGCGCCGGTGACTCGGCCCGTCTCCAAGGTGGGCAGGGCTCGGCGATGCGCGCCGAGGACCATCACAGCCCCGGCAAGCTCGGGGTGCGGATCGACGATGGCCGCGACGAGAAATACCTGCCGGAGATCACAGCGCTGATCGACCCGCGCCAGTTCGAGCTCATCACCAAGCCAGACGGCGGCTTGGTCGTCATCCAGGGCGGCGCGGGCTCGGGCAAGACCACGATCGGCTTGCACCGGCTCGCCTACCTCGCTTTCCAGGACAGCAAGCGCTTCCGCCCCGATCGGATGCTCGTGCTCGTCTACAACGACGCGCTCGTTCGCTACATCTCGCGCGTGCTGCCCTCGCTCGGCGCGGCGGGCGTTCCCGTGACGACCTTCGAGCGATGGGCGGCCAAGCTCCGCGCGAGCCACCTCAAGGGCTTGCCGGAGGGCTACCACGACGAGACTCCCAGCGCGGTCACGAAGCTCAAGAAGCACCAGCGCATGCTCGAGGTGATCGAGGGCTACGTCGCGGAGGTCGCCGCCAAGGTCGAGAAGCTCCTCGTCGAGGCCACGCGCGGTGTGGAAGGCGCCGCCGAGGCGCTGGCGTACTGGAGGGAACAGTCCCGCGCGCCGGTCGCGCTGCGCTTGCACCGCCTCGACAAGTGGGCTTCTCCCGAAGAAGACCCGGACGCCGCGCTGAACGCGCTCGCCCGCGGCCGGGAGGCGCCCGCCAGAGCTGCGCCGAAGTCGATCGCGCTTCGCCATGCCATCGAGCGGACGATCTCTGGCGCGCGCCGCGAGCTCCTCGACGTCTCGCACGCGTGGGCCGAGATCCTCACGGACTTCGACCGGCTCGCGAAGGCGTTCGCCGAGGACAGCGCCGATCTCGACGCCGAGGATCTCGCAAGCGCGCACCGGTGGTGCGTCGACAAGTGCGGCCTGGTCCTCGCGGAGCTCGATCAGAAGCGGGACGAAGGCGGCCTCAAGCCCCGGAAGTCCGAGCGCCCCGGCGCCGCCGAGGACGGCGACGACAAGGAGAAGGACGACGACCCCTCGCTCCGCTTCGTGGACGGCGAGACACCGGGCAAGAAGCTCGTCGCCCGACGGCGCTCCTCGGAAGACGACGGTGAGGAGGAGGACGACGACCGCTCCGTCGGCATCGACGGCGCCGAAGAGGTCGAGGCAGCCAAGCTCGATCGCGAGGACGACGCGCTCCTTCTCCGCATCACCCAGCGGCTGCGCGGCCCGCTCCTCCGTGGGACTGGCAAGCAGGCCGAGACCCTCCGCTACGAGCACATCCTCATCGACGAGGCGCAGGACCTCTCCCCGGTCGAGCTCGCCGTGGTCATGGGCACCACCACGAAGCAGCGCTCCGTGACCATGGCGGGCGACGTGGCGCAGCGCCTCCACATGGACAATGGTTTCAAGAGCTGGAGCCAGCTCCTCGAGGCCGTCGATCCGCGCAAGGCCGAGGGCGAGGGGGCGCCGATCGAGGTCTCACCGCTCAAGGTTCAGTACCGCTCGACGCACCCGATCATCGAGCTGGCCCAGGACGTCCTCGGTCCGCTCGCTGATCCGGGCGCCGGTCACGCCATCCGCAGCGGCGCGCCGGTCGAGCTCTTCCAGTTCGCGCACTCGGGCGAGGCCGTCGCGTACCTCGGCGAGGCCTTGCGCGAGCTCATGCAGGCCGAGCCGCGCGCCTCGGTGTGTCTCGTCGCGCGCTACCCCGAACAGGCGGACCTCTACTACAAGGGACTGCAGACCGCCGAGGTCCCCCACCTGAGGCGCATCGCGGACCAGGACTTTCCCTTCCGCGCCGGCATCGACGTGACCGACGTGCGCCAGGTCAAAGGCCTCGAGTTCGACTACGTCGTGCTCCTCGAGTGCTCGCGCGCTGTGTACCCGGTCACCGACGAGTGCCGACACCTCCTCCACATCGCGGTCACGCGCGCCGCCCACCAGCTCTGGGTCACGACGACGGGCGATCCCTCGCTGATCCTCCCGGAATCGTTGCGGAATCGCGCTTACTGAAGCGCTTCGCGAAGTGCACCTCGAGGCCTTCGACCCCAGCTGGATCGTCCACCGCGACGCGCACTACGTCGTGGTGGACAAGCCTGCCGGGATGCTCTCGATCGAGCGCGAGCCCGGCGGGGTGAGCTCGCTCGTCACCCGCCTCACGCAGCACCTCGGCCTCGCGCGGCCCCTCGCCGTGATGTCGCGCCTCGATCAGGAGACGTCCGGAATCGTCGCCTTCCCGCTCTCGGACGAGGCGCAGCGGGCGATGGCCCGCGCGACCGAGGCGCGCGAGCTCGACAAGCGCTACGTGGCGGGCGTGGTGCTCATGCGGGGCGCGCCCGCTCCCGAGGGGCCGATGG
>JBKDQC010000572.1:0-3581 GCA_046342295.1 Deltaproteobacteria bacterium | reverse complement strand
CCGTCCTGCTCCAGGCGCTCGTGGCCCGTGCGCGCGCGCGCGCCGTCTCCCGCTCGGAGGCTCTGGTCGCGGCCCTCCTGCCCGTCGGCGCGCTCCTCGGGTGGGCTCTCGCGAGCCTCGCGGAGACGGGGGAGATCGCGTTCCTCGCCCGCAGCGCAGACGTGCTCGCGCCCACGGTCGAGCGCTCCCTCGCCGCGACGCTCGCGATCGGCCTCGGGCGCGGAGCGCTCGCCGCGATCGTGCTCGGTGCCGTCGCGCCCGCAGCGCTCGTCGTCGTCCCGGCCTCGCTCTTTCGTTCGAGCTCGCTTGGTTGGCTCGTGGGAGGTGTCGTCGCGACGCTGCTGCTCCTCGTGATCGGCCGCGCCGTCGTGCTCCCGATTGCGTCCGCGCACGGGCTCGTCGCGCTCGCGGGTGAGCCGCTGCACCACACGGCGCTGCGCGCCGTCGATCTCGTCCTCGGCGTGGGCCTGGTGGCGCTCGCGCTCCTCCGCGCTCGCCGAGGTGACGAGATCGATCGTCGCTTGGGGGCCTGGCTCGTGCTCGGCCTCCTCGCATGCGTGGGCCTCACGCCTTTCGTGGCGGCGCGGCACGTCCTTGCCGTGCTCCTGCCGCTCTGGCTCCTCATCGCGCGCGGCGGCGGGCTCGGTCTCGCGGCGCCGCTCTCCTCGCGCGGCCTCGTCAGGACAGCCGCGATCGTCGTCACGGCTTCGCTCGGACTCCTCGCTGCCGTGTCGGATCACCGCCTCGCGTCGGTGTATGCCGCGAACGCCCCAGCGCTCGCGCAGCTCGGGCGAGCACATAGCGAGACGGGGCAGGTCTACTACCTGGGTCATTGGGGCTGGCAGGAGCACGCCGAGCGCGCGGGCCTCGAGGCCTACGTGCCGGGGCACACGCGGCTCCGCCGCGGCGACGTATTGCTCGAGCCGCTCGGGGTCGACGCGCCGACGGTGCTGGCCGCCGACCGCGCGCGGCTCGAGCCCGTCGCGGAGCGCGTCGTGGAGGCGAGCTTCTGGGACGTCGTCCGCACGACCCTCGCGCGCGAGGGGCTCTACGTCACGTGGCAAGGCCTGCCGTGGACCCTCAGCCAGGCGCCGCTCGAGCGCTTCGTGATCCACCGCGTGCGGTGAACGGGGCACGGGTGTGACCTCGGTTCACAGGTCACCCATGGCGCCGACCGTGGTGGCATGCGTCGATGGTGCGTAGAAATCCACAACGTTCGCGCAGGCGGGGCCCACGGTTGGGCCATGAAGCCCAGCGAATCCGTCCAGAGCCGACCCGCGGTGCGTCCGGTCGCCTGGCATGGCACGCATCCTGTTACAGGCGCCCGGGCTCGAATCGAAAAGTCGAGCCGTCCTGACCCCATCTGCTATCGCTGCGCCGCCCCACTTCCGAGAGCTCTCTCATGACCGAGCTTGCTGCCGTCAGCATTGTGATCCCCTCGTACAACACGCGCGACCTCCTCGCCCGGACGTTGCGGACGCTGCGAGGCGTCGCGCCTGAGGCGGAGGTGATCGTCGTCGACGGTGCGTCCGCCGACGGCTCCGCGGACATGGTGGCGAGCGACTTCCCGTCCGTCATCCTGGTCCGTCAGAGCAACCACGGCTTCGCGCATGCGACCAACCGCGGCATCGAGCGGGCGAGCCGCCCCTTCGTGCTGCTCATGAACTCCGACCTGTTCGCCACGCGCGAGGCGCTGCTGTCCATGCACGCGCGTCTGGCCGCCGACGCGCGCCTCGGCGCCGTCGCTCCTCGCCTCGTGAACGAGGCCGGCTCGCGCCAGTCGGTGTTCGGCGCGTTCTACTGGCCGAACTGGATCGAGGTGAAGAAGGCGAGCCGCGTCTGGTTGCTCGCGGGCGCCTGTCTCATGACCCGCCGCGACGTCATCGAGCGCGTCGGTGCCCTCGACGAGTCGTTCTTTCTCTACAACGAGGAGTACGACTGGTGCGTCCGCTGCCGCGATGCGGGCTACCACCTCGAGCTCGTGCCCGAGCCCGTCGTGCACGTGGGCGGCGGGTCCACGGGCCGCAACCCCGATCTCACGCTCGAGGCGCAGCGAGGCTTCCTCTACGTGGCGAGCAAACACGCGCCCTCCTTCGTCGTCGAGACGTTGCGGCGCGCGATGCTCGTCGAGGGCTTCTGCGGCTCGCGCATCGACCCTCGGCCCGGGCACCGCAGCATGTGGTCCAGGCTCGAATCCCTGACGCTTCGCGCGGCGTACCTCGAGAGCCCGTTCCCCGTGTCGGGGCGTGGTGACAGCGTCGCCCGACCCAACGGCCTCGCCCTGGCGGCGCTGTCCACCGGCGTGAGCCCCATGCCCACCGAGGCGGTCTCGCGCAGCGACGAGAGCGGCGCGCGTCCCCTTCCGGTTCCTGCCACCCAGGGCGCTCGCGCGTCGAACGTCACCCCGCTCCGCCGCGGCGGAGCGCGACGAAGCCGCGCGCGCCGCGCGGCGGTGTGACCACCGCGGTTCGGCTGCGCGCGAAGGTCGAGGGTGACGCGCGCCTGCCCGGACCCTACGCTTGGCGCATGAAGCGCGCGTCATCCGGGGCGTCCTGCCTCGCCCCTCTGCTCGTCTCGTGGCTCGTGCTGGGGCTCGGCGCCGGCGTGTCCGCTCAGGAATTGACCGAGCGCGCCACCGACCGCTGCGTGCGCTCCGCCGTGCGCGTCCAGGTCGATGTGACGGGACCGGGGGGGCGTGTCTCGTCCTCGACGGGGTCGGGCTCGATCATCGACCCTCGAGGCTACGTCCTCACCAACTTCCACGTGGTCGGCAACGCGCGCTGGAGCGCGATGGGTCTGCCGGGCACGTTTCTCGGGGATGGGCAGCACATCCAGATCGCGACGGTCGAGGATGCCCGCCATGCCGCGCAGGCCCGCTGGCTCGCACGCGTGGTTCGCGGCGACGTCCGGCTCGACCTCGCGCTCCTGCGGATCGTCTCCCAGCTCGACGGCTCACCGATCCCCGAGGGCACGACCTTCCCCACCGTCGAGATCGCCACCACCGAGGGGATGCAACCCGGCGCGTCGCTCTGGGCGTTCGGCTTTCCGCTTGGCGTTCGCACCATCAACGTCACGGGTGGGCACACGACCGGCTTCCAGATGAACACGCGGGGCGAGGTCGCGTGGATCCGCACCGACGCGGAGTTCAACCCAGGCAACTCGGGCGGCATGCTCGTCGATCGCCGCGGACGCCTCGTGGCGGTCCCGACCGCCGTCGTGAGCGGTGACGACACACTCGAGCCCATCGAGCTCGCGCGGCCTGCGGAGCGCATCCCCCAGGCCTGGATCGAGGCGCTCGGCCGAGGCCCCCTCGACGACGTCGTCGTCACCGGGATCACCTCGATCACAGCCGGTACCGACGCGGTCGCGTCGGCGGTCGGCGACTCGGGCGGTCTCGACGACGAGCCCGAGATCCAGTTCTTCTCGTTGCCCGCTGGGCTGCGGCCCGCGTTCCTGCGCGCCTCGCCTGCCGTTCCGATGGCGCTCGTGGGTGAGCGCGGCATCGTCCGCGCGGGCCGGGGACAGCTGCCGATCACCGGCTCCGACCCGGGACCCGACCTGCTGGCCGTGCTCCGGCGCCG
>JBKDQC010000571.1:0-8245 GCA_046342295.1 Deltaproteobacteria bacterium | reverse complement strand
TCTCCCGTCCGCGGCCGCACCGCCCACACCGCCGCTCCGCCCACCACGAGCAGCGCGACGAGCCCGATCCACAAGCGATTCTGTTGCCAGTCCATCGTTCGGCTCCGACTCTCTTCGAACGTTCAGGCCTCGGGGCCCATCAAGGCTTCAGGTTCGCGCGGGCGTTCTTGCGAAGCTGCCAGCGCACGAGACCGAGGAGCACGACGATCGCCGGGATGCCTGCTCCAAAGCCGAATTTGTACCAGTTCTTCCGAGCGTTCTCGGCCTCGAGGGCCGCCTGTCGCCGCTCGAGCGCCTCGTTCGTCGCCTCCTCGTCGCCCGTCTCCGCGGTCTCGAGGACCTCTTGCGTCGCCTCTTGGATCGCCTGGGGCACCTCGAGCGGCGGCTCCTCGATGGTCTTGGCACGGATCGCGATGAGATCCGAGTCCTGCGCGAGCCAGTCGACGGCGTTGAGCGCGAACGCCATGGCGCCGGCGAGCTCGGCTTGCGGGACCTGCTCCCCCTGCGGAAGGAACTCGTCGCGGATGGGGGTGGCAGTGCCGACGACGAGCACACGAACCTTGTCCTCGTCTTCGGTGTCCGCCGTCGTCGACTGCGCCGCGGCCTCGATGCCCGAGTCTCCCGCTTCGGGGAACGCGCTCCGCAGGCGCGACTCGAGCGCGACTGCGATCGTGTGCGGCCCCGACGCCCCGCCCATGGTGGAGCGCCACTCGCGCGGCTCGCGGATGGAGAGATCGATGCTCGCCCCGGTGAGCAGCCAGGAGTTCTGGCCGTCGGAGCTCCGCATGAGGGTCACGCCGTCGTTCTCGCGGAAGACGTCGGTCGTCTCGATCGACGAGGCGAAGAAGAGCGGCGACGCGTTCAGACGGAACAACACGGGGTGGCTCGACTGCTCGTCGCTGAAGGTGACGATCGGCGCCGGCGGATACATCACCGGGATGGCGATCCCCATCGGTGTGCGCAGCGGCACGCGGCCGCACTGCGCGTCGGCGATGATGTTCTCCCCGAGCTCCACGCCCCAGCTCCCGAGGAGGCGGTTGAGGTTCGATCCCGTCGGCGTCGCCGAGAGGTTCGGAGCCTGGGAGATGTCGACCTTCATCACGCCGCCGAAGACGCCGAGGGAGCCGCCGTTCATCACGAACTGGTTGATCCTGCGAAGCTCGGTCTCGGTGATCTCGGTCTGCGGATCCACGACGAGGAGCGCGCGGACCTCGGAGTCGATCTCCTCGTTCGCGTTCACCTCGCGCAGGTTGTAGAGCGGGAGCATGCGCTGAAGCGTCGAGAGACCCTGCGACGTCGTGGGCCCGTCGTGGCCCGAGAGCAGGCCGATCGCGACGCGCTCGCCGGTAAGGCGCTTGATCGCCATCGTGATCTCGTACTCGAGGCCCTGGGTGTCGGGCTGGATCACCGGGATGGTCTGGCGCTCTCCGAGGTACTCGAACACGAGGCCGCGGTAGCCCTCGACCACGCTGACGGCGTTGTCCTCGATGTTCTGGTGCTGGACGAGCTGGACGCCGCGGTCGTTGGCTTCCTCGCGCTCGTCGTCGGTGTCCGGGCTGACGAAGCGAACCTGCACGTTGCCCCGCCCCGCAGATTGGTACTCCGCGAGGATGTCCCGGACGTAGCGCTCCGTGCTGTTGAACGGGGGCGGCAGGTCGGCCGAGAAGTAGGCAGTGACCGAGAGCGTCTCGTCGAGATCGTTCACCACGCGACGCGAGCCCTCGGAGAGTGAGAACGCGCGGTTCTCGGTCGTGTCGGCCCGGAAGAAGAAGAACACGCCGAGCACGTTCAGCGCGATGATCACGCCGGCCGCGATCGCGAGGAAGCCGAGCGACTCGGCCTCCTGCCGCCCGGCCTTGGAGGCTTGCGGGCGGGCGGCGGAGGAAGTGGACTTCGATTCGGATGCCATGACCGCCTCAGCTCCAGCGCCGGCTCTCGAGCGCACGGAACGCGACCATCAGCGCGAATCCCGTGATCGAGAGGAAGTAGATGACGTCGCGGCTGTCGATGACGCCTCGGGCGAGGCTCTCGAGGTGCGACATGAACGAGAGGAAGTCGGCGATCGACGCGACGGTCCCGCTCATGAACGGCATCATCCAGCCGAGCAGGAGCGCGAACACGAACGTGACGCCGAGCGAGAGGAAGAACGACACGATCTGGTTGTCCGTGAAGCTCGAGAACATGAGCCCGATCGCGAGGATCGCGCCGCCCATGAGCAGGATGCCGAGGTAGCCAGACCAGACCGGTCCCCAGTCGAGGTCGCCGAGGGAGCTCACCGCGAACGGGATCGGCAGGGTGCACGCGAGACAAACGGCCCAGAGCCCGAGCGCCGCGAGGAACTTGCCGACGATGACCTCGGCCTCGCGGATCGGCATGGTGATGAGGAGCTCCAGGGTCCCGCTCCGCTTCTCCTCCGCCAGCAAGCCCATCGTGAGGGCCGGCCCCGCGAACGTCACGCAGTATGCGATCAGCGTGAAGACCTGCCGGACCGAGGCGCGCCCCGCGAGGAAGAACGGCGACCAGAAGAAGAAGCCGATGACTCCGAGCAGGAGACAAATGACGATGTACGCGACCGGCCCGTTGAAGTAGCTCCGGAACTGTCGCGACGCGATGGTGAGCGTGTTGCGCATCACTCCTTCTCCTTGACGCCGCTCGATCCCGAGCCGCCTTCGCCTTCGTCGCCGCCCTTTGCGCTCGAGCCCGAGGGCTCGTCGTCCTCGTCTTCGTCCTCGTCGGGCTCCTCGGTCGAGGTCAGGGTGAGGTCCCGGAAGATCTGTTCGAGGTTCTGGGCGTGCTGGCGCAGCTCGAGCAGCGTGAGGCCGGCGTCCACCGCCGCCCGGAAGAGGTCGGCGCGGAGGTCGTCCTTGCCGGCCGGGAGGACCTCGAGCTTCACCTCGCCCTCCTCGCCATCGAGGAGTCGCAGCGTGTCCACGCCCTTCACCTTCGCGAAGGCGTCGCGTGCCGAGGCGTCTCGGTAGCTCTTGTCGGGCTTCTTCACGATGAGCGTGTAGCGGTTCCGTCCGCGCGAGGTGAGCGCCTGCGGCGTGTCGTCCGCGACGAGCTTGCCCTTCGAGATGATCAGGACCCGCTGGCAGGTGACCTGCACCTCCGCGAGGTTGTGGGTCGAGAGGATGACAGTGCGCTCCTTCCCGAGCTGCCGGATGAGGTCGCGGATTTCGACCGCCTGGTTCGGATCGAGGCCGCTCATCGGCTCGTCGAGGATCAGGATGGGAGGCTCGTGGATGAGCGCCTGCGCCAGCCCGACGCGCTGCTTCTGGCCCTTCGAGAGGGTCCGGATCTCTTGCGCGTAGAAGCTCCCGAGGTTGCACTCCTCGACGACCTTGCGGATCGCCTTGCGGAGCGTTTCCTTCTGGAGCCCGCGCATCTCTCCCATGAATTCGAGGTACTCCGCGACGAGCATCTCGCCGTAGAGCGGGGTGCTCTCGGGCAGGTACCCGATCGCCGCGCGCGCGCCGAGCGGATCGTCCCAGATGTCGGCCCCTTTGATCGACGCCGTGCCCTCGCTCGGCGCGATGTAGCAGGTGAGGATCTTCATCGTGGTCGACTTGCCCGCGCCGTTGGGGCCCAGGAAGCCGACGATCTCGCCCTTCTTCACCTCGAACGAGGCACTGTCGAGGGCGCGGTGCGGCCCGTAGCGCTTGGTCAGGCCACGGGCGGCGATCATGACGTCGCTCATTCCACTCTCCGCGTCCGCCCTGACATGCGGGCGGACAGACAACTTCGGGCGCCTCCAGAGGCGCCGCGGGACAACCACCATCTCGCACTCCCCTCGGAGGAGGGGTGGCGAGCGGGCGCGGACGATAGCGTCGAGTCTGGTCGTGTCAAGAACGCTCGGGACACAGTTCTCTCTTGGAAAACGAGTGGTTTGCGCGCGACCCAGGCCTCGGTGCGTCGTGCCGCCCGATCCGACCGTGAGCCGTTTCGAAGGCCCGATGGCTCTTGGCCCGGAGGCGCTGCGTTCCCGAGCGCGCGCCAAACCGGTCCGCTCGCCGGGATATTCCAAACGTGCTTTTCTTTCGATGAACGGATTGGGCAGGCTCACGCCACAGTGCCCGCGCGCTACTCTGCGCGGATCGCCCTTCGCCTGGAGCACTCCATGAACTTGTCCCCCCTTCGACGGTCCTCGAGGTTCGCGACGGTCGCCTTTCTGACCGCGGCGACGTTCACAGGGTGCGGCCGCACCCGTCTCGACACGTTCGCCGACGGCGCCCCAGGCATCCCGGACGCGGCCGTCGTGGATACGGGCCGAATCGATGCGGGGCGAATCGATGCGGGGCCCACCGACAGCGGGGGTGGGTGCTCGGGGGACGAGGAGTGCTCCAACGGGATCTTCTGCGACGGGGCCGAGACCTGTCGCGGGGGCGTTTGCTTGCCGGGCACACCCGTCGCGTGCGAGGACGGCATCGACTGCACCAACGATCGGTGCAGCGAGGCGGCCCGCGCCTGCGAGTCGATCCCGGACAGCACGAGGTGCGCCGAGGGCATCTGCGACCCGGCCTCGGGGGGCTGCGTGGTGCGTCGATGCGCGACGCCAGCGGAGTGCGACGACGGCGTCTTCTGCAACGGTGCCGAAGAGTGCGTCGGCGAGGTCTGCCGCGCGGGCGCTCCTCCGCGATGCGACGACGGCGTGGAGTGCACCTTCGACGAGTGCGACGAGACCTCGCGCGCCTGCCGCACGACGCCGCTCGACTCTCGGTGCAACGACGGCCGCTTCTGCAACGGCGCAGAGACCTGCACTCCGGCTGGCTGCGCTGCCTCGACGCCTGTGGTCTGCACCGACGGTGTGGAGTGCACGACGGACGCCTGCGACGAAGGCTCCCGAACGTGCGTGTTCGCCCCGCGAGACGCGGACCGGGACGGCGTCGTCGCCCAGCCTTGCGGCGGAGGGGACTGCAACGACACGAACCCAGCGATCCGCCCCGGCGCCGCCGAGGCTTGCACCGACGGTGTCGACAACGACTGCAACGGGCAGATCGACTGCCGGGATGCCGCCTGTGCGATGCGCACCGAGTGCGCCTCTTGCGTGCCCGAGGCCTGCGGCGACGGCCGCGACAACGACTGCGACACGCAGGTCGACTGTGCCGACCGAGACTGCGCTGGCGCGCCTGGATGCCCTGTTTGCGAAGCGACGGAGACGAGCTGCACCGACTTCCGGGACAACGACTGCGATGGTCTCGTGGACTGCGAGGAGACGGTCTGCTTCTCGAACCCGAGCTGCCGGATCTGCGAGCCCCGCGAGACCCGTTGCACCGACCGCGTGGATGAAGACTGCGATGCGCTCCTCGACTGCGCGGACCCGGAGTGCTTCGCGAACCCGAGCTGTGTGGTCTGTCTGCCCACCGAGACGCGTTGCGGAGACGGTCGGGACGAGGACTGCGACGGTTCGATCGACTGCGCCGACTCCGACTGCCGGGGCGCCACGGGCTGCCCGGTGTGTCTGCGGAGCGAGCGCGGGGCCTGCTCCAACGGCGTCGACGACGACTGCGACGGACAGGCCGATTGCCGCGACAGCGAGTGCACGGCGGACCCCAGGTGTTCGACCTGTGACCCCGTGGAGCGCTTCTGCACGGACATGCGCGACGAAGACTGCGATGGCCGCCTCGACTGCGCGGATCCCGACTGCGCCAGCTCCCCGGGTTGCTGCACGGCGAGCCCCGAGGCTTGCACGGACGGTCGGGACAACGACTGCGACGGCCGCGTCGACTGCGCCGACTCCAACTGCAACACCACGCCCGCGTGCTGCGTGCCGTCGGGGCGCGAGGTCTGCTTCGACTTCTCCGACAACGACTGTGACGGCCAGACCGACTGCAGCGACTCGGACTGCCGCTCCGCGCCCGAGTGCGGCTTCTGCCGCCCGGAGGTTTGTAACGATCGGGCTGACAACGACTGCGACGGCGCGACCGACTGTACGGACTCGGACTGCGCCGCGTCGCCCGAGTGTGGCGTCTGCGTGCCCGTCCGGGAGATCTGCGACGACGGCCGCGACAACGACTGCGACCTGACGCCCGACTGCGGCGACACCGACTGCGCCACCGCGCCTCGCTGCACGTCGTGCGTGCCCCGACCGGAGGTCTGTTCCGACGGTGCGGACAACGACTGCGACCGCGTCGTCGACTGCGCGGACTCGGACTGTGCGCTGGACGCGTTCTGCCGTGTCTGCGTCCCCGAGATCTGCGATGACGGCCGCGACAACGACTGCAACGGCCGGACCGACTGCTCCGACACCTTCAGCTGCGGCTTCGATCCGGTCTGCCTCTCGTGCACGATCGAGAGCTGCCGCGATGGGCGGGACAACGACTGCGACGGTCGCGTCGACTGCTTGGACTCCGACTGCACCCGTTCGCCCTCCTGCGTCACGTGCACCGTCTCCGAGATCTGCCGCGACGGCACCGACAACGACTGCGACGGCCTCTTCGACTGCGACGACTCCGACTGCGTAGGCAACCCCTCGTGCACGGTTTGTCTGCCGTTCGAGATCTGCGGTACGAGCACTGACGACGACTGCGACCTGCTCGTCAACTGCGCCGACTCGGATTGCGCGACGAACCCCGGATGCGTGTCCGGCGCGGAGCTGTGCCGCGACGGTGTCGACAATGACCGCGACGGTCAGGTCGACTGCGCGGACTCCGACTGCCGAGGCAACCCGCTCTGCCGCATCTGCCTGCCGTTCGAGCAGTGCAACACCGCCTTCGACGAAGACTGCGACGGACAGGTCGACTGCGACGACTCGGACTGCCAGTTCGACCCGAACTGCTCGTGCGCCTTCAACGAGGTGAGCTGCACCAACGGCGCCGACGAAGACTGTGACGGCCGCGTGGATTGCGCCGACTCCGACTGCAGCTTCGACCCGCGCTGCTGTGTCCCGACGGCCCCGGAGCGCGGCGATCTCTGCGCGAACGGTTTCGACGACGACTGCGACGGGCTGCCGGATTGCTCGGACAGTCAGTGCGTCTCCACACCGGTGTGCTGTTTCCCGACCGGCCCCGAGTTCTGCGCCGACGGTGCGGACAACGATTGCAACGGTCAGATCGACTGCGCCGACCTCGCCTGCACGAGCGCGATCGAGTGCTGCGTGCCGACGGGCGCCCGAGAGATCTGCGGCAACGGACGAGACGACAACTGCGACGGCCTGCAGGACTGCGCGTCGCCCGAGTGCCGCGTGCGCCCCGAGTGCGCCTCGTGCGGCACCAGCGAGGGCACGCTCGAGCAGTGCACGAACGGCTCGGACGACGACTGCAACGGCCCGACCGACTGCTCCGACCCGGGCTGTCAGGGTCCGTTTGGCTCGATGCTGGGCGAGTGTTGCAACGGCTTCGACGACAACGGCAACGGCCTCGCCGACGAGTTCGTGTGCACTTGCGCCACGAGCGCCGACTGCGAGACCGGCGACAACGTCTGCTACACGGCGATCGGAACCTGCGCCCCACGCTGCAACACCATCGGCGGGGACTCGTTCTGCACCATGATCGGGGCGAGACGTTGCAGTCGGCGCACGGGAGAGTGCATCTTCTGAGCGTGCGTTCGACGCGCGAGCAGGAGATCGACGTGGCGCGAATTCCAGGATCGGGCCGTCCCGTACGGCTCACCCTCCGGTGCGGGCCTGTCGTGGGCGCGGTGATGACCGCGCTCTGCGCCTGTGGCTCCTCGGTGGGCGGACCTGACTCCGGCGACGACTACGACGCACGTCCTGGCTTCCTCGAGGGGCCCCTCTTCGATGCGACGGCGCCCACTGGCAGCCTCGAGCTCCGTCTCGCGAACATGCTGGTCGCGGGGCCGAACCTGACCATCTGCATCTCGACCATTCCTGGGTCAGGCGTGCGTGAAACGACCGCACGGATGGTCGGGACGGTCGATCCTTCCCGGGGCCTGGACGGCACCCTCCCGTACCCTGGAGTCTCCCCCTACCTGTCGTTTCCCATCTACCCAGCGGAAGGCTACGCGATTCGGGTGCGCCTCTACGACCGCGAGGACCTCCCGTTCGCCGGGGTCGGCGCGGCGTGCCCCGATTCCGCGGCGCCGGTCGTCGATGGAACGGTCGTCGCGGCCACGGCCTCGCCCCGCACGACCCTGGTGGCCATGGGCGTGGTCGAAGGCGCCCCGGCGACGTGCACCGGTGGATGCCCACCACCCCGAGCGGTGCTGTTCTCGGACGATCCGATGCCGGCTGCGGTCGGTGCGCGCGTCCGGGTCCTTCAGACGGTCCCGAATCTCCCTGCTCCGATCC
>JBKDQC010000570.1:0-4693 GCA_046342295.1 Deltaproteobacteria bacterium | reverse complement strand
CGACTACGAGGGCGAGGTCGTCGACCTCAAGGCCCTGCGCCGCCTCATCATGGAGAACAAGAAGCAGGGCGGCTTCGTCGTCGAGGAGAGCGAGCGCGTCGTGTTCGACGGCCGCGACGGGCGCCGGCGTGCGGTGCTGGTAGACCTCACGAAGACGAAGGTCGTGACCGCCGACGACTTCCCGCAGCCCGACGACTCCGACCGCGGCGGGTTCCGCGACAACTTCAAGTCGCGCTACGGGTGGAACGACGCGTCGTAGCCGGCGTCTTCACCGCCTCGGCATCACCGGGGACTCCGAGGCGCCGGCAGTCCCGCAGGAGGGTGGCCGCGTTCTGCAGGCCCTCCTCCTGCTTCTTCGTCGGCTTCGTCTTGGTGCCGTCCTTCTTCACTGTCGTGGTCGTGGCGACGAACTCGAGGCGCGCGAGCGACTCGTCGAACTCGATGTTCTCGGGCGGGACGCCGAGGCGGATGAGCCCCTCGCCACGCTGAACGCGGAGCAGCGCCTTGCGCTCATCCTCGCTCAGGCCCGGCAGGTCGTACTTCGAGAGGTCCACTCGCAGGTCGTTCAAGGCCGGGTCCTTGTCGCTGCCGTCGCGGAGCCGTGACTTGTCGAGCCAGCCGTCGTCCTTGCCGTTCTTACGGGCAGCGGCGAGCAGCAGCAGGCGCAGGACCTTCAGGTCGCTCTTTCGGCAGCCGCCGAAGTCGTGGCCGTTGATCTCCACCACGTGCCGGTCGCCGGGCCGCGTCGCGAAGCGCACCTTCACGTAGTCGAGGTCCAGCGTCTGGTCGGCGACCACGCGCGCGCGGTAGTCGGGCGTCAGCTCCTCCAGCGCGCGAACCAGTCCGAGGTCGCCGCGCGCATCGTCGAGCAGCTCGAGCGGGGCGATCTTCTCGCTGGCGGCGAACGGCACCCGTGGGTTCTTCGCGACGAGCACGATGAGCGCGTCGTGGCCGAGCTGCGCCCGGAGTCCCCGACAGAGCTGCTCGAAGCCGCGGGTCGCAGAACGGAGCCACACCACGGGCACCGCCATGCCCCGACGACGCAGCAGCCCCACGCCGACGAACGGCGGCGGCACCGCGACGGTGAGAGGCTCCAGCCCGTTGCGGGCAGCGAGCGCGGCGAACACGTCCTTCGCTCGGCAGCGCAGCCCCTCGACCTCGCTGCGCGCGACCCAGGTCCAGCCCGGCCAGCACGCGGGGTCGTTCGGGCAGGCCACCCCGACGAGCCGATCCTTCTTCCGCGTGTCGTAGTCGAGGTTGGGCGTGCAGCCGTGCTCGCAGCCGGCGGGCTCGTACCCGTCGTCCTTGCCGTACTCGAGGAGGCGCTCTCGGACCATGAGCACCGGCTCCGCGCCGGCAGCCAGGACCTCGTCGTAGCTCACCCGCGCGTCGTCACTGCGCCGCAGCTTCGAGAACAGCAGCGCCCACGGCTTCACGTCGTCCGCTCGCATCGATGCCCCACTCCTTCAGGTAGCGACGGATGACGCGGTCGCGCTCCGTGTCGTTCAGGTTCGAGCTGTTCGGGTTGAACAGGCTCACGGTGCGGTACTTCGTCCGGCCCTTGCCCTCGAAGCGGAACTGCAGGCGCACGCCGTCGATGGCGTCGACGCCGAGATCCACGCCGTGTTCGGCGAGCACCATGCGCACGCCCTCGACCGAGAGCCCCGGCTTCATCTCGATGGTCACGCGCTTCACGTCGCGGTGCCCGGGCTTCGCCACGAGGCGCACGAGCGAGACCTCCTCGATCTTGTCGAAGCCGCGCGTCGGGAAGTCGAAGTCCGAGTCGCGCAGCGGATCGAAGCAGAACTTCGGGCTCTTCGTCGCGTCCTCGAAGTAGTCGGCATCGCCGACGAAGATCTCCGCGAAGAGGTCGCGCAGCTTCTCGCGCTCGGTGGTGCGCGGCGCCTTCACGAGCAGCGTCGAGGTCTCGAACTGGAAGACCGCGGCGAGCCGGATGACGGGGCGCTGCCAGTCCGGCTCGACGACGCCCTTGTCGTTGAAGCGGTCGAACGGCGCGACCTCGTCCTCGTGGAAGACGAACAGCGCGAACTTCTCGTCGTTGGCGAAGTCCTCGACCTGGCAGCGGGCGCCGAAGGCGGTGTCGCGGAAGTGGCTCGCCATCGCCAGCTTCATCCGCGCCTTCGCCTCGGGCGTCGGCTTCAGCGTCACCGGGTAGCGGCCGTGGAACTCCTTGAGATGCTCCATCATGTCGACCGCGTAGGTCTGGTGAGCCTCGGCGAAGCGCTTCTCGTCGGCCACGAACAGGCGCACCGCGAGGTCCTGCGCCGACCACGCACGGCTCTCGTCGATCAGCTTCGCGCTGCCGTTGGTCCACACCACGAGCGCCAGCTGCTCGAGGTAGGGGCGCGCGTGCGTCGCGCACATGTCGTTGACCGGCAGGAGCGCGGTCTCGATGCGCTCGCGGTCGCTCTCGGGCAGCGCCTTCCACGCGCGATAGACCTGCTCACCGACCGGGCCGTCGCCGTCGAGCGTGAGGTCCACGTCCGCCCACTCCTGCAGGACCTTGAGCGCATCGGGGGTGAGGTGGCGGAAGAAGGACTTCGGGTTCCATTCGCGATTGGCCATGTGTTCTCCGTGGTGACTGTTGCCTAAACAGGGGACATCGAGGGCAAGCGAAACCGCTCTCCTGGCATCAGAGAAGGCTCCGCTGCGGGTTGGACGCGTCGGTGACCAGCTTCAGAGCGACGAGACGGATCTGCATCGCCTGGTTCGACACGTTCGAGAAGGCGCCGCGCTCGATGACCTCGGCGGCAAGGGACTTCAGCTCCGGCACCAGCTCGCCGGCCTTGCGACGCGCCTCGAGGCGGTCGATGGCCAACGGGTCGCCGGTCACCAGGCGCGCCGCGGCGCGGACATCGGTCGCCGGCATGAGCAGGTACGCGGCGAAGCGGTCGGCCTGGATCTCGGCCGAGTCGCGCTGCCCGTCACGGCAGACGATCGCCGGGCCCGGCTTCGCGTTCGGCTCCCGCGCGAAGAGCGGGACCGTGACCTTCTCCATCTCGATGATCGGACGGTGCAGCACCCAGTGCCCGGTCTCGTGGGCCAGCGTGAAGGAGAAGCGCCCCTCGTTCCCTTCGAGCGAGGAGTCGATCATCACATGCCCGTCGTCGAGCCACGTCGCCCCGAGAACGTCGTTCTTGCCGAGGCGGGTGCGAAGGTCGCCGATGCTGAGCGACAGCTCGAGGAGGCCCTCGACGATGTCGTCGACCGGGATGGGCGGCCGCGGCGGCGTGCCCTTCCACTTGGCGTACTTGCGCAGCAGCTCGGTGGCTGCGCTCTCCAGCTGGCGATCGGCCAGGAACGGGACCTTCAGCTCCATTACCGCTTCCCCTTCTTCTGCGCCTCGATGAGCTTCATGAGGTCGTCGCCCGAGAGCTTCTGCTCCTTCGCAGTGCGCAGGAACGCGGGCATGCTCGGGTCGCCCTTGATGACCTTCTCCACATCCTCCGGCACGCGGCCGGCGAGCTGCATCAGCTCGTCGAAGTCGTCGTTCAGCAACGTCGCCAGCTTGCGGATCACGTCCTCGGCGGGCGGGGTCTTCTCGTCCATGGTCTCGATGCGCGATAGGTACGTGGGGGAGATGCCGACCTTCGTGGCCGTCTCCCGGAGTCCGAGCTTGTGCTCGGCTCTCTTTCGGCGAATGCGTTCTCCAAGCCGTTCCTTCACGTCGTCCTCTCTCAGCGCCCCGCGAGAAGCAGGGCGGCGATGTAGTGTCCCCTAAATACTAAACAGGACGTTCGAGATCAAGGGGCGACGTGCCCGACCGCGTCCCATCGCGAACTCCGCGGCCGCGTTTCACCCCCATGAACACGGGAACCGCGAGGCCGCCGGCCATCGAGCCGGAGCCGCCCATGAGCGCCGAGGAGCGCCTGGCCGATCTCCGACGTCGACGCGCCGAGGCCGCCGACGTCCTGGCCGAGACCCTCCTCGATATCTGGCTGCAGGACCGCCGCGCGCGCCGGGAGGCTGCGCTGCGCGAGCCCCGCGAGGGAGGTCGAAGTGCCTGATCTCCCTCTGGTTCTCGCCTTGTCTTCCACCGGGGAAGAAGCCGTCATGCCCACGACCCGCGGGCATCACGCCCGGGGCGAAGGAGGCACGATGTCCAAGACCACTGCACGGGCCCGAGCCAACGCGCGCGAGCTCGGCGACGTCCCCACGCAGCTCGCCGCGCTCGAACAGATGAACGTCGGGCAGCTCGCGGAGAAGTACCGCGAGCTGTACGGCGAGCCGACGCGCACGAGGAACAAGGAGTACCTGCGCAAGCGCCTCGCCTGGCGCGTCCAGGAGCTGGCTGAGGGCGGGCTCCCCGCGAGCGCCCTCGAGCGCATTGCCCAGCTCGGCGACGACGTGCCCGAGCGCTGGCGCATGCGGCAGGCCGCGCAGGCGCAGGACCTCGGCACGGCGCAGCCCACCGAGCCACGCGATCCGCGCGTGCCTCCGGTCGGCACCGTCCTGCGCCGCGTCTTCAACGGCGTCGCGCACGAGGTCACCGTGTGCAGCGAGGGCTTCGAGCACGGCGGCGAGCGCTTCAAGACCCTCTCGGCGGTGGCGAAGCACATCACCGGCACGCCCTGGAACGGCTTCCTCTTCTTCGGCCTGAAGAAGCGCGTCGAGACGACGAGCGAGGAGAGCGCGGCATGAGCGACATCCCATTCTACCGGACGCAGATGGG
>JBKDQC010000569.1:0-40964 GCA_046342295.1 Deltaproteobacteria bacterium | reverse complement strand
GGCGAGTCGCTCGCGCCCCTTCTTCGGCAGAGCACGACGGGGAACTCCCGGGCCGCGGCGACTCCGCTGTCGTGGCTCGTTCCACCGGCCCTCACGCGGGCCTTTCGCATCGATGCCCACGGCGCCGAGCTCTCGCGGCAGCGGATGGCGCCCATCCTCGCCGACGTGGAGCGGCGCCTCGTCGACGGACGCCCGTTTCTCGTGGGCGATCGCTTCACCGCCGCCGATCTCACCTTCGCAGCGCTCTATGCGCCCCTGCTCTGGCCACCGGAGCATCCCGTGACGGGGAGACAGCCGCTGCCTCGGGGGCTCGAGCGTCTGCGCGATGAGGCGCGCTCCCGGCCGGCGGGAGCCTTCGCGATGCGGCTCTACCGAGACGAGCGGGCCCGCCGCCCCTTCGCGTGACGCGCGGTCTCCAGATCGCGCTTCTCCGGGCGCGTGCGCTCGTGGCAGCATCGCCCTCGTGCGAGCACGTGCAAAGCGGGCCGTGGCTCTGGCGGTGGCATCGGCGCTCGGCTGGGCGTCGCTCGTGGCTCTTCTGGGGGGCCCCGCGGAGGGGCAGGATCGCGCCGCGCGCCGCCCTGAGCCGGCGGCTCGCCCGGATCCGGCGAGCGGCTCTGATCCGGCAAGCGGCTCTGATCCGGCAAGCCGCCCTGACCCGGCAAAGCGCACTGGTCCGGCGGGCCGCGAAGAGCGGGAGGCCGATCCCGACGCGCCCGCGACCTCCGAGGACGAAGAGGTCGACGCGAGCTCGCGTGAGATCGACGAGGGAGGCGAAAAGGTGAAGGTGATCGAGTTCTCCGGCTTCGACGTGAACGGTCGCCTCAAGTCGCCCCAGCTCCTCTACTTCCTCAACCGCGTGCGCGCCGAGTTCGATCGGCCGCGTCTTCCTCACCGGTCGTTCGTGCCCGAGATGGAGCGGACGACCCGAGCCGAGGGCTTCTGACGAGCGCCAACCTTCCATGCGAGACGAGGGGCCACGATGGCCGTGCGTGCTGACGAGCGACATCTGCGCGTGGCCCTCGTCTGGGCGGGCGCGCTGCACTGGGAGCAGACCTACACGCGGCCTCAGCCCGTCGTGCTCCCCGAGAGCGTTCTTCCACTCGAATCGGCCCGCGGTCGACAGACGCTGCTCGTGCCCTCCGGTGCAGGCTACACGCTCCATCTGATCGAGGGCCTCGGGGGCTCGGTGTGGCTCTCCGGGCAGCGCCGGGAGCTCGACGAGCTCGGCGGTCCGACGCCTCTCGGGCCCGACGACTACGGTGTCGTCACGATCGGCGGGGTCGCGCTCTTCTTCCAGATGGTGAAGGCCGCCCCGCGGGGGTCGCGCCGACCTCTCGGCTTCGACGCGGCGTTCCTCGCGACCGCCTTGCTCTCGATCTTCATCCACGCCTCCATCGGCCTCGTGATGAAGATCGCGCGCGACGAAGCGCCCGCGTCCGATCCGCTCGAGCTCCCGACCGAGCTCGTGCGGCGATTCATGGTCACGCCCCCACCCGAGGATCTCGTCGAGCCCGAGCGGCGCGCGGGGGGCACGGGCGTCGAGGACCCCGGCCTCGCGGATCGCGAGGAGGCGGGCGGTCGCCAGGCCGAGGACGACGAGGGCCGCGTCGGTCGCCAAGACGCGCAGCAAGAACAGACCGAGATGGAAGGCGAGATCAACGGTGGCGCGGCGGCGCGCGTGCGATCCATGGGCCTGCTCGGCGTGCTCGCGCAGCCCAACACCGACGGGAGCCCGCTCGCGGCCCTCACGGTGGGTCCGAGCGTCTCGGACATACTCGGGGGGCTCGGCTCGAGCCGCACCGTGTCGGGCCGCGGCTCGGGCGGTTCGGGCCTGCGCGGCTCGGGCGCAGGCGGCGGCGGGACGGGCCCCGGCACGCTCCTCGGTGGCGGCGGCGTGGGCACGGGCGTGGGCGTCGGCAACGGCGCGGGCGGCGGACGCGGACGCGGAGGGGCAGGCGCTCCGGGCCGCGGTCGCGGCGAGGTCGCAGTGCGCGTGCAGACGGAACGGCCGCGCGTGAGCGGCTACCTCTCACCCGAGCAGATCATGCGCGTCGTGCGGCAGAACTCCGCCGCGATCCGCTACTGCTACGAGAGCGAGCTCCAGCGTCAGCCCAGCCTGCGCGGGCGCATCGAGATCGGCTGGCGCATCAACCGCGAAGGTCGGGTCACCACCTCGCGCGTCGCGCGCTCGACGATGGACAACGCGCGCGTCGAGGGCTGCATCGTGAGGCAGGTGCGCAACTGGCGCTTCGACCAACCCGATGGCGGCGAGGTCGACGTGGTGTTCCCCTTCCTCTTCGGGGCGACCGGAGGCTGACGCGTGCGAGCCGCTCGCGTCGTGAGCGCGACATGGAGCGGCTCGGCGAGTGGCCACAGCGCCGCTCGTAGCGGCTACGCGCAGCAGCCCTCCGGCAGGCGCCCATCCGGCCGCGGTTCGCAGGAGACCACGCGACCGCGGGCGTCCAGGGCGATGTGGCAGCAGTCCTCGAGCGCCTTCCGTAGCTGCACGCGCCCTCGCTGGACGCGGGACTTCATGCCCGAGAGCGAGATGCCGAGCATCTCCGCTGCCTGCTTCTGCGTCAGGCCTTCGAGCTCGACCAGCGTGAGCGCCTCGCGGTAGGGCGACGGCAGCATCGCGACGAACGGCGCCAGGTAACCCGCCAGCTCCTCCTCGACGGCGCGATCGTCGTCGAGGACCTCGAGCGGCTGCTCCTCGTGCCCGGCGTCGTCGACCACGCGGTGCTTCGCGGCGACACGCTGGTGGTCGACGATGGCGCTGCGAGCGACTTGGTAGACCCATGCTCCAAAGCGCTCCTCGTCGCGGAGCCCGGCGCGCCCGCGCTGAATGCGGAGGAAGACGTCCTGGACGATGTCGTCGACGTCGACCTCCGAGCGCACGCGGCGCGCGATGAACGGCCGCAGCTTTGCTTCGAGCTCGCGCCATGCACCACGCGCCGCCGGATCGATCATGCCGAGACCTCCGGCGCGCAGCAGGACGGACCGCAGCACGACTTCGCACCGCCCGGCTTCACGGCTTCGATGGTGGCCGAGGCGACGTAGTGCTCGATGCCCGAACCGGGCAGCCAGTCGCGGATGAACTCGCGGCTCTGCTCCTTCACGTCGACGCGGATGCTCTCGAAGCCAGCGACACGGAGCAGCGCGCGAATGGTCTCCACGCTCGCCGAACCCGAGACGCATCCCGTCAGCGCAGCGACGTCGTTCTCGATGGACTCCGGAAGCGCCTGCGTCTTCACGACGTCGGAAATGGCGAGGCGCCCTCCGGGCTTCAGCACGCGAAAGGCCTCCTGGAAGACAGCGCCCTTGTCCGGGCTCAGGTTGATCACGCAGTTCGACAGGATGACGTCGACCGTGCCGTCGGCGAGCGGCAGGTGCTCGATCTCGCCGAGCCGGAAGTCGACGTTCTTCGCCTCGAGCTTCCGCGCGTTCGCTCGCGCCTTCGACACCATGTCGGGCGTCATGTCCACGCCGATGACGCGCCCGCTCGGGCCGACTTGCTTCGCTGCGAGGAGGCAGTCGAAGCCTCCTCCTGCTCCGAGGTCGAGCACCGTCTCGCCGGTCTTGAGCGCGGCGATCGCCTGCGGGGTCCCGCAGCCGAGCCCCATGTTCGCGCCGTCGGGAACCGCAGCGAGGTCCTCGGCGGAATAGCCGAGCGCCAAGCTCGCGCTCGCCCCGGGCCCGCCGCCCCCCGGCGCACAGCAGCTCGCACCCGTCGTGGAGCGAGCGATGCTGCCGTACAGCTCACGCACCGTGGCGCGAACCTCGTCCTTGGTCTGTTCGTTCATCGTCGTAGCCTCCTGACCATCAAGACGAGGACCTCGTCGAAAGGACGCAGCGGCGACGCTCACCCGGGGCGCTCCTCCGCAGCGAACTGCTCGAGCATCCCGCGGAGGGTGTCGCGCGCCGCTCGAAAGCGCGTGAGCATCTCCTCGCGCGGAATCGACGGGTCCTTGCTCGCCGGGTCGGGGATCGGCCAGTGCAGCCGCCGAGCCTTGCCGAGGAACACCGGGCAGACCTCCTCCGCGCAGAGCGTGATGACGGTGCCGACCGTCGTGGGGTCGATCGTCTGCACGGACTTCGAGTGGTGCGTCGTGAGGTCGACGCCCAGCTCGCGCATGACCTCGACGGCATAGGGGGTCACCTTCGAGGCCTCGCTGCCACCGCTCAGGAAGTGCACGCGGTCCTGGCAGATCATGCGGCCGAGCCCCTCGGCCATTTGGCTGCGCGCAGAGTTGGCGACGCAGAGGAACAGGAGGCTCTTGGTTTCGTTGCTCATGGTTCAGGCCTTCGATGCGGTCGATGCGTCGGTCGCGCATGCGGGGACCGCGACCTCAGGCTCGGTGTTGGGGAAGAAGCGGCGCTGCGCCCAGAGGGCCACGTTCACGAGGCCGATGAGGACGGGCACCTCGACGAGCGGGCCGATGACCGCCGCGAACGCGGCGCCGCTGTGAATGCCGAAGCTCGCGATGGCGACGGCGATGGCGAGCTCGAAATTGTTGGAGGCCGCCGTGAACGAGAGCGTCGCCGACTGCTTGTAGTCGGCGCCCACGCGCTTGCTCATGAAGAACGAGACCGCGAACATCACCACGAAGTAGATCAGCAGCGGCACCGCGATGCGGAGCACGTCGAGCGGGAGCTGCACGATCGCCTCGCCCTTGAGCGAGAACATCACGACGATCGTGAAGAGCAGCGAGATGAGCGTGACTGGGCCGATGCGCGGCACGAAGTGCCTCTCGTACCAGTCGCGTCCCTTGGCGCTCACGAGCACGCGTCGGGTGAGCAAGCCCGCCGCGAACGGGATGCCGAGATAGATGGCGACGCTCTTGGCGATCTCGCCGATCGTGATGTTCACGATCGCGCCCTCGAGGCCCAGCCATGTCGGCAGGAGCGTGGCAAAGACGTACGCGTAGACCGAGAAGAACAGGACCTGGAAGATCGAGTTGAACGCGACGAGCCCCGCGCAGTACTCGGTGTCGCCCTTCGCGAGATCGTTCCAGACGATGACCATCGCGATGCAGCGCGCGAGGCCGATCAGAATGAGGCCGAGCATGTACTCGGGCTCGTCGCGCAGGAACACGACGGCGAGCCCGAACATGAGGAGCGGGCCGATGACCCAGTTCTGCACGAGCGACAGCGTCAGCACGCGCTTGTTGCGGAAGACCTTCCCCAGCTCCTCGTATCGGACCTTCGCGAGCGGTGGGTACATCATCAGCACGAGGCCGATCGCGATGGGGATGGAGGTCGTGCCCACGCTCATGCGGTCGAGCGCGGTCGTGAAGCCGGGCGCGAGGAAGCCGAGGGCGATGCCGAGCCCCATCGCGGCGAAGATCCACAGCGTCAGGTAGCGATCGAGGAACGAGAGCTTGCCGAGCAGCCCGGCGTTGGCGTGGGTCATGAGAGGTCAGTCCTCGTCGTCACTCGGTCGTATCTCACGGCGCCGCCTCGACCCGTGGCGCTCGGGTCGTCGCGAAGAAGTCCAGTCGCAGCTGTGCCTTGGCCGGCGCGGACCAGGGGACGACGGCGACCCGCGGCGCGAGCGCCGACACCTCGGCGAGGAACCGGGCCTCGTTCTCGCGGCGCCGCACGAGCACCGGATCCGTGACCTTGAGCGGCGTCAGGCTCTGGTTGATCACCCAGGCGAAGGGGCGGATGTCGGCGCGCTCGAGGTCACGCTGGAGCGCCGCTGCCTCGTGCACGGGCGTCGCCTCCGGCAGCGTGACGAGCAGGATCTTGGTGTAGGCCGCGTCGCGTAGCCGCGGCAGCAGGCGCCGGACCTCCTCGGGCGCGGAGCCCGAGGTCCGAAGCACCTCACGGTGGTAGGACTCGGCCGCGTCGAGCAGGAGCAGCGTGTGTCCCGTCGGCGCGGTGTCGATGACGACAAACCCGTGCTCACCCTCTTCGACGATGCGCGCGAACGCGCGAAAGACGGCGATCTCCTCGGTGCATGGGCTGCGGAGGTCCTCCTCGAGCAGCGCGCGCCCGGCGGCGTCGAGGTTCGCGCCCGCCGTCCGCAGCACCTCCTCGGAGTAGGCATGGGTCTCGGCGATGGGATCGATGCGGCTCACCCGGATGCCGTCGACCGCTCCTCCGAGCGTCTCTTCGACGTGCGCGGCCGGGTCCGTGGTCGTCAGATGCACCTTGTGACCGCGGCGCGCGAGCTCGACGGCGACATTCACCGCGACGGACGTCTTGCCGACGCCTCCCTTGCCCATCGTCATGATCACGCCGTGCCCAGAGCTCTCGAGCGCCGGAACCAGCGCGGCGAGAGGAGGCGCCGATGGTGCGGCGGCTTGTTCGAGGGGAGCTGCCGTCCGCGGCGCGGTGGCCGAGTCAGTCTTCGCGAAGAGCCGCCGCAACGCCGCGATGCCGACGAGCCCGAACGGCAAGAGCGGGAGCTCGGTGCGCGAGAGCGCACGCAGCCCCGCGGGCATGGCCGCCATCGCCTCCGTGCCTCTCCGCTCCATGGCCACCGCGACCTGGTCTGCCGGATCGTCTGCGCGGAAGAGGCCGTTGATGACGAGCTCCTGCCGCCCGATGCCAAGCGCCGCAAGCTCGCCGCGAGTCCGCTCGGCTTCGCGGAGCGCCGCGACGTCCGCCCTCGACACGAGGACGAGCGCGGTAAGGGAGCCGTCGATGAGCGCGGCGCGTGACGCGTCGTAGAGCGCCTGCTGAGCCTTGAGACCGGCGAGTGGGCCCAGGCACGACGTGCCGCCTACGTTCGTCTCGAGGAAGCCTGTCCACGCCGCCGGCAGCTTGAGCAGGCGCAGCGTGTGCCCGGTGGGAGCCGTGTCGAAGACGACGTGATCGAAGTCTGATGTCGCGCGCGCGTCACCGAGGAGCTTCGAGAACTCGTCGAACGCCGCGATCTCGACGGTGCAGGCGCCCGAGAGCTGCTCCTCGATGCTGCGCACCGCAGCGTCCGGCAGCACGCCGCGGTACGGTCCGACCATGGTCTCGCGGTAGGCGTGCGCCGCGGCCTCGGGATCGATGTTGAGGGCGTAGAGGCCCGGCACTCCGGCCACCGCGCGCGGCTCGCCGGCGAGCGGCGTCTCGAGCACCTCGTCGAGGTTGGACGCAGGATCGGTGCTCACGAGGAGCACCCGTCGTCCGCGCTCCGCGAGCGCGATCGCCGTCGCACAAGCCACGCTCGTCTTGCCGACGCCGCCCTTGCCCGTGAAGAAGAGGTTTCGCGGAGCGCGTTCGAGGAAGTCCATGACGCGCTCCTCAGCAGCAACGGGTCTTCGACTTGGCTCCAGCGCTCGGTCCACAGCATCCGGTCGACGCCGCGGGCGCGACGTCGAGCTTCTTCACCACCACGCCGGCGAGCGCGGCGAGGGTCTCGCGCGAGGGGTAGGCCCCTTCGACCGCGACGCGGTCGCCCACGAGGACGAGCGGCAGCACCTCCGTGCCACGCCCGAGCGCCTCCTTCACGGCCGGGGTCTCGGCGAACGCGGCGGGCTGCTGCGACAGGGTGAAGCGCTGGACGGTGACGCCTTGCTTCTGGAGCCAGTCGACGTCAGCCGCGAAGCGGGCCAGCTCGGGGTCGACGCTCGGACCGCAGACGCCGGTGGAGCAGCACATGGCGGGGTCGAACACGCGGATGGTCACGGACATGGGTCGTTCCTTTCGGTGAGGGACCGTGCAGAAAAAACCTGATCGGATCGGCGTCGCGGCGACCCGCCAGTGCTGACCGAGCGACGAGGAATACTGGGGGGTATTTCGAGGAGAGCGGGCGGCTCTGGCGGGGATGCCTCGGCGGCGAAACGGACAGGTTGTTTCTGCGCGGGCCATTATCGGCGATCAACGATATGTCGGCCTAGAAAGGCCGGCATCAGAGCCCCCCGACCAGCGCTCGCAGGCGGCGGAGCGCGTGCGGCTCGATGCAGTAGCAGACCCGCGGCCCGTCCACGTCGCCGCGGATGAGGCCGGCGTCCTTGAGCACCTTGAGGTGCTGGGAGACCGTGGACTGCGCGAGAGGAAGCTCCTCCACGATGTCGCCGCAGACGCAGCTGCTCCTGCGGATCAGGATGCGGACGATCTTCACGCGCGCCGGGTGGGCCAGCGCCTTCGAGAGCGCCGCCAGCTCCTCATCCGCCTCGTCGCCCTCGACCGGACGAAGGTCCGCCTGCTCCTTCGCGGGCGGGCAGCAAGGCTCGCATGGCTGGGCCCTCGCTTTCATCGTTCGATGACGATAGAAGACAGTACGGCAGCCGTCAATCCGCCGAGGTTCGCCTGGCGCGAACAGCCGCTTCCCGTGAACAGCGGCGATTCGCCACGTCCTCGTTCACCCCACCCGCTTCTGGAGCGCCCGACGAAGCATCGTTGAGGTTGCTCACGAGGTGGCGCTGTCTCGGGCGTAGGCCCTCCACATGGATGATCTCTGGGTCGCGCTGTGGCTCGTCGCCTTCGCCGTGATCACGGCGCTGGCTGGCTATCTCCTCTACGCCAACCGAAAGAAGAGGCTTGTCGAGGCCCGAGGCGCGCACGGCGATGCCTCGAGCCCTCCTCGGCCCCACGGCCACCACCGCCCCGGTCACTGATGCGTCGGGCCGAAGAGCGTTGTCCGTGCGAAGGGCCTGTCGCGGTCGTGAACACCGGCTCAGGTGGGGGCAAACCGGGGCTCTGGCTGACGACCGAAGACGTCATTCGACGGACCGTAGGTGGCGGGTGCGGTCCAGCGGCGTCGTGACGCGAGCTCGGGCCGTCGAGGCGTGCTCGGCGGGCTCGGACGCACCCACGCGCTGACACCGCGACAGCCCGGGTGATCTGCGACGACAGCGTGTCTCTGCTGCGCGCACAAGTCCCTTGGTTCCGCCTCGACTTGGCACGTCTTCGCCGCATTTCCTCGGGTGGCACGTCCAGTGCTCCGCGTGAGTCCGTCACGAGGCGACGACGGTCGAGCGGCGTGGTGCCCTCGCCCGTGCGTCGTCCAAGAAGCGGAGCGGTGATGCGACGACATGGGTGTTTTGCGATCCTTCTGGTGATGGCTCTTCTGGCCTATGGCTCTTCCGACGTGCAGGCGCAGGAGGCCACGCAGGATGCGACGTACGGCCCACGCGCCGAGGCCTCGGCGGACTCGGCTGTCTCCGAGACCACGAGCTCACCCGAGCCCGAGCACGTCGAGCTCGCGCTGGGGCTGGCGCCCTCGCTCGGGCTGGGGAGCCTTGGCGGGCTGGGGGGACTGGCAGGCAACCTCGGTCTGCCGTTGCCGGTCGCGCTCCACGTGGCATTCCCGCTCGGCTCCCGCGCGCTCGTGACGGTCGGAGCTTCGTTGTCGATCGCGTCGTTCGAGTCGACGAACCAGGCCGACGTGAGTATCCCGATCTCGGCGTTCGTCTACCTCGATCGTCCCCGCGCGGGCGCGTTCGTCTCCAGCTTCCGCGTGCGGGCGCGCGGGACCGTCTTCACGTGGTCCAACGGTGCGTCGATCCTCTCCGCAGGAATCGCCCTGATGGGCGGGCTCACCTACTTCTTCGACGAAGCCCTCGCCGTCCGGGCCGAGGTCGGCGCCGGCGCGGACGCGGCCGCCGGCCCGAGCAACGCGGTGCTGCTCGCGCTGGGCCTCGAGAGCTCGGTGGCGCTCGTGCTGCGCCTCTGACCGCGCCATGCCGCTGACGCCTCGGCCCGCTCGCGCTATCTGAGGCCCACCGACCGTGACCCGCCGAATCCGACGCCACGCGCCGAGCGCCGAGCGCGCCTGCCGAGCCAACCGTCTCGCCGGGATGGTGGCGATGCTCGCGCTCTCCGCGTGCTCGGGCCCCTCCGACGCGCGCGCGACGAGGCGCGCCGAGACCGAGGCCGCGCCCGAGAGAGACGCACCACGGCCCGCGCGCCTGCGGCCCGTGGAAGAGGTCCCGCCGCTTCAGCGCTCGACCTACCCGATGCCGGCGCGCCTCGTGGCGATCGGCGACGTACACGGCGACCTCGGCGCGTTCCGGCAGGCGCTCCGCACGGCAGGCGCCATCGACCTCGCCGACCACTGGTCGGGGGGCGCGCTCTTCGTCGTTCAGGTGGGCGACCTCCTCGACCGCGGCGACGACGAGCCCGAGGTCCTCGCCCTCGCGCGTCAGCTCGAGGAAGAAGCCGCGGCCGCAGGCGGCCGCTTCATCACGCTCCAAGGCAACCACGAAGTCATGAACGTCCAGCGCGACTTCCGCTATGTCACGCCCGACGGCCTCCGCGACTTCGCACGGCACCGCGACGAAGCGAGCCCCGAGGCCCGCCGCGACGTGCCGCGCGCCGCCTACGGGCGGGCAGGGGCGTTCGAGCCACGCTCGCGCTTCGCCCGCGAATTCGCGGTTCGCAACACAGTCATTCTCGTCGGCGACACCGTGTTCGTGCACGGTGGTCTCACGCCGGCGGCCGCGGCGCTCGGCCTCGACGCCATCAACCGCGCGACGCGCGACTTCTACCTCGGAGTCGGCCCGATCTCTCCACTGCTCGCCAGCGAGGAGAGCCCCATCTGGCATCGTGGCTATGCGGTCGAGGACGACACCGCGACCTGCGCACAGCTCGGCGAGGCGCTGACGACGCTCGGAGCCGCGCGCATGGTCGTCGGTCACACCGTCCAAGAAGGCGGGATCACCCACGCCTGTGGCGGCCGCGTGTTCCGTGTCGATGTCGGCCTGTCGCGGTACTACCAAGGACCGATTCAGGTGCTCGAGATCACCGCGCCCTACGCGACCGCGATGGAGGGCACCGCGGGTACGCGCGTGCTCGAGGGCTCCCGCGGAGGCGCATGAATCGCGCCGGGGCGGCTGAGCTGAGAGCGCCCGGCCGTCCGCGTCGCAGCCCGTGCTCGTGCCCTGCGTCGAGGCGTAGGCGGCGCCTTGACCGACCGTGCGCGCGAGCGTGCGTCTCCATGTCGACCGCGCTCCTCGACAGATTCGCCGGTGTTCGAGCGCCGCAAGCGCCAATCCGTTGGAGTGGGCAAGCGCCTCCACCGGACGTCGCTCGGTTCGTCTCGGCGCTCGGCGGCGCTCGCTGCGGAGACCTCGTGTTCGTGGACGCCGATGAGCTCGAGGTGCTCCGTGCGCACTGGGACCAGCGCGCGGCGGACTTCGAAGGAGGGAGATCGGTGGTGGTGGCGGCCGACGCCCTGTGGTGTCCTGGGTGGTACCCGCTCGCGCGGTCCGGGTCCGAGCTCTACGCCTATGCGCCGCTCGGTTGTTTCGGCGGACCTCCCGGGCAGATCCTTCGCTTCGACACCGAGGCCGGAGAGCTCTGGGAGGGCTTTCCGTCCATGGCGTTCTGGATAGGATCCCTCGAGGCTGCCTGTGAGCGAGGCCTCGAAGCGCATGCGGCGAGCGCGGCGCGACGATGGGCCGCTGGCCGGGGCCGGCTGTTTCAGGCGGTTCTTCCCGCATCCTCGGACGAGCGTCGTGCGGAAGCCCGGTTCCGCGTCGTGCGGTCTTATTCTCCCCAGGAGGAGATGTACGACGGCTCGTTGTTCCTCCGACACGCGATGCGTACGGGTCGCAGCACCGAAGAGACACTCCGCGCCATCGCGCATGCCCTCGATGCGCATGTGCCTCACTGCAACTTGCAGTCGCTGGCAGAGGCCCCTCGGGAAGATATCCGGCCTCTCGCCCATTCCTGGCTCCGGCCCCTCTTGCGCGCGCCTGCCGCCAAGAAGCACGTCTCGCAACTGCTCTTCGGTATCGAGTCTCGACGCGATGCGCTGCATCTCTGGGTCTGGCCCAGTGCGCGCGGTGCGGAGCCCACCGTGTCCGAGCTCCACGGCAACAGTGTGCCTTGTCTGGGAGCGCTCTCGAAGCTCCTCCACGACCCGCAGGTGGGTTTCTCTTCCGAGGCGTGGACCTTCGCCCGCGCGTCGGCGGCCTTCCTGATCCGAGATCTCTTGAACGAGGTCGCTGCCGGGCTGCCGTGGGAGGGCCCGCTCGAGGTCTGGCTCCGAGGGGAAAGCGCACAGCTCGGCCTCTGCGACGCCGACGGTTTGGTGCCGACGCCCTCGGCCATTGCGCGTGCACAGCTCGCATCGAGTCGGACGCGCGACGAGACCGGTCTCGAGCGGATGGGGTTTCCGGGTCCCCTCCCGAAGTTCATCGACCATCCCGTGCCCGAGCGAGCCGACGGCGCGCGACGCCTCCAGCACCCCGACGGGCGGGTCTGGGACGTGGTGGCCGACGCCAGCTCCTGGCAGTGCACCATGCTCGAGAGCGACGGCGAACGACACACGTTCACCCGGCCGATCGCGACTGGTTGGGAAGTCGAGACCCTCGTGGCCGCTCAGCTGCGGGCGGGCTTCGTCGAGGCGTGATCCCATCGAAGAAAGGATTGTCCATGACCCGAGATGTGCTGTTTCTCCTCCAGGCGCCGTTCGAGGACGCGGCGCTTTCGGGCGCCTGGTACTGCGCGCACTGCGCCTCTCTCGAAGGAGCGCTCCTCGCGAACCCGCATTGGGCGCGAGAGGTCGAGGTGCGCCGCCTGCCTTTCCCGCGTCCCCGGCACGACATCGTCGGGCTGCTCGGAGAGGGCCACCAGAGCATGCCTGTCTTGGTCCTCGCCGATGCGGCCAGCGCACCGGCGGAGGCGAAGAGGGCCGAGGGACGAGCCTACCTGAACGACCCTTGGGCGATCGGCCGCCACCTCGCAGCCAGGTACGGTGGCGCCGCGCCCCACCCGTGACCCCGAGTGGTCGGCGCGTGTCCGGGCAGCAATCACGTGCCCTGAATCACATGCCCTGAATCACGTGCCTGAATCACGTGCCCTGAAACCATTCGGAGGGCCGCGGGAGCGTCGATCGCGAGCACCCGATTCGCGCCCTTGGCTGCGACATAGAGCCGGTCGCGCGCGGCGTCGTAGACGTGGGTCACGACCGCGCTCCGCGCGAGCGCGACGGGCATGTCCTGGCCGGACCCGACGAACTCCCCGAGGGTTCCGTCGTCTCCGATCGGCGCGCGCAGTACCTGCGTGCCCAAGGTCATGCCGACGTGGCCCGCGGTGACGAAGAGATAGGGTGTTCCATCGCGCACGAGCACGAACGCAGCGCCTCCCCATCGGGCGCCCGCGACGGGCTCGCTCGCGCAACCGACCGCAGCGTCGCGCGGCGGCACGAGCGCGTCGTTTCGCACGAGCGCGTCGTTTCGCACGCGCGCGTCGGCCTCGAACGCGGCGCCGGGGTCACAGCCGGAGGCGAGGTGCGCCGTCGCCAGCGCCGCGCAGGAGATCACGGTCGCGCGCCTCGGAGCGCGCATCGAGGGTGCGAACCAGGGCATCGCGTGCCGTGACAGCAGTCGGCGTGCCAGCGTGAAGGACCCGCGACGTCCGCAAACACCACGCGAGGTGATCGTCGCCCGCGCCTGCGGCGTGCGTGGATGGACGCACCGACGTGCGCGCGGCGATGCGGCGTCCTGTCACCGCCGTCTGCTCGCATCACGCAGACCGCGGACCGTCCGGCGCGTTCCGTGTTAGCGTCCCTCGCGGATGTCCGACATGTCCACGGGCCAGGGGCCCATCCACGCCGAGGTCGAGGTCGACGACCAGGCACTCATGCTCCAGCTCACCGGGCCTGGAGCCACCCACCTCGCGACGCTCGCCAAGGAGTTCGCCATCGAGACCGGCGTGCGCGGCTCGATCATCCACCTCAAGGGTGCGCGCGAGGGCGTCGAGGGGGCCGAGCGCGCTTTGATGGAGATCCTCTCGGTTCTCGAGCGCGGTCAGATGAGGACCGGCGAGGTCGAGCGCTCGATCAAGACGCTCAAGAACCACCCCGAGGCGAAGCTCTCGGACGTCGTGAGCGACATCGTGCTTGCGACGCCGCGAAAGACGATCACCGCCAAGGGGGTGGTTCAGCACCGCTACGTCCAGCTCATGCGCCAGAACGACATCGTCTTCGGCGTCGGGCCAGCCGGCACCGGCAAGACCTACCTGGCCATGGCCGTCGCGGTGAAGGCCCTCATGGAGAAGCGCGTCAAGCGGATCGTGCTCACGCGGCCCGCCGTGGAAGCAGGAGAGAAGCTCGGCTTCCTCCCGGGCGATCTCGCCGAGAAGGTGAACCCCTACCTGCGCCCGCTCTACGACGCGCTTCACGACATGATGGACGTCGAGAAGGCCCAGGCGCTCGTCGAGCGCGGCGTGGTCGAGGTCGCTCCGCTCGCGTTCATGCGCGGACGCACGCTGAACGACGCGTTCGTCATCCTCGACGAGGCGCAGAACGCGACCGTCGAGCAGATGCGGATGTTCCTCACGCGTCTTGGCTTCGGCAGCAAGGCCGTGGTCACCGGCGATGTCACGCAGGTCGACCTCCCGGGTGGAACGCGCAGCGGGCTCCTCGATGCGGTGCGGTTGCTCGAGAACGTGCAGGGCATCGGCACCGCGTTCTTCACGGATGCCGACGTCGTGCGCCACCCGCTCGTGGCGCGGATCGTCAAGGCCTACGAGCTGCGCGACGAGCGCGTCGCGGCGCGGGCCGCCGAAGAGCGCGAAGAGCGCGAGCGGCGCGAGCGCATCCGCCCCGTCGATCGAGTCGCGGTCGAGCGCGGCCCACGGGCGCGGGAGCGCGGGCGGTCGGAGGATCCCGAATGAACGCAGGCCGGGAGCCGCACGACACGGAGATGACCGACCTCTCGCCCGCGGTGATCGCGCGGGCGATCGAAGTCGAGCCCCGCCTCGGCGAGGGCCTCCGCGTCGAGCTCCACGGCACCGTCACGGAGGTCCAGCGGGGCGAGGCGACCGTGGTCGCCGTGGCCACTTCTTCGCTCCGGCGTGGTGTGCTCGAGCCGTACCTCGGTCGCGGCGCCGAAGGACACGTGGGCATCGTGCTCGTCGGGCAGCTTCCCGATGGCTTCCTCGAGCAGCTACCGCGCGGCGCGGTCGTGGCGCACGTCGAGGACCTCGGGCTGGTCGACCCCTTCTACCTCGCGGTCGCCGGAGCCCTCGAGCGCGTGGAGCTGCGGTCTGCCTCGGAGCGGCGCGCGAAATGGCTGAACCGCTACCGCTACGAGCTCGGCGAGATCATCGAGATCTCCCGGGCGATCTCGCAGGAGCGCGACCTCGACCGGCTCCTCGGTCTGATCCTCGAGAAGAGCCGCTTCATCACGGGCTCGGACGCAGGCAGCCTGTATGTCATCGAGCAGCGCGCGGGCTCACACGAGAAGCATCTGCGCTTCAAGCTCTCGCAGAACGAGTCCGTGAGCTTCGAGTCCAAGGAGTTCACGATCCCGATGTCGACGCGCTCGATCGCCGGCGCTGCGGCGGTGATGCGTAGGCCGATCAACATCCCGGACGTCTACGACCTGATCCTCCCCGACGGACGCGGGTCGCGGGACACCATCCGGGCGGACAGCCCCTTCGCCACGCGGGAGGAAGCGGGCCCGCCCGCGGGGGCTTCGCTCCTGCCTCCGAGCGGCGAGACGCCCGTGTTCACGTTCGACCCGAGCTTCGACCTCAAGGTCGGCTACCGCACGAAGTCGATGATCGCGATGCCGATGATCTCGGCGGAAGACGAGGTCATCGGGGTCATCCAGCTCATCAACCGCAAGCGCGACCCTCGCAAACTGCTGACCGCCCAGAGGGTCGACGACGAAGTGCTCCCCTTCGACCAGCGCAGCGAGGATCTGCTCTCCACGCTCGCGTCGCAGGCGGGCATCGCGCTCGAGAACGCTCTCCTCTACGACGAGATCAGGCGCATCTTCGATGGCTTCGTTCGTGCGAGCGTGCAGGCGATCGAGCAGCGCGACCCGACGACGAGCGGGCATTCCCTGCGGGTCTCGCTGCTCTCGGTCGCGCTCGCAGAAGCGGTCGACCGCGCCGATACCGGGGCCTACCGCGATCAGCGCTTCAGTCGCCGCGACCTCAAGGAGCTCGAGTACGCCTCGCTCCTGCACGACTTCGGCAAGATCGGCGTCCGTGAGGAAGTCCTCGTCAAGGCCAAGAAGCTCTATCCGCACCAGCTCCGCGAGGTGCGTCAGCGCTTCGACTACGCCTCGCTGCAGATCGAGTCGGTGTACCTGGGAAAGAAGGTCGAGGCGATCCTCGGTGGCGCGACGAAGGTGGAGATCGAGGGCATCGATCGGACCATGGCCCAGAAGAAGGCTGAGCTCGAGAGCGCCTGGCGGCTGATCGAGTCGGCGAACGAGCCGACGGTGCTCCGCGAAGGAGATTTCACGAAGATCGCCGAGCTCGGCAAGCGCACCTACGTCGATGCGTGCGGACACGCGCAGCCACTGCTCTCTCCAGACGAGGTCGTCTCGCTGCAGGTGACCAAGGGCTCGCTCCACGACCGCGAGGTCGACGAGATCCGATCGCACGTCGTGCACACGCGGAACTTCCTGTCGAAGATTCCGTGGGGAAAGAACTTCGAACGGATCCCCGAGATCGCGGGCAACCACCACGAGCGCCTCAATGGACGAGGCTACCCCGAAGCCCGCATGGCCGAGGCCATCCCGACCGCGTCGAAGATCATGACGATCGCGGACATCTACGACGCGCTCACCGCGCGCGACCGCCCCTACAAGAAGGCGATGCCGGTCCAGCGCGCGCTCGACATCCTCGGCTTCGAGGTCAAGGACGGTCACATCGACGCCGAGCTGGTCCGCATCTTCACGAGCGCCGAGGTCTTCAAGAGGGTCGAGGGCATCGAGCTCTGAGAGCACGTGGCACTCGGATGGATCGATGCGGGTGCCACGGGCTCGAATCGGTGGGAGGGAGGCTCTCGCCGATTCACTCGGCGAGAGGGAGGGGCTGCGGCCAGACCCTCCGGCAAGAAATGTCAGAGCATGAGTCCATCCAAGTGACTCATGCTCTGAGCTGATCCGAGTTGGCCGGAGGGGAAGCGGGACCCGCACCCGCTCCACGCACCGCAGCATGTGCTCCGGCGCGAGGCCTTGCGTGCGATCGCGCTTCTGGGGTTCCTCCCGCGCGCTGTTCACGATACCTTCTCCACAACGTGAACCAGCAAGAACGCCGACGGCACGTTCGCATCCGGCCGCTGGCCGACTACCTGCTCCGCGCAACGCTCGAAGACCCCTCCGGACCCGCCCGGCCCCTCGAGGTCATCGACGTCAGCATCAGCGGCCTCGCGGTCTCGCCGGTGGTCGAGGGCGCGCCCTCCGGTGCGCTCACGAAGGGGTCTGAGCTCGCGCTCCGTCTCGTGTTCCCGCAGCGTCAGGAGCACGCCGTCCGCGCGGTCGTCCGGTGGACCGGCGAAGGGGTCGTCGGTCTCGAGCTCCTCGAGCCCTCCGAGCCGCTCCGTCGGGCGCTCGGGCGCTACATCGGCGAGCTGCTCGAGCGCGGCGCGCTGTCCTGACCTCGCTGGAGGGCGCTCCCGTCTTCCACGCGCTCACGCGAGGAGCGACTCGAACAACCTGCGGCCGTCTTCGTTGCCGAGAATCGCTTCGCTCGCGCGCTCGGGGTGCGGCATGAGGCCCATGACGTTGCGGCGAGGGTTGTAGATTCCGGCGATCTCGTTGCGGGAGCCGTTGACCGTCGCGCCGCGCAGGGGCTGCCCATCGGCGGCGACGTAGCGCAGCGCCACGAGCCCCTCGCCCTCGAGGCGCTCGAGGGTCGCGTCGTCGCAGTGGTAGCGGCCTTCGGCGTGCGCGATGGGAAGGCGCAGCGTCGTGCCCTTCGCGAGAGGCTTGGTGAAGCGGCCTTCGCCTTCGACCCGCACCCAGATGTCACGGCACTCGAAGCGGAGGTGGGCGTTGCGCGTGAGCACCCCCGGCACGAGGCCCATCTCCGCGAGGATCTGGAAGCCGTTGCAGATGCCGAGGACCGGCGCGCCGCGCGCCGCGTGCTTCACGACCGCGTCGGCGATCGGCGAGAACCGTGCGATCGCGCCTGTGCGGAGATAGTCACCGTGCGCGAAGCCGCCGGGGAGGATGACGAGCTCGGCGCCGCCGAGGTCGCTCTCCTTGTGGAAGACGGTTCTCGCGTCCCAGCCCATCACGTCGCGCGCGACGTGGAGGGCGTCCCAGTCCGCGTTCGAGCCAGGGAACACGACCACAGCGACCTTCATGCGACCTCCGAGAGCGCGCGGAGGATAGTCGGGGCGGCTCGGAAGTCGACACTCATCCCGGCTCGTTGGGACTCGCACATCGAGCCCGGTGCGTTTCGTGGCATCCTCCGGTGCGTGAATCGATCGCGCTGCGTGCCCGTCTCCGACGCCTGGAGGTCTCCGTGATCTTGAAGAACCGACGCACCACCGCGCACCTCGCGCTCGCGCTCGCGCTCGCGGCTCCGCTCGCTCCGGTCTCAGCCATGGCGCAGGTCGTGGTCCGGCCTGCGCCTGGGCGTCCAGGGGGCCCGGTGGTCGTGCAGCCGGGTCGTCCGGGCGCGGTGGTGGTCACGCCTGCGCCTGCGCGACCCGGGGGCGGTGGCGCGGTGGTGGTGCAGCCCGAGCCCGGTCGCCCGGGCGCGGTGGTGGTCCAACCTGCGCGACCCGGGGGCGGTGGCGCGGTGGTGGTGCAGCCCGCGCCCGGTCGCCCGGGCGCGGTGGTGGTCGCGCCCGCGCCTGCACGACCCGGTGGCGCGGTGGTGGTCGCGCCCGCGCCCTCACGTCCGGGACCGGTGGTCGTGGATCCGGGCGCGGGTCGCCCGGGCGTGGTGGTCGTCGGTCCGCGCGGCGTGGTGCGCGGTGCGCCTTCTCGCGTGGTCGTGGTCGGCCCGCCGCCAGCGCCGCGCGTGATCACGCGCCGGCCGCCGCCGAGCCGTCACGGAGAACTGTGGATCGAGCCCTACTGGGGCTGGACCGGCGCGGGCTGGGAGTGGATCGACGGACACTGGGAGCTTCCTCCGCAGAGCGGTGCGATCTGGATCGCGCCGCAGTGGGATGGGAGCGGTTGGATCCCCGGATACTGGACGATGGCGAGCGTCTACCAGCAGGCGCCACAGGTCGTGGGCATGGCCTACCAGGTGGGCGCGTACACCTCGGGCGCGCTCACGATGAACGACCCGCGTGACGCCTCGGGAGGGCCCTTCCACGACTACGCGGTGTGGATGAACGCGCGGGACATGGCGACGTTCGTCGTCTCTGGCGGGCCGAGCGATCGGTTCGCCGGTCGCCGCGTCGACGTCGCGATGACCATGCTCCTCGACGGGCGTCCGATCGCGAGCGGGACCCTCACCGGCCCCAACGACGCGCAGCTCACGTTCACGGCGCCGCGCGCCGCGATCTACACCCTCCGCATCTCGACGCGGGGCGGCCCCGCGGGTACGGGCAGCTACGTCCTCGAGAGCGCGCCGGGGCAGTGGGCTCCGCAGGTCAACCCGTACGACCAGTTCTGGGGGCCGACGTACGCTCCGCCCCAGCCCGCGTATCCGCCTCCCCAGCCCGCGTATCCGCCTCCCCAGCCCGTCTATCCGCAGGTGCCCGACTGCCGCTCGACGCTGATCCAGATGGGCCACGCGTCCACGGCCCTCATGTTCTGCGACAACGCGGAGCCCTACTGCGCGGACGCTCTGCTCCGCATGGGCCATGCGCCCACGAACCTCATGTTCTGCCAAGGCGTGCAGCCGCAGTGCGCGGTGCAGTTGCTCCAGAGCGGACGCAGCCCGACCGAGCTCCAGTTCTGTCGGTGATCGGCCGCCGAGCCCACGGAGCGGCCGGTTCTTGGCCGCGCCGGTCGAGGGGCGGTACACGGCTCGGGATGCGTGTGCTCCCCTTCGTCGCGTGGATCGCGCTCCTCGGAGCTGGGTGCGACCTCACCACGCGCTTTGCCGCGACCGAGACCTCGTCCGTGCTGAGACAAGCGTCTCAGGCCGTCGAGCAGCACTGGGACATCGACCTCGTCGGAGATGGCCTGCCGGCCAGCATCGTGCAGCTCGAGGGCCTCTACGCGGTGATCCCCGACGACGAGGACCTCGGCATCCAGGTGATGCGCGCCAGCGGCAGCTACGCCTGGGGCTGGCTCTCCGACGACGCCGAGGACGCGCTGGCGCGTGGTGACCTCGAGCGACAAGAGGCGATCTCGCTGCGTGGGAGGTTGCTCTTCCTTCGGGCGCGAAACATCGGCGTGCACCACATGCGCCTGCGCGATGGGGGCATCGACGTGGCGCTCGCGGCCGGCCCCGAGGCGCTCGGGCGTCATCTGTCGCAGCGCTACGGAGCGCGCGAGGACGCAGCGATCCTCTTCTGGACCGGCTACGCATGGGCGGGCGCGATCCAGATGTCGAACGCCGACCCGGCGCTGGTCGCCGAGCTGCCGCTCGTGCGCACGCTCCTCGAGCGATCGTTTGCGCTCGACGCGTCGTTCTTCCACGCCTCGGCCCTCATGGCCCTCGCCGCGATCGATGCGGCCGTCGGGCCGGAGTACGGCGGTGACCCCGAACGCGGGCGCGCGCGTTTCGAGCAGGCCCTCACGGCCACGGAGCGGCGCTTCTTCGCGGTGCAGCTCCAGTACGCTGCGACCTACGCGGTCACGGTGGGCGACCGCGACCTCTTCGTCACGCTGCTCCGCGAGATCGTCGACGGCGGCGACCCCGATCCCAGCGTGCGCCTCGCCAACCGCCTCGCGCGCCGCAAGGCGATTCGCCTCCTGCGCCGCACCGACGAGCTCTTCCCGTGACCCGCTGTCCGAGCCCGCACGGCCGCGGCGCACCACGCCCATGGCATGCTCGCTCCGCATGACGCGTCCGTACTCGCTCCGCATCCACGCCCATGGCGGGCCCGAGCAGCTCCGGCCCGAGCCCCTCGAGCTCGCGCCGCCGGGCCCGGGCGAGGTGCGCGTGGCGCACACCGCGATCGGCGTGAATTTCATCGATACCTACCACCGCACCGGCCTCTATCCGCTTGCTCTGCCTTCCTCGATCGGTGTGGAGGCCGCCGGCGTCGTCGAGGCGATCGGCGCGGGCGTCGAGGGCTTGTCGGTGGGCCAGCGCGTGGGGTACGCGAGCGCGGGCGTCGGCGCGTATGCGACGCACCGCAACGTCCCCGCCGCGCGTCTGCTCGCGCTCCCGCCTCACGTGAGCGACGAGCTCGCGGCCGCCTCGATGCTCAAGGGCATGACGGTCGAGTTCCTCACGCACCGATGTTTTCGCGTCGAGCCGGGGATGACCGTGCTCTGGCACGCTGCGGCCGGCGGCGTCGGCCTCCTCGCGTGCCAGTGGCTCTCCGCGCGCGGCGTGACCGTCATCGGCACCGTGAGCACCGAGGACAAAGCCGCGCTCGCGCGCGCGCACGGTTGCGCGCACACGATCGTCACCTCGAGGGAGGACTTCGTCGCTCGGCTGAGAGAGCTCGTGCCCGACAAGGTCCCGGTCGTCTACGATTCCGTCGGCAAGGACACCGTACACCGCTCCCTCGAGTGTCTCGCGCCCCGCGGCCTGCTCGTGTCGTTCGGCAACGCGTCCGGCAAGCCCGGGCCGATCGACCTTCTCACGCTCGGCCAGAAGGGCTCGCTCTACGCCACCCGCCCCTCGCTCGTGAGCTACGTCGCGAGCCGCGCTGACCTCGAAGCGAGCGCCCGCGCCCTCTTCGACGCCGTGGCTCGAGGCTGGGTGCGCCCCGAGGTGCGTCATCGCCATCCCCTCGAGCGCGCGGGCGAGGCCCACCGCGCCCTCGAAGCGCGAGAGACCACGGGTTCGATCGTGCTCTTGCCCTGAGCTGGTACGCTGCGTTCCGCGGCGCCCGCTCGAAAACGCGAAACGACGCGGGCCCCAGAGTCGGAGCCCGCGTCGCGTTCCGGCGAACGAACCGAGATCCCGCCGCGACCGGGGGATCTGGGCGGATTCAGTTCGTCTCTTCGAACTCGGCGTCGATCACGTCGCCGCCCTTCTTGCCGCCCGCCGCGCCGGGCGGGGGCGTCTCGCCTCCAGCGCCAGGCGGACCGCCCGCGCCGTAGGCCATGGACGCGACCTCGCTCATCGCCCGCTCGAGCGTCTCGGAGCCGCTCTTGATGGCGTCGTGGTCCTCCTTCTCGATCGCCGAGCGCAGGCTCTTCACCTTGCTCTCGATGTCCGCGACCTTGTCGGCGGGCAGCTTGCCCTTGACCTCGGCGAGGGCCTTCTCGACCGAGTAGCAGAGCTGGTCGGCCTTGTTGCGCGTCTCGACCTGCTCACGGCGCTTGGTGTCCTCGGCCTCGTGCTCGGCGCCTTCCTTCACCATCGTCTGGATCTCGGCGTCGCTCAGGCCCGAGCTCGCGGTGACGGTGATCTTCTGATCCTTGCCCGTCGCCTCGTCGCGTGCCGTCACCGAGAGGATGCCGTTCGCGTCGATGTCGAAGGTGACCTTGATCTTCGGCACGCCACGCGGCGCCGGCATGATGCCCTCGAGGTGGAAGCGGCCGAGCGTGCGGTTGTAGCGGGCCTCGGCGCGCTCGCCCTGGAGGACGTGCACCTCGACCTTGCCCTGGTTGTCGTCGGCGGTGGAGTAGATCTCCTCCTTGCGCGTCGGGATGGTCGTGTTGCGCTGGATCATCACCGTCATCACGCCGCCGAGCGTCTCGACGCCGAGGGAGAGCGGGGTGACGTCGAGCAGGACCATGTCCTTGACCTCGCCCGAGAGGACGCCGGCCTGCACGGCCGCGCCGATCGCGACGACCTCGTCCGGGTTCACACCCTTGTGCGGATCCTTGCCGAAGTACTTCTTCACCCGCTCCTGCACGAGCGGGATGCGCGTCGAGCCTCCGACGAGCACCACCTCGTCGATGTCGCTCGGGCTCTTGCC
This sequence comes from Deltaproteobacteria bacterium, assembly GCA_046342295.1. GTDB lineage: Bacteria > Myxococcota_A > Polyangia > Polyangiales > Sandaracinaceae > JAFLCL01. Next base: position 18,316 of record JBKDQC010000569.1, on the reverse strand, counting down.
CGCGTCCGCGAGCGCGCGCTTGGTGGCTTCGAAGCTGCGCTCGACGAGGTCGTCGATCATCGACTCGAGCTTGGCGCGCGTGAGCTTGATGTTGAGGTGCTTGGGGCCGCTCGCGTCGGCCGTGAGGACGGGGAGGTTCACGGTCGTCTCGAGCTTGCTCGAGAGCTCGATCTTCGCCTTCTCCGCAGCGTCCTTGAGACGCTGGATGACCATCTTGTCCTTGCCGACGTCGATGCCGGTGTCCTTCTTGAACTCCGCGATGAGGTAATCCATCACGCGGTTGTCGACGTCGTCGCCGCCGAGGTGCGTGTCGCCGTTGGTCGAGATGACCTGCACGACGTTGTCCCCGACCTCGAGCACCGAGATGTCGAAGGTGCCACCGCCGAAATCGTAGACCGCGATGACCTCGTCCTTCTTCTTGTCGAGGCCGTACGCGAGCGCCGCCGCGGTGGGCTCGTTGACGATGCGCTTGACCTCGAGGCCGGCGATCTTGCCCGCGTCCTTGGTCGCCTGGCGCTGGCTGTCGTTGAAGTACGCGGGCACCGTGATGACCGCCTCGGTGACGGTCTCACCGAGGTAGTTCTCGGCGGCCTTCTTGAGCTTGCGAAGGACGTGCGCCGAGACCTCGGGAGGCGCGAGCTCCTTGCCCGAGACCTTGAAGCCCGAGTCTCCGTTGCTGCGCGAGATCACGTGGTAGGGCACGCGCTTGCCCTCCTCCGAGACCTCCGTGAAGCGGCGGCCGATGAAGCGCTTGGCCGAGTAGATCGTGCCCTCGGGGTTCGTCACGGCCTGGCGCTTGGCGATCGTGCCGACGAGGACCTCGCCCTGGTCGTCCCACGCGACTACGGACGGCGTGATCCGGTCACCCTCCTCGTTGACGATGACCTTGGGTTCCTTGCCTTCCATGATGGCGACGACCGAGTTGGTCGTGCCGAGGTCGATGCCGATGATCTTGCCCATGACTTCCTGCTCCCGTGGGTGAGCGCAGCGCGCACGTTCCCGTGTCGCGCCACGCGCCGTTCGTGTCCGAAGCCCTCGGCCCTTCGTTCCCCTGCGATGACGTTCACCGGAAGGGCGCTCCGAGCCTCGGAACGGCGGCCACCCTAATCAGCCCGGTTTCTCGGTCAACCCCGACGGGAAAGTTTCATGCCGCCCCGATCGGCGGGGCCCCCTCGATCGCTCCAATCCGAGGGCGCTCCCCGAGGGACCCGCGGTTCCTCCCGAGGACCTCCGTGGTTCGAGGCGGAGCACCGCGCGGCGACCCGTCCTTCCTGGTCTCTCCAGGGCCCAGACGGATCGGAGCGGCCCCGGAGTTCTGGCACGGATCGGAAGCGCAGACGAGAAACGTTCCTGTGGCGAGGCCGCGTCGTCTGCGTCCTTGGGCGAGACATTTTCGCGAGAGGAGATTAGACCCGCGCCGCCATGGTCGAACCCGCGTTCCGAGTGCGTCTCCTCTTCGACGCTGCGTCTGCCCCGCCGTCAACCGCGGGCCTGCGCGTCCGCAGCGTCGACGCGCTCGACGCAGACACGCTGGCGCGTGCCGTTCAGGCGGCCTGGTATTGGCCCGAGGCCGAGGAGACCCTCGAGCGGCTCACGCATGCGCTCGAGGTCTCGCTCGAGGCGCCGCCCGAGGACGATCTCGAGCACGCGGTGGCATTGACGAAGCTCGCGGCGGAGCTCGGCAAGACCGCGGGGGCGCGCGCCTACCTCTGGGAGGCGACGTCGCTCGTGCACGACGCGTCCGCGTTCACCGACCAGGCGAGCGACGCGAGCGTCGAGGACCTGCCGCTGTATCTCTGGATCGCGTTCGAGGCGCGGGAGGACGAGCCTGGGAAGATCTCGCTCCTCACGCGAGGCCTGTCGTCCTTCGATCGACCGGAGGTCGAGGTCGACCGGTCCGCCCGCGCCCTCGAGGAGATCCTCGAGGTGGTCACCGACGTGGCCCTCTACGTGCTCACGGCCTCGACGCCGCTCGAAGACGGTGAGACGCTGGAGGTCACGCTCGGCAAGGTCCGGGTCCGGACCCTGCCGAGCTTGCGCAACGACGGCTCGCGCGCGTTGCGGGCTCGGCTCCCGTGAGCGCACGTTCGTTTGGATCGAGCCGTCTCGCTCGGTGCTGTGTGGAGACCTCCGGCTCGAACAGAAGGAGCATGAATCGAGACAGGCGGTTCACGCTCCGACCGCGGGCTTTCAGATGCGACAGATGCTCGGCCCCACCACCCTCTCGCTCGTCGCAGCGCTCGCCTCGAGCGCGTGCCTGATCGATCGGGGGCCCCTCGCCTCGTTCGAGGAGCGCGATGCCGGCGTGGGGCCCGCGGACGCGTCCGAGCCTGACGGGTCCGTGCTTCGGCCCGATGCGGAGCTCGATGCGCCCCTGTTCGATGCGGCCCTGTTCGATGCGCCTCTGCGCGACGTGCTCGCGTTCGATGCACCTCGGTTCGACGCCTTCGTCGTGCCGGATGCCCCGTGCGGGTCGGTCTGCGAGGGCGCCGTGCTCGTGACCTGTCCTCGGGGGCCCGGCGAGCGCCGCGAGGTGTGTCGCCTCGGCTGCGGTGACACGCCGAGCGCCCACTGCTTGAGCATGATCCCCTCGAACCTCGCTGCTGCGACGATCTTCGACACCGCGACCAGCGATCTGACGGTGGACTCCGACCTGACGATCGACACCGCGACCACGGGCGAGCTCCGCGTCCAGCGAGACGGCACCCAGGTCCGCGTGCTCGTCTACGGGCGCATCGACATCGGCGCGACCCTGCGCGTCATCGGTCCGCTCCCGCTGATCTTGATCGCGCGGGACGGCATCGCGGTCGGCGGCACCCTCGACGTCTCGGCCGTGGGCGCGTTGCCCGGCCCGGCGGGGCGCCCCGGTGGGCGCTCGCCCGGCGCCGCGGCCGCGGGGCCCGGGAGCGGGCGCGGTGGAGCGCACGAGAACACGTGGGAGGACGGCGGCGGCGGCGGGGGCGGGCAGTGCGGCACGGGCGGGCGCGGCGGCGATGCCGACCCGACCATCGGCACCAGGGCGCGTGGCGGCGATGGCGGCGGCAGGACCGACGCCGTGGGCGACCCGGAGACGCTGCGGGGCGGCGGCGGGGGCGGCGCGGGCCATGGGAGCGACTCGCTGTTCGGCGCGGGCGGCGCGGGCGGCGGCGCGATCCAGTTGTCCACGCGCGGCGCGATCTTCATCGGTGGCAGCGTGCTCGCGCGGGGCTCAAGCGGGAGCAACGGGAACGAAGGATCGGGGAACGACGGTGCCGGCGGCGGTGGCGGGGCCGGCGGTTGGATCCTCCTCGAGGCGCCCGCCGTGACGGTCGGCGGCATCCTCGATGCGCGCGGTGGCGACGGCGGAGGCGGTGGCGGCGGCGGCGCCGGTGGGGCGGGCGGGACCTCCTCGTCGGACGGTGCGGCGGGCGGAGACGACAGCGGCGCTTTTGCGACCGGCGGCGGAGGCGGGGGCGGGGCGGGCTGCATCGTCGTGCGCACGCACGACGCTCCCGCCGCGATCGTGACAGCCCTCCCGAGAGACGAGGGGCTGCAACGGCTCCCGCTCCTTCTGCGGTGAGGATGCGCAGTCCGCGTGCGCCCCATGCCCTGCGCTCTGGCATGATCAGGCCGTGCGCGAATTCGACGAGCCGTCAGGAGAGGGTCCCGCGCTCGAGCTCGCGGTCGAGCCAGCCGCGTCCCGTGGCAAGGGGTCGTCGCGGGACTCCGCGCCGCGGTCGCACGGCCTCGCGCCGCCGCCGCACCCACCTCCGGCCGTGACGGGGCTGACGGCGGAGCTCGCGATGACCCTGCGCCCGCTGCTCGCGGGTGGCTTCGTCGAGGTGCGGCAGCAGCGCGAGCACCTCGAGGCCGTCGTGGGCTGGGAGAGCCGCAACCGCTATGACGTCCGGAGCAGCGAAGGGCGCGACTTCCTCGAGATCACCGAGGAAGGAGAGGGCTTCTGGCATGCGCTCTCGCGGAACTTCAATCCGTTTCGTCGCATCGGTCTCGAGTGCCTGACGCGCGGTGAGGTGCGCGTGCTTCGCCTCGAGCGCCCGTTCACGTTCTGGCTCACGCATGCCGAGGTCTTCGGCTGGGATGGAGCGCTCCTCGGGACCCTCGTGCAGCGCTTCGCCTTCGGTCGCGTGCTCGAGCTGCGCAGCCCGGAGGGCACCGTTCTCGCGGAGCTCGTCGGTCCTCTCTGGCGCCCGTGGACCTTCCACATCCGTCAGGGCACCGAGGAGCTCGGCAGCCTCCGCAAGCAGTGGGGCGGGGTGCTGCGCGAGATGATGACCGACGCGGACACGTTCACGTTGACGATGGCGCCGGCGCTGCGCTCTGCGCGCACCCGGCAGCTTCTCCTGGCCGCTGCGATCCTCGTCGACCTCACGTGGTTCGAGCGCCGCGGGCGCGGGCAGGGTCTTCTCCGCTGAGAACGTGGCACTCGGATGGATCGATGCCACGGGCTCGAATCGGCGGGAGGTAGGCTCTCGCCGATTCACTCGGCGAGAAGGAGGGTCTGCGGCCAGACCCTCCGGCAAGAAACGTCAGAGCAGGAGTCAACTCAAGTGACTCATGCGCTGAGGGGCAGGAAGGATCGCTCTTCTGCCCGCGCGCGCTCACGCACGGCGCATGTCGAGGTGCTCGATGCCGTCCACGAGATAGCGCGCCGAGATCGTCGCGAAGCCAAGCGAGGCGTAGAAGCGTTCGAGGTGCGCCTGGGCCGAGAGCACGACGGGGCCGCCGCCGTGGGCTGCGCAGACGTCGAGCGCCTGCGCCATGAGGGTGCGCCCCTCGCCGGTGCCGCGGAGCGCGCGGTGCACGACGACGCGACCGATGCGGTGGGGGGCGGTCGAGGTCGCGACGAAGACGCGCGCGTAGGCGCCGAGCACGCCCCTCGAATCGCGGCCGAGGAGGTGCCAGGCCTCGGGGTCATGCCCGTCGGGATCGAGGTATGCGCAGGCCTGCTCGACGACGAAGATCTCCGCGCGGAGCGCGAGGAAGTCGTACACGTCGCGGCCTCCGAGCGTCTCGAAGGGTGACGCGTCGTAGCGGAGGAGGCCTTCGGGCATCGGTCGCGGGTGGCTCGGCACCGCGCGAGCCTACGCGAGAGACGGCGGGCGCACGCGTCCGATCACGAGGATGTCGATCCGGCCGAGCGCCTCGTTCTACGATGGAAGGATGCGTGCGGGCATCTCGACCCTCGGTGTGGTGGCGATGTGGGTGACCGGGTGCGCGCTCGATCAAGGCATCGACGTCGGTGGCGCGCCCGAAGACGCGTTCGATGCGGCGGACCATGACGCGCCCATCATGGACGAGGCGGGGCTCGACGCGTTCTCTTCGGACGATGCGGCGGGGCTCGACGATGCGTTCACCGAGCCCGACGCGTTCGCCGAGCCCGACGCGTTCGTTCCCCCCGACGCCTCCTGCGCGGCTGCGGGTGAGCCCTGCGTGCGTGCCAGGCGGTGTGAGGCGGGGGTGATCCGCTGCGTCGGCGCCATGCCGTCGTGCGAGCCGACGGGAGCGCCTCTGGCGGAGGGTGTGCTCTGCCGCCCGAGCGCAGGCGTCTGCGACGCCGCCGAGACCTGCGATGGCGCCTCGCTCACGTGTCCTCCCGATCGCTTCCTTCCCCCGAGCACGGTTTGCCGTGCGCAGGCGGGCGGCTGTGACGCGGAGGAGCGATGCACGGGCTCCACCGCTGCCTGCCCCGCCGATGCGCTGGCGCCCTCGGGGACGGTGTGCCGCCCGTCCGGGGGCGCGTGCGACTCGGAGGAGCTCTGTTTCGGCGACTCGCCCGAGTGCCCGTCGAACTCGGTCATGCCGGTCGGTACGGTGTGCCGCCCCGCGGCCGGTCCCTGCGACGAGGCCGAGACGTGCAACGGTTTCGCGACGTGCCCGGTCGACGCGCTCGCACCGACGAGCCGCGTGTGTCGCGCCGCCACGGGGCCCTGTGATGTCGAGGACCGCTGCGACGGAGTGGGCGCGGCGTGTCCGGCGGATGGGCTCGTCGCGCCTGGCGCGGAGTGCCGAGCGAGCCGGGGGGTCTGCGACCTCGCCGAGCAGTGCAGCGGCGCGAGCGCGGCCTGTCCCGACGACGTGCGCGCCGCGGCCGGCACGACGTGCCGCGCGGCCGCGGGCGTCTGCGACGTCGCCGAGAGCTGCACGGGCAGCGCGGACGCCTGCCCAGCGGACGCCTTCGTGCCTTCGACGGCGACGTGCCGCCCCGGTGCGGGGCCATGTGACGTCGCCGAGCGATGCACCGGCGCTTCCGCGGGCTGCCCGGCCGATGCCTTCGAGCCGGCGAGCACGGTCTGCCGGACGACGGCGGGGCCTTGTGACATGGCCGAACGGTGCACGGGTGCCGCCGCGGCGTGCCCGGGGGATGTTTATCTCCCCGGGGGCACCGCGTGCGGCGTCGCGAGCGGCGCGGCGTGCGACCTCGCCGACGTCTGCACGGGCACCGGCCCCGCTTGTCCCGATCTCCTGCGCCCGCCGGGCTTCGTGTGTCGACCGGCCCTGAACGCGATGTGCGACGCGCCCGAGCAGTGCACGGGCACCTCGTCCCTCTGCCCGCCGGACGTGTTCGCGCCCCCGACGGCAAGGTGCAACCCGCCCTTCAACTGGTTCTGCAACATGGGCCAGTGCTGCCTCGGAGCGACCTGCATGTAGCTCCGCCACGAACGACGCCAAAGTCGCGATGGGGGCACGCGCGCGCAGGGCGCCCGCCCGCCGCGTCTACACACCGCTCACGTGCACGATCGCATGCTTCACGGCCCTTGCGACGTCCTCGACCAAGCGTCGGTCTCGACTCGTGAACGCGTTGCGCCCACTGTTCCTCGAGGCCCGTGCCGCACGTCGCGCAGCGCTCCCTGCGGGCCCGACCTCCGCGCTCCTGGATCACTGCGCGCTCTGGAGGACGAAGGGGTAGGTGACGCTGGTCGGACCTTCGGATGCGGGGAAGGTCCAGCGGCGGATGCTCGCGGAGACGCATGGACCGACGCCGCCCACGGCGCCGCTGCTCTGGCTGACGGCGGAGCTCTGCACGGTGCCATCGGGGCTCACGAAGAACTGCACGGCGACGCGGCCCTCGAGGTCGGGCTGGCTCAGGAGGGCCTGCTCGTAGCAGAAGCGCACCTCGTTGATGTGACGGCGCACGGTGCGGCGGATGTCCTCGCGCGAGAGGCCACCGCGGGTCTCGACATGCGGGTCGGGGCGGATCACCGGCACGGGCGAGCTGCGGCGGCCGCCGAGCGCGACACCGTCACCGATGCCGCCGGGGCCGATCGGGCCCGCGGTGTGCAGACCGCCGACGGCGACCGTGCCCTGCCCGCAGCTCGGGCCGACGCACGTCCCTCGGCCCCGCGTCATGCCCGGGCCGCCCCAGCCGCCGATGCCCGGGCCGCCGACCAGGGACTCCAAGCCCGGGCCCCCGGGTCCATCGGTCATGTCCGGATTTCCGTAGACCGAGGCGTCGCCCGTGATGTCCGCCAGCGCGCGGGTGAGCGAGAGGATCGTGCCCATCGCCGCCACGTTCTCGGCGCTGAGCGTCGCGTCGCTGCGCCGCGCCGAGCCCGTGCGGGCGCCGCGACCGCCCGCCACGTGGATCTCGCTCGTCGGATCGCCGCTGCCCGCGCTCTGGTCCGGCGCGCTCGCCCCGCCGCCGGCGTCTCCTCCCGGAGGCGGCTCCTCGCGCTCCGCGGCGATCGCCGCGAGCGAGACCTGCACGTAGCGCTGCGCGCTCGGGTCGAGATCCATCTGGAGCGCGGCCGCGTTCGGCGGCGCGAAGAAGAACGAGCCCACGAACACCGCGTGCGCCGCGAAGGCCACGAGGGCCCAACGGGCCGCACGCCAGTCGAGGAGCGGGCCGCGGTCGGCTGCGCGCTCCGGCGCCGCGCCCGGCCGTACGAAGAACGAGAAGTCTCCGAGACGTACCTCCGCGAGGTGCTCGAGTCCGAGCGCGAGCGTGCGCACGCGCCCGAGGTCTGGGTCGAGCTCGAGGCTCTCGCCGCTCCGGGTCAGGACGAGCTCCGCCGACGCGGGGACTCGGAGCACGAAGCGGCCATTCTCCAAGCCCACGAGGCAGAGACGCTGCTCCTCTCCGAGCGCGCGCGCGAGCTCGGGCGGAAGCATGAAGCGCTGCCCGTGCTGCACGCCGACCCACACCGCCGGGCAGCGCCCGGGCTCGACGAGCTCGGCGTCGATGACGGCGCGCTGCCCAGCCGCGTCACGCCACGCGAAGAGGACCTCGACCGATCCTACGTCTCCCGACACCGACTCCTTCTTCCCGATCATGGACGACTCCTCGCGCATGCCTGCGCCTCGCGGACGGAGAGCGACCGCGTCTGTGTCCGAGGCGCCTGGCGGCCCATCCGCGTCGCGGCCTCGTGCAGCCATGGACAGCACCGCGCGTGGCAGGTTCCCGAGCTCGTGCCCGTCGGGCCCCCCGGACGCGCGGGTGTTTCTTGACGATTCGTCGGGTTATGATACCTGACGAATCGTCAGTCCATGCCGCGCCCCATCGACCACGACCGCCGCCTCGACCTCGCCCGCCGCGCAGTCGAGGTGCTCGAGCGCGAGGGTCTCGCCATCTCGACCGAGCGGCTCGCGGCGGCGCTCGGCCTCAAGAGACCGACCCTGCTCTATCACTTTCCGACGCAGGGCCACGTGATCGAGACGGCGCTGGTTGCGCTCCTCACGGAGCAGGCCGCGCACGTGCTCCATGCGATCGAGGGCCGCACGCACCCGATCGACCGGCTCTTCGAACAGATGAGGGCGGTGCATGCCTTTCATGCAGGGCGCGAGCACCGCATCGTCTTTCTCACCCAGGCGATCGCGACGCTCGGCGGGCAGCGCGGTCGCGAGATCGTGGCGCGCGGCGTCGAGGTCTTCGCGGCGCAGCGCCGCGCGGCGGCCGAGCGCGTGCGTGAGGGGATCGCGCGCGGCGAGGTCGCTCCGTGCGATGCCGAGGCGCTCGTCTCGGGCCTTCGTGCGCTCACCGACGGCCTGATGGTTCAACGCGTGACCGACGGGCTCGACCTCCGGGCGGCGCACCGCCTGGTATGGGAGCACCTGCTCGCGCCGCTCAAGCGCGTCGCGCCGCGCCCGACGCGCGCGCCTTCGTCGAAGAAGGCGGGCGGGCCCAAGGCGGGCGGGTCCAAGGCGGGTGGGCCCAAGGCGGGCGCGCGGCCTCGAGAGCGGACGCGCGCAGCGGGGCGCGCCCACCGAGAAAGGAGCTCCCGATGATCGCTCGGTCGCTCGGGCGCGGCGGGCGCCCCCTGCGCATCGCGTATGGGCGCCTCTTCCACGAAGCGAACGCGCGCTCGCCGCTACGGACCGAGCGCGTCGACTTCGAGCGAGTGCATCACCTCGCCGGTCCTCTGCTCGCGCGGGCCACGGGCCTGCGCGGCACCGAGCTCAAGTCGTTCATGCCGCACGCGGAGCTCACGGGCTTTCGTCAGGCCGCGAGGCTCGCCGGTGGCGTCGAGACCGTGCCGCTCGTGTCCGCGCTCGCGGTGCCGGGTGGGCCGCTCAGCCGCGCGTGCTTCGACGCGCTGCTCGGCGAGCTGCTCGCGGCGATCCGCAGCGCAGGGCCCATCGACGGGGTCTACCTCGCCCTGCACGGCTCGATGCAGGTCGAGGGTCTCGACGAGGCGCCCGAGTCGCGGCTGCTCCGCGAGGTGCGCGCGCTCGTCGGCCTCGAGGTGAAGATCGCGGTCAGCTACGACCTCCACGCGAACCTCTCGCGCGGGATGGTCGATCCGGTCGACGTGCTCGTCGCCTACCGGACCAACCCACACTGGGATCTCGCCCCCACGGGCTTTCGCGCGGGGACACGACTCATCGGCGTGCTGCGAGGGCGGATCCGCCCCGTGCACGCGTGGCGCAAGCTGCCGATGATCCTCGGTGGAGGACTGACGATCGACTTCCTCGCGCCGATGCGCGCGGTGTTCCGGTGGATGAGGGCGCTCGAGCGCGACCCGCGTGTCGTGTCGGCGAGCCTCTTCATGGTGCACCCGTACACCACCGCCGAGCACCTGGGCTGGGCCGTGCACGTCTGCACCGACGCAGACCCGGCGCTCGCGAACGAGCTCGCCGATCGCTTCGCCGATCGCGTGTGGCAGGAGCGAAAGGCGCGGCTCCCCGCGATGCACTCGGTCGAGGAAGGCCTCGAGGTCGTACGCCGCGCGCGGCGCACATGGGGCCTCGGGCTCCTCGGGCCGAGCATCTTCGTCGACGTCGACGACATCGTCGGCGCGGGCGCCCCGGGAGGCAACACGCGGCTCGCTGCCGGGCTCCTCGCGCACGCGCGCGACCTCGTGTCTTTCGTGCCGGTGCACGACCCGACGCTCGCGGTCGAGCTCTTCGACACGCCGCTCGGCGCCGAGCGCGACGTGGTGCTCCGGGGCACGCCCGGCTACGGGATGCCGGCGCTGCCGCTGTGCGCGCGCGTCGCGGCCAGGACGACCGGCGATTCAGCGCGCGCGGTGCGGCTCGACGTCGCGCACGCGGAGGGCGGCACGCTCCACGTCGTCGTGACCGAGCGTCCGCCGCTCCCGATCCATCCGAGCTTCTGGCGCGCGCTCGGGCTCTCGGTGCGCTCGGCCCACGTCATCGTGCAGAAGAACTTCTTCCACTACCGGCTCTTCTATCCGGCGTTCCGGCACGTGGGCATCACGAGCGGCGGCGCGACGAGCCTCGAGGAGGTCGTGCGCACCCGAGGCGTCGTTCCGACGGAGCCCGCCAGCGCGCTCCGGGACTGGCGCGAGGCCGACCCGATCCTCCGCCGCCCGAAGCGCGCCGAGACGAGCGCCCCGGCGTGACGATTTCCTCTCGCGTCCCGGCGATTCTGTTAGGACAGTCCGCATGACGTCTCGCTACGTGGTGGTCGGCGATCCGACGCGCATCCCCGTGCCCGGGGGCAAGCTCATCGAGGAGTACTTCGGCCGCGTGCGCACGGGCACGAGCGCGCTCAGCCTCGCGCACATGGTCGCTCCTCCGGGCTGGGGCGAGCCGGCGCAGACGCCTCGTTTCGCCGAGCTGACGCTGATGGTGCGAGGCACGATGCGCATCGAGTTCGGCCCGACGGAGGTCGTCGAGCTCGGTGCGGGTCAGGCGATCTGGATCGAGCCTGACGTCACGGTGCGCTACTCGAACCCCTACGAGACCGAGAGCGAGTACTACGCGATCTGCCTGCCCGCGTTTTCTCCCGAGCTCGCCCAGCGCGCGGCGGAGGATCTCTGAGCGGTCGACCGGACAGTCCGTCGAGCGGCCTCCCGGACGTCGAGCGCGCAGGTCCTCGCGGCGGCGCTCGATCGCGCGGGCGCAGGGCGGTGGTCCTCGGAGGCAGCGGCTTCGTGGGCAAGCGTCTCCTCGAGCTGCTCGCCGGGCCGCCGCGCGAGGGCTGGCCGCGCTTCGACGCGCTCGTCACGGTCGATCGTGCTCCCTACCCTGGAGAGCTGCCCGCCGGGGTCGAGGAGCTCCGCGCGGACATCACGGATCCGGAGGGGCTGCGCGCCGCGCTCGCCGGGGCGCACACGGTCTTTCACCTCGCGTCGGTCGTCCACGTCGGGCTCGGCAAGAGCGCGGTCATCGACGAAGTGAACGTGCGCGGCACCGCGAACGTGGTCGAGACCTGCCGCGCGCTCGACGTGCCGTTCCTCGTGTACACGAGCTCGGAGGACGTCGTGCTCGATCGGGAGCCGGTCGCGGGCGGTGACGAGACGATCCCTTATCCGGACAGGCCGATCCACGACTACGTGCGCACGAAGATCGAGGGAGAACGAATCGCTCTCGCCGCCGACGGCACGTCCCTCGCCGGAGGTGGGACGCTCCACACGTGCTCGATCCGGCCGACCCACGTGTATGGTCCTGGTGACCCCCACGCGATCCCGACCGCACTCCGCGAGATCGCGGCCGGCAACATGCCGATCCTCATCGGAGACGCACGCGCGCGCTTCGACGTCGTTTACGTCGACAACGTCGTCCATGCGCACCTGCTCGCCGCGGCTTGTCTCGAGGACGAGACACGCCGCGCGCGGGTCGCAGGCCGCGCGTACTTCGTCGGCGAAGGGCATGCCCCGAATTTCTTCGACTTCCTGAGACCGTTCGCCGCGATGCACGGCGTCGAGATCCCGCGGCGGCGTCTGCCCAGGCGCCTCGCGTTCCTGATCGCCGACCTCCACGCGCTCGTCCACCGCCTCACGGGGATCGAGCCCACCTTCCATCGCTTTCACCTCTACGTGATCGGGCAGGATTTCTTCTTCTCCGATCGCCGGGCGCGAGAGGAGCTCGGCTACGTCCCGGTCGTGCCCATCGAAGAGGGGCTCGAGCGCACGAAGGCCTGGGTGAAGACCCTCGCGCTTCGAGCTCCCACGAGGGACGTGCGGCCCTCCCCCGCGATGAAGGTCTCGAACGCGAGGATCGGAGCGGAGAGGGATAGGCCTACCGCGGACTGAACGAGGGCCGAGGCGTTGGGCTTCATGTCCGTGGGTGCAGCTGCCCTCTGGCTCCGTCATGCCGGCGCTCTGGGCGTGAGAGTTCTCGCGAGGCGCAGGGGCCGGGCGCGATAGGGTCGCCCGATGGCGCGCAAGGCGACGACGTACTGGGACTACATCAAGGTCGAGGAGCTCACGTCGCTCCAGGGTGGCCTCGAGGCGGACGACGCCGCGCTCGACAACGACGAGGTGATGTTCATCACCATCCACCAGATCGACGAGCTCTGGATGAAGCTCGCGCTGCGCGAGCTCGTGAGCGTGCGTGACCTCTTCAAGCAAGACCGCGTCCCCGAGCAGTCTCTCGCCTCGGCGGTGCGAGGCTTGCGCCGTATGGCGCTCCTCTTCGGGCTTATCGCCGACCACTTCCCGCTCATGGAGACGATGACGACGCGCGACTACCTCGCGTTCCGCGACAAGCTGAGCCCGGCGAGCGGCTTTCAGTCCGCGCAGTTGCGCGAGATCGAGCTCCTCATGGGCCTCGGTGACGAACAGCGCATCCCGCTCGGGCACGAGGGCACCTACATGCGCGCGCTCCGCGCGCCCGACGGCAGCGAGAGCCCCGCGTCGCGCCGCGTCGCGCGCCGCCGCCAAGATCGCCCCACGCTCAAGGAGGCGATCACGGCGTGGCTCTACCGCACGCCCATCCAGGGCTCGACACCCGAGAAGGCCGACGACCCGGAGGTCGTGACGCGCTTCATCGACGCCTACTGCGACGCGCAGGCGCGCGAGGTCGACGCCGCGATGGAGCTCGCGGTGCACGACGCGCTCAGCGAGCGCGACGTCGAGCGCTTGAGAGAGCGCTACGCGAAGGAGAAGGCTGGAGCCCGCGCCTTCCTCGAAGCGCATGACGTGCCTCTCGAGGGCGGCCTCGAGGTCGCCCACGGGGAGAGCCGCGCCAAGGTCGCGCGTGTGCGCGCGGCGCTGGTCTTCATCGAGAGCTACCGAGAGCTTCCGCTGCTGGCGTTCCCGCGCGAGGTGATCGACGCGCTCGTCGCGCTCGAGCAGGCGTTCGTGATCTTCCGCCAGCGCCACGCGCGCATGGTGGAGCGCGTGATCGGCCGACGGGTCGGTACCGGCGGTTCCGCAGGCGTCGACTACCTCGATCAGACCGCGCTCCGCTACCGCATCTTCCACGACCTCTGGGCCACACGGACGCTGCTCGTTCGGAGGACCGCGCTGCCCCCCGTCGAGGCGCCGGAGGCCTACGTGCTCGGGGTAGGGCAATGATGCGTCGTGCGCTCGTGTCGCGGGGTGGGCGTCGGGCGCAGCGAGCCGAGCCAATCCCCGCCGACCCCGGCGGGCAGAGCGGTTGACGTTCCGCGACCGTGCCCCCAACCCTCCCCGCATGCCCACGCATGCTTCCGTCGTCTCGCTCTGTCTCGCCCTGTCGGCTCCGGTCCTCCTCGCGCACGCCGCAGGCTGCGGCAGCTCGCAGCCGAGCCCCCAGGCCAGCACGCAGCCGGCTCCGGAAGCGCAGGGCTCGGCCGGGGCCCTCTCCGTGGGCAACCCGGCGCCCGAGATCACGCTCCAGGCCCAGGATGGTCGCGTTCGCACGCTGTCCGAGCACCGTGGCCACCCCGTGCTCGTCTACTTCTATCCGCGCGACGCCACGCCCGGCTGCACCCGCGAGGCGTGTGCGTTCCGCGACGCGTGGGACCGCCTCCAGGCGGCTGGGGCCGTCGTGTACGGCGTCTCGACCGATGACGTCGAGTCGCACCGTCGATTCCGCGAAGAGCACCAGCTCCCGTTCGATCTGCTCGCCGATCCCGAGGAGACGGCCGCGCGCGCGTACGGCGTGCCGGTGCGCATGGGCTTCGCGTCTCGGATGAGCTTCCTCATCGACCGCGAAGGCAACCTGGCGCGCATCTTCCCCGACGTCGATCCCGCCGTGCATGCGGACGAAGTGCTCGCCGCGATCCAGGCGCTGTGAGCGCACGCGTGACCGGCGCTCGGTCCAGAAGTGGCAACGTGAAGCCCCGCTTCTCGTTCGTCTTCGAACGGGAGGAGTGAGAGACCGAGAGGCTCAGCGCGGGCGGTTGTGGAGCTCACCCGGCGAGCGTCACTTGAGGGGACGCTGCACGTGCTCCTTGCCGTCGAAGCGCAGGAGCGTCGGTTTGTTCTCGACCTTCGTGTGGATCTCGACGGGCCGGCGCCAGATGCGCACGAGCGACTTCATGACCTCCCGCGCCCAGTCGACGCGCAGGTCGATGCCCATGTGGTCGTGTCGCAGCAGGAGCTCTCCGCGGTTTCCGTGGTTGGCGTCCTCCACATGGATGAACGGCTGACCGGCGTTGGTGATCTGGAAGAGGAGCTTCTCCTTCACTTCCTTGAACTTCCGCGTCTCGATCTCGAAGCGATCGTTCCTCGCGTTGTAGCCGAACGAGTAGAGCTTCTGCTCCGCGACGAACTCGGGCGTGAGGAATTCGTCGATGAAGGTGACGTCGTTGTAGAGCGAGCGGACCTCGAAGATCTTCTTGCGACCCAGGCCCGTCCGCCGGTTCCACGTGCGCCGGGCCTCGAGATCGTCGCAGTCCTCCCACTCCTTGCCGAACTGACCTTTGTCCCAGCGCTCCTCGACGTACCGGTAGAGCTCGACTCCGAGCTTGTACGGGTTCAAGCGGCCGCTGCCGGTCTCCATGACCCCCGCGTTGCGCTCGGCGTACTCGATGATCTCGCCGTCGTCGCAGATCTTCTCGGTCATGAGGCGGCTGTGCCAGTAGCTCGCCCAGCCCTCGTTCATGATCTTCGTCTGCATCTGAGGCCAGAAGTAATAGGCCTCCGCGCGGATCGACCAGAGCACGTCGCGCTCCCAACGCTCGAGCGGGGCGTGGTCGAGCAGGAAGCCGAGGACGTCGCGGTCGGCGCTCGCGGGGAAGCGCGCGGCCTTGGCCTTCTCCTCTTCGGCCTTCTTCTTCTGCGCCTCCACGAACTCGCGCGGGTTGAGGAAGTCCTCCATGTACTCGCGCTCGACACGGATCCTCCCGATATCCTCCTCCTCGGTCTCGCTCTCGAGGAGGCTCAGCTCGCGCCGCACGTCCTTCGGTTTCTGAGGCAGGAATGGCTTTCCGGGGTCGATCAGGTTCTCGAGCGAGAGACAGTTGTCGACGAACTCTTCGATCTTCTCGATGCCGATGCGGTCGGCCCAGCGACGGATCGTCGTGCCGTGGTTGGCCATCGAATCGATCCACTTGCGCACGGGCTCACCGGTCTCGGCGTCCTTGCCCTGGTTCGTCGCGCGGAAGTAGAAATTGTTCTTGAAGAAGTCGACGTGCGCGAAGACGTGCGCCATCACGAGCTTCTGGTCGACGATGGAATTGCCCTCGAGGAGGTAGGCGATCGACGGGGTGTTGTTGATCACCATCTCGTAGATCTTCGACAGGCCGTACTCGTAGCTCTTGCTGAGCTGCTCGTACTCCATGCCGAAGCGCCAGTGCGGGTAGCGCACCGGGAAGCCCCCGTAGGCTGCCAGCTCGTTCATCTGGTCGTAGCTGACGACCTCGAAGAGCGTGGGAAAGAAGTCGAGGCCGTAGCCCTTGGCGTGCGCTTCCACCTCTTTCGAGATGTCGCGCAGGTAGCCAGGGAGCTCGTTCGAGAGCGAGTGACGCGCCATTGGCCGCATCATCGCACGACGCGCGCACCTCGTTCCATGGTCACGACTGCGCCGCGACGCGTCTCGCTCCGAGCCCGGGTGCGTCGGCTCACCGCACGCTGGCGTGCGCGACCGAGACGAATTCGCCTCCGCGCATCGTCCCGAGCGCGACGAGAACGCGGTGCGCGTCGGAGGCCACGGTGGCGGCGCCGCTCGTCGCAGACACGGCCCGATCGTGGATCCTGACCTCGGGCGAAGCGTCGAGCGCGCCGTAGTCGCAGCGGACCTCGACCGTGCGCAAGAGATCGACCGAGAGGTCCACGCCGCGCCAGGCGAGGAGCGCATGTTCTCCGCGCTGCTCGAGGCGGAGGCCGGACCACGAAGCGTCCGTGAGAAGCGCGCGCGCAGGTTCGTCCGGGGGCGATGGGGGAGCAGCCAGGGCGGGCGTTTCGTCTCCCCGGGCCTCCGGGGTGGTGGTCGGGGACACGCGCTCGGCGTGGGGCGCAGCATCCGGCTCGCGGGCGCGTGCGTCCGCGTCGTGGGCGTCGGTGTCCGCCGTGCGCTTCGGGCCCGCGACGGGCACGAGCTCGGCGGGACCCTCGGCCCCACGCACCGTGTCGAGCACGCGGCCGATCAGCCGCCGCGCGAGCGCGAGCGGTCCGGCCTCCGTTCGGCTTCGTCCGTCGTTCATGGCGACAATGCAACACGGGGCCCGAGGCGGCGTCGAGTTTTCGTCCGATTCCTGGCGGAGGTGGCGCCGATGACCGAGAGTCGCCGCTTCCGAGCGATGTACGCCCCCCTTCGCCCAGTGTCGCTCCTCGCCGCGCTCCTCGCGCTCGCGTCCGTCGCCGGCTGCGCGCGCGACGACCGCTACGAGCTGCTCTCGGTCGAGCCGCTCGAGGTCTCACGGATCGATGCGGGCCGTGCCGTCACGCTCGCGGGCGCGGGCTTTCCGATCGGCCGTGAGGTCGAGGTGCTCCTGCGCGGGGTGCTGCACGCGCCACTCGGGGCGCGACGCCGCGTGCACCACACGCTGGTCGGCCGCACGACCACGCCGGAGCGTCTCGAGCTCTCCATCACCGACGCCGACATCGCGGCCCTCGGCGGGCGCGGCACCTTCGTCGGAACACTCGAGGTCATCGTCCACGGAGCCTCGGTCGATGGCCTCGCGTCGCGCGTCGTCGGTCTCCTCGACGACGTGACCGTCGACGTCGTCCCGAGCGAGCGCAGTGGCCTCGCCCTGGCGCCTTCTGCCGAAGAGGGTCTGGCGCTCGCGTCGGTGCTCGGTCTCGAGATCGCCCCCGACGGTCTCGCCGCGGTCGAGGACGACGGGGAGGCGGCGCCCGCGCTCGACGCGCCCGAGGAGCCTCGCGCGGGGACGCTCGTCGCGGCCATCGATCCAGGTGGCCCCGCGATGCAACTCGGTCTGCCGGCCGCGGGGCTCGCTCCCGGCTCACGCATCGTCGCGATCGACGGGATGCGCGTGCTCGAACCGAGTGAGCTGCGCATCGATCCGCGGGCTTCCCGCGCGACGATCACCGCCCTCGGACCCGACGGAGTCACCCGCACGCTCGTGGTCGACCTCGACGCGGCGCGGGGCCGGCCCACCGACCAGACGACGCGCCAGGAACAACTGGCCGCCGTGATCATCGTCGCTGCGCTGCTCTTCGGAGCCTGGCCGTGGTCGAGTCGCCTCGCGCCTCGGGCCGAGGCGCGTCCCGCAGCCGACAAGCCCCTCGCCGGAGTCCTCACGGCTTCGATCTCGCTCGCGCTCGTGCTCGCGGCCTCGACGTGTGCCTCGGGTGCTCTCTCCGAGCACGTCGTCCCGGGCTGGCTCGCGGTCGCGCGCTTCCTCCGCGCGAGCGCGAGCCTCGCGAGCCCCGGGGAGCGGCCCGCGGGCAGCCCCGCGCGGTCCACCGCGACGCTCCTGCGCCGCGAGGGCGTGCTCTCCTTCGTGAGCGCGCTCGCGGCCACGGTGGCGGTCGGCGTATTCGTCCTCGCACGGGGTAGCGCCGAGAGCGCGTCTCTGCCGCCGCTCGGTGGCCCCTTCGCGAGCGCGGTGTGGATGCCCATGTCGTGGGCCCTCGTGCGTGCGCCCTTCGGTCCGTTCGCGCTGCTCGCGATCCTCGCCGCGGCGGGCTCCACGGGCGCACACGTCGCGGGCCCGCGCACGCGGCGGGATCGGCTGCTCCGCGGTCTCGATGACCTCGGCCTCGCCTCGCTCGCGAGCGTCTTTGTGCGAGTGACCCTCGCC
>JBKDQC010000568.1:0-1778 GCA_046342295.1 Deltaproteobacteria bacterium | reverse complement strand
AAGTAATTCACATACATCTGCATCTGACCGAGGTCCTGATGCGTCAGCTTGCCCAGCTTGAGGTCGACCAGGACGAAGCAGCGCAGCAGGCGGTTGTAGAAGACGAGGTCGACGTAGAAGTGATCGCCGTCGAGGGTCACGCGCTTCTGCCGCGCGACGAAGCAGAAGCCCTTTCCCAGCTCGAGGAGGAAGCCCTCGAGGCGATCGATGATCGCCTGCTCGAGATCGCGCTCGCGCCAGTGAGACCGCTCGTCGAGCCCGAGGAACTCAAGCACGAACGGGTCCTTCAGCACGTCTGCGGGCACCTCGACCTCGTGTCCGCGCCGTGCGAGCGCGAGGACCTTCTCCTTGTCGCGGCTCTTCGCGAGGCGCTCAAAGAGGAGCGACGCGATCTGCCGCTCCAGCTCCCGGCTTGCCCAGCTCTCGCGCGCGGCCTCGATCTCGTAGAACGCGCGCGCCGTCGGATTCGTCACCCGCATGAGGATCAGGTAGTGCGTCCACCCGAGGTACGGCGGAAAGGGCGCGGGCACGCCGGCCGTTTCGGTCAGCGCCGCTGTCCGAATCCCTCTGCGCGATTCGCTAGGCACTGCCGAGCGAATCTTCGACGACGCTGAAACGCTAGGCAGCGCCGAGCGTTTCTCGCTGCGATTCGCGGCGCCGCCAAGCGCCCCGGGCAGCGCCGACCCCTCGGGGTACGTGAGGTAGAACTGCCGCATGTTGCGGAGGTTCGGGACGCTGAAGCCCTTGCCGACCCGCCCCGCCAGGCGCTTGGCGAGACCCTCGATCACGCGAGCGCCGTAGCCGGCGCGCTTCTCGCCGTGCTGCTCGACCTCGACGATCTCGCGCCCGATGAGCCAGTACGCCTGCACCGTCGCCGTGTTGACCGAGCGCGAGACGTGGCCGCGCGCCGCCTCGATGATGTCGACGACACGACCGAAGAGCGCGTCCTCGTGGCTCGTGCTCGCTGCCTTCGCCACCGTGATGGTCTTCTTGCGCGGCGGCCTCTTCACGACGCCACCGAGCCCGCGCTGCCGCGCGCCTGGTGTTCTTCCGGTGCTGGACGGTGCTCGCTCATGCTCTGGTGACCCGATGGAGAAGGCCCTGCGCAAGTCCCCGAAAGTCCGAGCGTTGGGCGTCGCTGCGCTCTTTGTTTCTCTCTGTTCGGCGACTTTATACGCCACCACGGTGGCGGACACCAGACGGAAAGAGCGCGAGCGAAGTGGCAGCGGGGACATCGCGCGCGACGACGGAGAGCGCGTCGGCGCCCTCGCGGGAGTGGCCAGTTAAACGATCGCCGACCCGTCCCGCCCGAAGGGGCCGAGCTGTTGAACGCTCTCGGTCTCTCTCTCCCCGGTGGACAGAGTTCGACGCCGAAACGCTGTCCCGCGTGGGAGAAACGAGCGCTCGCGAGCGCGCTGTTCGCTCTCTGCGCGAACGCTGTCCACGCGCGCGTCGTGCTCGCCGAAGGCGCAAAGCAGCGGAACTGTCGGGGAGAAAAAGAAGCGGCCCCGAGGATCGCTCCTGGGGGCCGCTGTTTACTGGCCGGTCGTCGAAGTTCGCACGACCGATGAAATGGCTCCCCCACGAGGGGGCTGTGGCGAAGCGCGATGACGACGACCGCGCGGCGCAAGTGCTGGTGGCGACTACGCCCGCGAGAACGGCGGCTTCGGCGGGGTGCCTGGTGTGAACCGGCGCGGGGATGAGAGCCGAGACGCTGGGGAGAGGCGCTCATGCGGCGAGGACCTCGCGCCACTCGGCAAGCGTGCTCTCGCGCTGCT
>JBKDQC010000567.1:0-4759 GCA_046342295.1 Deltaproteobacteria bacterium | reverse complement strand
GACCCAGCCCTGCTACCTCGGCGAGGCGGAGCTCGCGGGCGTCGGATCCTGCCGAGAGGGGCGGCAGACCTGCGGGGAGACCGACGGCGAGTTCTCGAGCTGGGGTGAGTGCACCGGCGAAGTCGCGCCCGCGACGGAGATCTGCGACGGCCGCGAGGACGAAGACTGCGACGGCACGGTGGACGAGGGCTGCGGCTGCCCCCTCGGTGAGACCCGCGAGTGCTACTCCAGCGCGGCCTCGACGCGCGGCGTAGGCCTCTGCCGCGCAGGCACGCAGAGCTGCGTGGACGTCGGGAGCGGCGCGGCGGACTGGGGCCCCTGTTCGGGCGAGGTGACACCGAGCCCCGACCTCTGCGACGGCGTCGACCGCGACTGCGACGGCCGCGCCGACACGGGCTGCGATTGCACGCTCGGAGACACGCGCGCTTGCTACTCGGGCCCGCCCGGCACCGCGGGCGTGGGGATCTGCCGCGAGGGTCTCTCCCGCTGCCTGCCTGCCCGGCCTGGCTCGGTGTGGGGCCCGTGCGAGGGCGAGCAACTGCCCGAGAGGGATCTGTGCGACGGCGTCGACCGTACCTGCACCGGGCTGCCCGGCGTTGGCTGCGCGTGCATTCTCGGCTCCGAGCGCGCCTGCTACGGGGGTCCCCCGGCGACGCGCGGCGTCGGTGTCTGTCGCGAGGGGCGCAACGCGTGCATGTCGGGGGCCGGCGGCCCGGAGTGGTCCTCCGAGTGCGCGGGAGAGCGACAGCCCGGCTCCGAAGTTTGCGACAATGGTGCCGACGACGACTGCGACGGCGCCACCGACGAAGGCTGTCGCGGCACGCTCATGTGCCCGGCGGACACGACCGTCCCCGCGGGACAGCCCATCTCCCTCGCGGTGACGAGCGCGGGAATCGACCGGTACTCCTGGCGGATCGTCTCCGCCCCCGAGGGCGGCGCCGAGACCGCGGTGTGGGCCCCGAGCCCGCCGACGTCGAGCACCGAGTCGTTCACTCCGTACATCGTCGGCGAGTACGTGATCGAGGTGACTGGCACGCTCCCGAGCGGAATGACGATCACCTGCCGATTCCGCGTCACCGCCCTGCCGCACGGGCTCCGTGTTCAGCTCCGCTGGGACGGCCCGGGGGATCTGGACCTCCACGTCCACAGCCCCGTCACGACGACTCCATGGTTCCGCTCGCCTGAAGACTGCTACTACGCGAACACGAGCCCTGCGTGGGGCGCTTCGCTCGACATCGACAACACCTCGTCGGACGGCCCCGAGAACATCAACCTCGACGAGCCTGTCACGGGATCGAGCTACACCATCGCCGTGCACAACTACGCACGTGCCGCGGGGCGGACTGCCACCATCGACGTGTTCTGTGGAGCGCGGATGTCGACGGCACCGACTGCCACCTTCAGCAGCCGGGCGCTGGCCGGTACGGCCGCCGGAAACTGCACCGGCAACGACTTCTGGACGGTGGCGCGCGTGACCTTCACGAGCCCCTCGACCTGCACCGTCACGCCCATCGACACCTACCGCCCGAGCAGCGCGGCCTGCACCGCGTTCTGAGGAACGTCGACGGGCCCGTGGCTCAGCGCGCGACGCGGCGCACGGTCAGCTCCACGCGCGCGGCGCCGGTGAGCACGAGCTCGGTGGAGAACGCCCGTCGCAGGTGCGTCTGGAAGGTGCGCACCCGGTCCGAGTCTGTCGTGCTCTGCATCGCGTCCAGCACGCTCGCCGGGACCGAGCGCGCGACATGGCCCGGCGTGGGCACGCCACGGCCCGACAGGCGCGTCGAGAGCACGAGATCCGTCGCGCCGTAGCGGTTGCGGATGGCCTCGAGCACATCGTCGAGGTCGCGCGGCTCGGGGCGCTCGATCTCGGCGTCGGTGCCCGGCTGGACGAGGATCTGGACGGACTCCCCCGCGGCGCTCTCGGGCACGAGGACGCTGAGCCGCCGCACCTCCTCGTCACCCGACCACCGCCGCAGCACCACGCGGACCTCGACGGGCTCGCCGGGGTTCACCTCCGTCGCGTCGACCGAGGCGTCGACGATCTCGGCGGTGTCGTGGGCGAAGCGCAGCGCGATCTCCACGTCGATCGCGCGAAGGCGCGTCTCGCGGAAGGGGTTCGCGTAGGCGAGCTCGATCGCGTCGAAGGCGCGGATCGCCGACAGCATGCCCGAGCCGCCGGCGCCCGAGCTCGAGAAGCCCCGGTCGGTCAGCACGATCGGCTCGGCGAGGCCCTCGAGCTCCACGCGGCTGCGGGCCTCGAACATGACGTACTCGTTGTCGGCCGCGATCGCCTTGACCGCACTCTGGATCGAGCCCCCGAGGATCATCGGGGTGATCGCGCGGTGGCTCGCGACCTCGAAATTCCAATCGGTGCGCTGCTCGGTCGGCAGGCCCGTGACGCGCAGGTGCACCGGGATCATCGCGGGCGCAAGGGTCGTGTCGATGACGACCGCGGCCTGTCGGTCCTGCGTCATCGTGCCGAGCGGCGCGACCGGCTCGGCCATCTTGAACGAGCGCTGGTAGCTCGCGAGGACGTGGAGCACCCGCGCCACGGCCGTGGGAAAGCCGACTTCTCCGCCCTCGACCATCGGGTGCCCGAACGCGACGAGGCGGTCGCCCTCGACGTGCGTGACGGTACCGACCACCGTGCTCGCCACGTCTCCGCGCGAGAGCGTGACGGCCAGCGCGCCACCGTCGACGAAGCGTGCCGGAGCGGCGCCCGAAGCGGGCGCGCCCGCACCACCGGCTTGGAGCACGTCGAGGCCGTAAGGCTCGAGCCGGCGCCCCCACTCCCCGAGCACCTCGGGGTCGAGGCCACCCACGAGCAGGGGCGTGGACGCGGGCACGAGCCGCGAGCCGTCGGGCAGCTCGATCCGACCGCGCGGCGCTTCGTCGAACGCGCTGAACGCGTGGCGCGCCTGGGTTCCGAGGTAGGGCGCGACGCCTGGCGGGAGCACGCGCGCGACGCGGCCGCGCTCGGCAAGGCCGCGCTCGGCAAGGGGAGCCTCCGCGCGCGGCGCGCCTGCGGGCCTCGAGAGCGGGGTCGCGCCGGGGAACGAGCCTGCGCGCGGCGTCCGGCGGAGCTCGCGCATCATGTTCTCGATCGGGGTCACGCCCGCGATGGGGTGTCGACCGAAGGGCCAGCCGTAGGCGTACGCTCCGATCAGCCGATCCTCGAGGAAGATAGGGCTCCCGCTCATGCCGCCGACGGTCGTGGCGTCGGTGAGGATCGGATGCGTGGTGCGGATGAGGACGAGGTCCTGGTCGGGGCGGAACTGGTGCAGGACGTCGATGACCTCGACCTCGAAGCGCTCGGGCTGCGTGCCGCGGAATACCGTGAGGCCGTAGCCGCGCATGCCGGGCTGGATCTCGCTCACGGCCATGGTGCTCGGGGTGCGAACCTGCGCGAGGGCGCGGCGGATCGCGCCGTCGGGGAGCGTCGCGGGCAGCGCGAGCGCGAGCACGACCGCCGCGAGAGAAGACGCGCGGGATCGAAGGCGTTGGAGCGGAGACGACGGCATGGAAGCTCAGGCTACCTCACCGAGGTTCCCGCGGCCCGGAGTTGGCGCGGGCTCTGCGCGGGACCTTCAAGGAACGAGCAGCAGCTTGCCGACGACCTTGCCGGTGCGGCTCGCCACGTGGGCCTTCTCCGCGTCGGCGAGAGGGAACGTGGCCTCGATGCGGGCCTTGAGGTGGCCTCGCGCCATGGCCTCGACGAGGGGCTCGAGCCGCTTTTGATTGGGCGCGCCGAGCAGCGTGCGGACGCTCGGGAGCAACGCGATCGCGAGGAAGTCGCGCGGCTGGCTCACGACCATCTCGACCGTGCCCGTCCGCGTGAGCATCGAGCGGCAGGTGCCGAGGGGGTACACGTCGCTGCCGACCAGCTGGAGGATCACCTGGTAGGGGCCGTGCGGCCGCGCGGCCTCGAGCGCGTCTCCGGCCGTGTAGTCGATGGCGATCGCGCCCTCGGCCTCGACGAGCGCGACGTTCCGGCCCGAGCAGACCCCGACCGCCTGTGCCCCGAGCATCTTCGCGAGCTGCATCGCCGCGAGGCCCACGCCGCCCGCCGCGCCGAGCACGAGCACCTTGTCGCCGGGCCCGATCTTCTGGTGCTCGCGCATCGCCATCCACGCCGTGACGGCCGGTACCGGCAGACACGCTGCGTGCTCGAGCGACACCGTGTCGGGCACGACCGCAACCTGATCGCGCTTCACGATCACCTCGGTCGCGTAGCTGCCGTGCTGTCCGCGAGAGAAGTCCGTGCCGCCGACGACCCGCGCCCCCACCGCGAGGCCGGCGCCTGCACCTGCCTCGACGACCTCGCCCGCGAAGTCGATTCCCGGCACGAAGGGCTTGCCGGGGCCGACCACCGAGTACGCGAAGTGGAGCGGTCCTCCCTCGCGCATCTTCCAGTCGACCGGGTTCACGCCGATGGCGACGACCCTCACGCGGAGCTCGTCCTTGCGGAGAGGGCGCGAGGGCAGCTCGAGGAGCGCGAGCGGCTCGGTGTGCGAACGCGAGGTGGCGACCTTCATGGCGAGCGAGCGCATACCCCGGAGCGCGCGCGAACGCCCGGCTCGACGGGTCTGTGCGCCGACCGCCGGCTCAGAGCACGTGGCATTCGGATGGATCGTTGCGGGTGCCACGGGCTCGAATCGGCGCGAGCCTCCCTCCCGCCGATTCGAGCCCGCGCCACTCGCATCGCTGCCCCGTGCTCTCAGGGTGCGCCCTGCTGAAGGCGCGCGAGCTCGACGGGGGC
>JBKDQC010000566.1:0-4000 GCA_046342295.1 Deltaproteobacteria bacterium | reverse complement strand
TACATGTCCTGGGCCTCCTCGTTGCGACCCAGCGCGAGGAGCGTTCGAGCCGCACCAAGCCGGGCAATACCCGCGGACGCGTGATCGGGATGCTGCGTGAGCACGGCCTGGGACGCCTCGAGCGCGGCCTCGTCGCGCGCGCTGCGCGTCGGGAACGTCCGCTCGTCGTTCTCGCCTTCGTCGTCGGAGCCCGCCGCGTCCGCATCCTCGATCGGGGCCGAGGCGATCTCGAGCGCCTCTTCGAGGAGCTCGCCCGCGGCAGCGCTGGTCGTCTCTCGGCTGTACTGCCAGCCGAGGAAGCCGACGATCCCCAGCGCAGCCGCCGCGATCGCGACCCAGCCGAAGCGCTGGTTCGACTCCCACCACCGGCCGGCCTTGAGCGCGGCGCGACCGAGCTCGGACTCCTCGAGCTGCTTGACAGCGTCGTTGGGGGCAGCCTCCGCAGCGGGGGCCTCGGCCGCCGCTTCCTCGACGACGTCCGTCTGGGCGGCGGCGGCCGTGCGCTCTTCCTTCTTGGCCGCCTTCGCGACGGCCTTGGCCGCCTTCGCCGCGGCAAGACGCGCTCCGGCCGACATGCGTGTCCCCTTCGCGGCATCGACACTCGGCCCGCTCGAAGGCCCCTCCGGACTCGCCGCGAGCCCGCTCGACGGCGCGGACTCGCCAGCGCCCTCGGGTGCGTCTGCCTCGCCGGAATCGGTGGCCTCGTCGCGCTCGTCGACGTCGCGCTCGTTGCCGTCGCGCTCGTTGTCGTCGCGCTCGTTGTCGTCGCGCTCGTTGTCGTCGCGCTCGTTGTCGTCGCGCTCGTCGTCGCGCTCGTCGTCGCGCTCGTTGTCGTCACGCTCGTTGTCGTTGGACACGCAGAACCTCGATCGGTGGGCACCCGCTCGGATACCGAAAAGGGCGCAGAGCATACCGGCGAGGTCCCCGGAGTCAACGCAGCTTCCGCGTGCTTGGGACACGTGGCAAAGAGCGCGGATGGTCTCGACGTGCAGGCTCGCTCCGAGGCGAACGCCCCGAGCGCGCTCCATCGTCGTCGCGCTCGTCGGCGCAGCGGTGGTGTCGCTCTCCGGGCCTCCCGCACGCGCCTACGATCGTCAGGCGGGCATATTCCTCGACGCGGGCTACGCGGGGATCGCGGGAGACACACCCTACCCACCCCACGCGATCGCAGCAGGCCTCGGGTTCGGGCTCGGGCTCGGGGACACCTGGGAGTTGCGGCTGCGCGCCGACTACGCAGCGCATTTCTCCGCGCTTCATCGCCTGACGGGCTCGGTCGACGTCGTTTACGTGGTCGACGTGCTCAGCGCGGTGCCCTACCTCGGGCTCTCCGCAGGCGGCGCTCTCTCCTTTCTCGACCCCTCGCTCTCTCTGGGAGACCTGCGCGGAGACCTCGCCCTCGGAGCGCTCGTGGGGCTCGATGTGGTGCTCGGACGATCGTGGACGGTCGGGGGAGAAGCTCGGTTCGCCTGGCTCGTCACGGACCTCGCCCGACAACCGCTACAGTTCACAGTCGTCGTGCGGGCCCAGTATCTCTTCGAGATTTGACGCCTCAGGCCGAGGGGGCGGGGGCCGGGGTGCGAGTCTCCGCTCGTGCGGCGTGCGCGCTCGCGCGGACCCAGACGAGCCCACAGAACGCGAGCATTCCGAGCGAGATCCACTGCGAGGTCGCAAGTCCCGCGTAGATGCCGCGGTCGTCGGCGCGCAGGAACTCGAGGCCGAAACGCAAGAGCGCATAGAGCCCGAACGAGATGGCGAAGACCTGCCCATGAAAGCGCTTGCGCGGCTGGACCACGCCGATGGCGATGAAGGCGATGAGCAACGAGCCGAGGGACTCCATGAGCTGCGTCGGCCACACCGGGAGCGAGGCCAGGCTCGGCGCGGCGAGGAGCCCATCGCGCCACTGCTGCTCGCTCGCGGGTGACCACTCCGGGAATGACACGGCGAGCGGGTGATCGCTGACCAAGCCGAAGCAGCAGCCTCCGAACCAGCATCCGAGCCGCCCGAAGAAGAGACCGAGTGGAAGGACAAGGCCGGCGAGGTCCAGGGCGGCCAGCCTCGGGAAGCCTTCGCGACGAAACACGTGCATCGCGTACCCGACAGCACCGATCATGCCGCCGTACCAGGTGAGGCCGCCCTGCCAGAAGCGAAACGCCGCGAAGCAATCGCGCTCGGCGGGTCGACAGACCTGGGCGACCGGGTCCCAGTTTCCCTGCACCCACTCCGCGGCACACTGGCCCTGCGTGATCCGCCAGCCCACCTGGGTGGGGTCGGTGCAGAGGTGCACGTAGTCCATCAGGTAGCCATCGAAGAGAACGTGGGCGAGCCGCGCCCCCGCGACGCCGGTGATCACGGAGTAGAGGGCGACGTCGATGAGCACCTCGTGGTCATAGCGGCTCTGCTTGCCCCAGCGCACCGCGAACCACGTGCACACCACGAAGGCGCACGTGAGCATCGTGAAGTAGGCGGGGAGGTCCTCACCGAAGAGCGACCCGAACGAAGGGATCACGCCCGCTCCGCCTCGGGGTCCGTGTCCTTGGTGCCCTTCGGACCAGCGCCTGCTCCCTGGGCCGCAGGCTCACCACGGAACGAGTCGAGCACGAGGAGGACCACGCCCACCGTGATCGCGATGTCGGCGACGTTGAAGGTGGGATAATCGAAGTCCCACGGCTCGTAGTGCACGTGAATGAAGTCCACCACGTAGCCATAGCGGATCCGGTCGAGGAGGTTCCCGAGCGCTCCGGACGCGACCAGCGGGACGCTCCACGCGAAGAGCGGGCCGCCACGGCCCTGGTAGAAGAGGAAGAAGAGAGCCCCGACAGCGACGACGGCGGCGATCCCGAACACGACCTTTCGCGCGACCGCCGGTGCGCTGCGCATGAGGCCAAATGCCGCGCCACAGTTCTCGGCGTACTCGAACTCGAGCACGTCCTCGAGGAGGACGCGGGCCTCGCCGTGGAGGCGCTGTGTCGCGATGAATCCGTCCTCGTTTTCTTCACAGAGCGCCGGCGCCTCTCCGCTGCGTTCATGCGAGAGGTTGTCCTCCGCCCACGTCTTGGTCCACAGGTCGAGCGCCGTGAGTGTGGCGGCCACCAGCACCGCGAGCACGAGCGCTTGCATCGAGCGCGGCCGGAGCGTCGGGGCCGAGACAGGGGCCACGGACTCCTCCGCAGCAGCCGCTCCCGCGCCGGCACGCGGCGGTTCCGGCGCCCCGTCTGCTTCGGTCGCTTCGCTCTCGGGCCTCTGGTCTTCTGGCTGTGTCATGCAGTGCTCACGGGCCGTGGCGACGGCTGAAGGGACGGTCGTATAGCATCGGCCCGTCCCGCGGACACCCTGGACACGAGGCCACCTCTCCGCCCGTGCAGCGACGCCTTCCAGGCACCTCGAGGTCAGAGGTCTGCCCATGCGAGGCGGGCACGCATCCCGAGCTCGCTCGTGTAACCGACCTCCGCATCCGACACACGCCCGTCGCGGCCCACGAACAGCGTCGTCGGGAACGCAGAGACCCCGAGCTGCGCTGCGAGCCGACCCTCCGGATCGACGGCGATGCGGAGGCGGGCGAGCTCGTGTTCCTCGGCGAATCGGCGAACCGCGGCTTCGTCTCCGGATTGCGAGGCGATCACGAGCACGTCGTGGTCCTCTGCGATCGCGCGGAGGCTCGCGTCCTCCAGACGGCAGACACCGCACCATGAGGCTTCCAGCTGAACGAGCATCGGCCTCTCGCGGGGCCCTGCCAGCGCGACGCTGGCGCCGTCGAGCAGCGTCAGCGTCGTGTCCGGCAGGCCCTCCGCCGCGACCCCGAGCGCACGCCACCACTGGATGCAGACGACCAAGGTCGCTCCGATCGCCAGGTCACGCCCGAGCCCGAGCCACTTTCGCCGCCGCGTCTGCGCCTGCTCTTGAGACAAGACTGAAGCGTGAATCAGATCGGCGGGTTCGTGAAGCGGCACCCCGCTGCGAGGGGCAGGCCTGCGCGCTGCGCGGTGTAGGCCTGCGCGCTGCG
>JBKDQC010000565.1:0-7416 GCA_046342295.1 Deltaproteobacteria bacterium | reverse complement strand
TCCGTGCGTGCGTCGTCGCAGCGAGGCCGCGATTTCCAACGCCTCGCGCTTCATCGCAGGCGGCCCGCGTCACCCGAGCCGCTGGCGCGCGACACGCGTTCCATGCCGACCGACGCAGTCGAGGGGTGCCTCCGCATACCCGTTTCCGCACGTGCGTCGTTTCCGCACGTGCGTCGTTTCCGCATGCAGAAACAGCGCGGCGATCCGCGCCACGGACGCTCAGCGCTCGCTGTCTACCCGCCGCACGAACATCGTGTCGTCGTCCGACAGCGCGATGCGCGCCCTTCGCTTCACCCTGAACGAGGTCGCCTCCTTGCCCGCACGCCGGATTCCGTTCGTCGATGCCAGGTCGAGCACGAGCACGTCGTCCGCCTCCGCGATCAGCGCGACGTGCACGCGCGACACGAGCGCCGTCAGCGTGCTCGCGCGGTTCCCCGCGCAGCGCTCGTAGCGCCCCACGAGGACGGGCGACTCGAGGTCGCTGCGTGAGAGTTGCCAGCGCTCGGAGCCTCGCGGGGACCTCAGCTCGACCTCGAGCCAGGGCTTCACGGATTGCCTCGGGATGAGGTGGATGCCAGTCGCCTCGAAGGCCATGAGCTCCTCCACGGCGCGTGCCGACCTCCTCGCCTCGGGTCGCTCCGGCGGCGCGTTTCCCATCACCCTGCGTCCCGCGCCGGCTCCGAACGGCACGGCCGCCAGCAATCGCCCGCCGAGCCGCACCGTCGTGATGTCTTGCGACGCGAACCCGAGCCGCCGCCCGGGCTGCCCGTCCACTTCGAATCCCTGCCCCGTTTCGAGGTCGTAGAGACGCAGCTCGGGATGGCCGTCGTCACCCTCCACGGCTCGCACCAGCAGCGCGCGCAGCGCGAGCGTCGGCTCGCCGAGAGACAACCGACAGCGGCTGTGCCGCCCCACCACGACGTGCTCTCCGCACGGCAGATCGAGCGCGGCGATCTTTGCGTCGGCGTCGAGGTGGAGTCGAAAGCCCTTCGCCTTCGTGCCCCGGTACATGAGCAGGGTCGCCTGCGCCGTCTGCGCGGTCAGCCACGCGGCCTCCTTCCAGTTCGCGACATGCACCGGGCCGCCCTTTCGCGTCCCACAGTTGGAATCCTCGATCGACATCGCGCGCTCCTTGCCGGGGTTGGCCTCGTGCGGACTGGCCTCGTGTGGACTGGCCTCGCGGTCCGCGCCTGCACAGGGAGGAGACGCAGGAGACACCACGCCTCTGACGACACTGAACGGATGAAGAGAGACGTGCTTGCTCCATGAGCCTGCCCCGACGACCACCGAATCGCGCTACGGACGAGGGATCCTGCCGATCGGCGGCCGGTCGCCACGCGCGTGCTCGCGTGGGGTCAGCTGGCGACCTCCGCCGAAGAGCCCGGGTCTCGCGCTCTACTTCGACGAGATCGCTGCGCTGGAGCGACGTCCACGTCTCCGCGCACATCCCGCACGTGGTCGCGGCGCGCAGCCGCAAGCGCGCGACGAAGGGAGGGAAGGTGGGGCGCGTGCGGCTGCTCGAACCGGCGATCGGCGTGCTCCGCTGGTACGCGTCGCGGTGCGGCGTGCGCATCGAGGAGCGACCCGACGCGCTGCTCTGGCCGGGCCCGACGGGCAGCATGCACGCGCGCGGCTACGACTGGGCCTGGCCGACGCTGCGAGCCCGCGCAGGCGTTCGCGCCGACGTCACGTGGCACGACGCGACGAGGCACACGTGCGCGTCGCACCTGCTCCAGGGCACGTGGTGCGCGATGGGCTGGACGGACCGGCCGCTGCGCCTCGAGGAGGTCTCGACGTGGCTGCGGCACTCCGACATCGGCGTGACGCAGCGGTACGCGCACCTCTCGCTCGAGTCGCTGCCCGTGACCGCTGGGCTGGGACCAGAGGCGCTCCGGTCCCAGCGGTCCCACGCCGCCCGGCTGCTGACCCGCCTCGCTCCCCCACTGGCCGAGATTACGGGTGATTTTGGAAGCCGCCCCCGGGAATTGAACCCGGGACCTACGGTTTACGAAACCGTTGCTCTACCCCTGAGCTAGGGCGGCGAATCATGCTGTTCGTCCGTGCCGCGGGGCGGTCGGGCGCGAACAGGGCGCGTGGGATACGGCAGGCGCTCGCGGACGTCAAGGCTCGATCCGCAACGCGGCGAGGCGAGGCAACGCCGCGGAGCGCGACGGCGAAGCGCGGAGTAGGAGAGGGCGATGCTCGTCGATCTGCGCTCCGACACGGTGACCCGCCCGACCGCCGCGATGCGCCGCGCCATGGCCGAGGCCGAGGTGGGCGACGACGTCTACCGCGAGGACCCCACGGTCCGGCGTCTCGAGGAGGAGGTCGCCGGGCTGCTCGGCAAGGAGGCCGCGCTCTTCGTGCCCAGCGGGACGATGGCGAACCAGATCGCCGTGCGGCTGCGCTGCGGCGCGGGCGACCAGCTCGCGGTCGGAGAGCACGCGCACATCGTGCTGTACGAGTCGGGCGCGATGGGCGCGGCAGGCGCGCAGCATGTCGTCCTCGGCCGCGGCGGGCTCTTCTCGGTCGAGGATCTCGAGGCCCTTCGGAGCAAGGCCTACTGGGAGCCCCGCACGCGGCTCGTCGCGCTCGAGAACACGCACAACCGCGCCGGCGGACGGGTCTGGCGGGCCGAGACCGTCGAC
Source organism: Deltaproteobacteria bacterium (assembly GCA_046342295.1). GTDB lineage: Bacteria > Myxococcota_A > Polyangia > Polyangiales > Sandaracinaceae > JAFLCL01. The sequence continues at coordinate 4,768 of JBKDQC010000565.1, read as the reverse complement.
GCGATCTGCGCGCGCGCGCACGAGATCGGTCTCGCGACGCACCTCGACGGTGCGCGGCTCTGGAACGCAGCCGCCGCGACCGGCGCGACCGAGGCCGCGCTCGCGTCCGGCTTCGACACGGTGAGTGTGTGCTTCTCGAAGGGGCTCGGCGCGCCGGTCGGGAGCGCGATCGCGGGCGCGCGCGAGGCGATCGACGAAGCGCTCCGCATCCGCAAGCGGATGGGAGGCGGGATGCGGCAGTCGGGGATCCTCGCCGCGGCCGCGCTCCACGCGCTCGCCCACCACCGGGCCCGCGTGGCCGAGGATCACGCGAACGCGACACGTCTCGCGGCCGCCCTGCGGGACGCAGGCCTCGCGACGGTCCCGCCGGAGACGAACATCGTGCTCTTCGAGCCGCGCCCGGGGTCGAGCCCCGCAGAGCTCTCCGAGCGCGCCCAGCGCGAGGGTGTCCTCGTGTCGCCGTTCGGGCCGACGCAGCTCCGCGCCGTGACGCACCTCGACGTCGACCAGGCGGGCATCGACCGCGCGATCGACGTGCTCGCGCGCTAGCGCCGCCTTCGAAGGGGCTGGCGACGACGTCTCCCGGAGCGCGTCGCCAGCGCGCGGGTCTCGCGTGCGGACAAAGCACGGAGAGCGCCCCGAGGACGCTCTCGACCTTCTGGCTCGACTGCTCCCAGCGCGCGGGGCGCTGCGTCAGAGCTCCTCGCCCTCGTCCTCGACGAAGCCGACCTCGTCGCCGTCGGCCTCGTCCTCGTCGTCGTCCTCTTCCTCGGGCTCGTCGTCCTCGTCGTCCGAGTCGGCGGGCGCGTACTTGACCTCGATGCCGGCCTCCGCCATGTGCCCCTCGAGCAGCTCGAAGAGCTCGTCGACCTCGTCCCCCGACCACTCGTCGAGGATCTCCGAGATGAAGTCGTTGAAGTCGACGCTGTCGATGCGACGCTCGATCTCCTCGATCTGTTCGTCGCTGAACGCCTCGAGCACGTCCTCGCGAAGCGTGTCGCTGTCGCCTTCGTCGATGGCGTCCTGCGCGGACGTCCGGATCTGCTTCACGGCGCGCTTGTCGAGAAAAAGTTCCATGCGCGGTCCTCGGGGAATCACGACCCGCGGGGTCACGCGGGCGAAAGCTCCTCCGTGCGAGACCCTCTCGGGTGTGGCCACACGAAGGCGAACGGTGGGGACTGTCTGAGCCGTGGATCGTCTCGGTCGATCGACCACGGGCGGAGCCGAATGGCGCGGTACTATAGAAAGGGCACTTTGCGTGTCAACAACCGTCCGCGCCCTCGTGCACCTTCGTGCGAGCGTGGCGGCGAAGCGAGGCTCATGGCTGCGCGCTGGTGCTCGAGGGTGTGGCAGGTGGCGATCGTCGTCGCGGCGACCGGCGCGTCGACGCGCGCGGCGCTCGCGGACGATCTCCGCATCGCCGAGCGCTTCGAGGTTCCGCCGCCCCCGGACGAGGCCGAGCCGTGGTGGGAGCTCGAGCTCGGCGCGCTCGCGGTCGCTCCGATCGAGCGCTCGGCGGTCTGCCCAGCCGGCCGCGACTGCGTCATGAACGCGGGCATCGGGCTCGGCCTGCGCTTCATGCGGCGCCAGCCGGATCGCGTCGGCTGGGGCTTCGCGTACGACCTGTGGGTGCTCGACAGCGCGAGCCTCTACGAGATCGCGCTCTTGCACGCGCTTCGAGGCCAGGTTCGGTACGTGCTCGACGAGACCTCGCGCGTTCAGCCCTGGATCGGCGCCGGCGTCGGCGCGCTCCTCTTCGGCGACGCGTCGCGCGTCGCGACGGGCGGAGGGCTGCTCAGCGGTGGCCTGGGCGCGCACTTCGAGATCACCAGCGACTTCGCGCTGCTGGGCAGCGCCGAGGCATGGCTTTTCGCGATGGCGCCGTTCTCCACGCGAGACGCAACGCCGCGTGGAGAGCCGTTCGGTGTGAACGTCGTCCTCGAGGTCATGGTCGGGGCGGTCGTCCGCATCGGCGCCCTCGAACGTGATTGAAGCTTGACGCAGAGCTTGACGCCGTAGCGCGCGGCGGGTTCTCCTTCGGCCCACGCATGAACTGCAAGAACTGCGGGCGGGCCAACCCGCACCACAGCTTGTACTGCCAAGACTGTGGTCACCGGCTCGGGGATTGGGTGCCGGCGGAGCGCCCCAACGCCCTGCCAACCCCGCCGACCGGGGTCGACCGCGGTGCTCGCGGCCCCGCCGCTGCCCCGCAGTCTCCGGCAAGCCAAGCGCTCGCAGCACCGTCTCCAGCCGGCGTGGCCCCACCGATGATCACTTGCCCCCGCTGCAACACGCCGAACCCGCCGCACATGCGGTTCTGCAACCACGCGGGCTTCCAGCTCGGGGCCGCCCAGGCCCCGATGGCGGCGCCGCTCCACGCGCCCGCCCCGGCGGCTCCAGCCCCGGTCGCGCAGGCCGCGCGCCCGGCGTCGCCTTACGGCGCGCAGCCGGCGCCGGTGTGTTGGCGTTGCCGGTCGCTCGGGGAGAGCGGCGCGGACTTCTGCAAGTTCTGCGGCGCTCGCTACGCGGACGCCGCGGCCCAGCCACCCACGCCGGCGCAGCCCGCGGCGTCTCCGTACGCGGCGTCGCCAGCGGCCAACGTGCAGGCGGCGATCGCGAGCTACGGTGCGCAGCACGCGGCGGCCCCTGCGCCGATGCCCGCGCCGCCCGCGCACCACGCGGAGGTGACCACGGCTCCTCGCGCCCAGCACGGCACCCTGGTCGCGATCCTCAAGGACGGCACCGACGGCCGCTCCTACCCTCTCGTCGACGACCCGACCGACGTCGGCCGCGCGGAGGGGCACATCGTGCTCTCCGACGATCCGTACTTGTCTCCGCGCCACGTGCGCCTCGTGCCGCGGCCCGAAGGGCTGCTCGTGCGCGACCTCGACAGCATCAATGGCGTGTACGTGAGGTTGCGCGAGCCCGTGGAGCTCGCCGATGGCGACCTGCTCCTGCTCGGCCAGCAGCTCGTGCGGTTCGAGCTCTTGCCCGAGACCGAGCTCCCGCTCGGTCCCGCCGTGCAGCGCGGCGTATTGGTCTTCGGTACGCCCGAGGTCGCGCGCATCGCGCGGCTCGTGCAGTACACGACCGAGGGCATCGGGCGTGACGTTCATTACATCTACCGCGACGAGACCGTGATCGGCCGCGAACAGGGGGACGTCGTCTGCACCGACGATCCGTTCATGTCGCGCCGGCACGCGGCGATCGCGCTCGACCGCTCGCACCGCCGGTTCGTCGTGAGGGACCTGGGCTCGTCCAACGGCACCGCGATTCGCATCCGAGGCGAGCGGGTCCTCAAGGCCGGCGATCAATTCCGGATCGGAAGGCATCTCTTCCGGTACGATCGCGCCGGAGCCCCCGCATGAGCCCCGCGGTCCCCGCACTCCCTCTCGCTCTCCGCCGCGATCCGTCGCGCGGGAGCGGCTGCCTTCGCGGCGCGAGCCTGCGGCGAGCCGAGCTCGCGGGGTGCGCGCGATGAGCGACGAGAGCCGGAGTGAGGCGGAGGCCAAGGCGCCGAGCGCGACCTCCCTCACCGAGGCGGTCGCCACCGCGATTGCAAACCGCGAGCAGGGCGCGAACCGCGAGCAGGGCGCGAACCGCGAGCAGGGCGCAAACCGCGAGCAGGGCGCGAACCGCGAGCAGGGCGCGCAGCCGTCGGGGGACGAGCCCGTGCTGTCGGTCGTCACCATCGGCGGCGCCGTCGCGGTCGGCGGTGCGGACGCGGACGAACCCGTGCTGACCGTCGGCAGGATGAGTCTGCCCGACGTCATCACCGAGCCGCCGCCCGCGATGCCTGCCGCCGCCGCCGCCGCGACGGAGCCCGAGCTCCCCAAAGCCGACGAGCGACGAGACGATCACACGGTCCCGCGCGGGCTGCCCGCGCAGCGCGACGTGCCCTCGGGCATCGCGATGCGCTACTTCGGACGCACCGACGTCGGTCTCGTTCGCGAGCACAACGAAGACAACTTCCTCCTGCTCGACGTCTCGGCGTCCCGCCGCGGAATCGAGGACAAGCCGCTCGACACGGTGCTCGGGGAGCGCGGATGCGTGCTGGCCGTCTGCGATGGAATGGGCGGTGCTGCGGCGGGCGAGGTCGCCAGCCAGATGGCCGTCGACACGATCCACGAGATGATGTCCGCCGGGGGTGAGCCGAGAGACCGAGATCATTTCGCGCGGCGGCTCGTGCGCTCCGTGGAGGAAGCGGGCTCCCGGATCTTCAGCGCAGCCAAGCTCGACCGCTCCCGTCGCGGCATGGGCACGACGAGCACGGTGGCGGGGCTCGTCGACTCCACGCTCGTCGTGGGGCAGGTCGGCGACAGCCGCGCGTACGTGCTGCGGGGCGACCAGTTCGCGCTGATCACCAAGGACCAGTCGCTCGTCAACCAGCTCATCGAAGCCGGTCAGCTCACCGAGGAAGAAGCCGAGGCGTTCGAGCACTCGAACATCATCCTCCAGGCGCTCGGCACCACCGAGGAAGTCTCGGTCGACCTGACCTTTCTCGAGCTTCGCCGCGGAGATCGGCTCCTCCTCTGCTCCGACGGCCTCTCGGGCCTCGTGCACGCCGACATGATGAAGGACGTGCTCCGCGCCTCGCGCGACCTGGTCGAGGCGGCCAACCAGCTCATCGCGATGGCGAACGCGGGGGGCGGCCACGACAACATCACGGTCGTCGTGGCGGAGTTCGACGGCACCGGGCTCAAGGAGCCGGACGGCTCCGCCAGGGTCGCCTACCAGCAGTATCCGTTGCCGGCCGCCACACCGGACG